>JALXBH010000205.1 GCA_026991535.1 Calditrichia bacterium | reverse complement strand
CTGTCCAGAAACAGCGTATACTTCGTGTCGGGGTTCAGCGCTTCCGTCGCCTTGATGGACAGGCTGGACTGTTCACCGGACTTGCGGTAAAAGAATTTTGTATCGATAAAGGTTTCGCCCTGATACAACGCTATTTTATCCGAGGAGATGCTGTCTTCCAGCAGGGGCTCGTTAAACCAGAAGGTGAAAATATCCTCGCTGTCGATCTTCTCCCCTTCCGGGGGATAGGCGGCAATAAGCTGTGGCGGAATATCATCATCGCCCTTGGTGCTAAAGTGAAAAAGGTAACTGTCCCCTTCCGTGCTGTCGGCATTGCCGTCCAGCAAGCGGCCGTTAACATCCGTAATGGCGGAGTCTATGACCACCGTATAGTTTTCAGCCTTAGCCAGCAGATCGGGAAA
Organism: Calditrichia bacterium; assembly: GCA_026991535.1. GTDB lineage: Bacteria > Calditrichota > Calditrichia > Calditrichales > J004 > J004. The sequence continues at coordinate 4,116 of JALXBH010000205.1, read as the reverse complement.
GGAGACGGTGATAAACTTATTATCGCTGCCCCAGGCGGCTTCAAAATTTACCGCCGGACTAAAATGGATCAGACTGTCCAGGGACTGGCCGGACATGGTTTTGGAAAAATCAATGCGCAGGCCGCTGCCGATGGATATCAGTCCGCTGTCGGCCGGCGTGGTGGAGACAACCGTTGGCGGCAGGGACAAGACGGAGTCGCTAAGCTGTGAGTTGGAGAGGGGTGATTCTATCCAAAAACGGCTCAGAGTGGTAACAAAATAGTGGTACTGACCATTGAAATCCTGCAAACCGCTCAATTGATCCGTGTAGCTGAAATCCTGATCGGTATAGATGAAGTCCAGTATTTTATCCGTATCGGCATCCAGTACATCATCCTCGGAGCGGTAGATGGCATAGCGTGCCGTTTCATTGGCCGGCACGGACACATCGATCTTATAGCTCAGATCGCCTGTTTTACTAAGCTGAATGACCGGAGCGCCCGGCTGATCGCTGTTCATATAGGTCAACGGCTTAACCTTTTTGCGATTGGCAAAGAAGCTGGTTCCGGCGGTTTCCCAATAGTCATGCCCTTCCCAGCTTCCATAGCTGAAAAACTGAAAGCCATCCACAAAGTCCACCTGCCTGCTTTTATAGACGATATCGGGATGATTATTCCAGACATTGTTCTCATCGAGGACATAAGAGCCGGGTCCCGGCGTAAACATGCGTCCGGCCGCTCGCCCGGCGGCGGTATAATCCTTCCAGCAATTGGGGCAGTCATCCTGCAGCATGCCCTTAAACCCGTTGCCGGTGGTCCAGTGATAGCTCATCAGCATAAGCTGGTCGATATAGCCTTCGTTATACCACAGGGCGGCATCCTGAAAAACGACCTCGTAGCCGTTCCAACCGCTCCAGTTATACTTACCCAGCGCGGCGGGCGAAAGACGTACCCAGGGCTTTACCGCCTGGATGGAGTCATGCAGTTGCTTCACAAATTTGGTCACGCCGGCCCGGCGCCAGTTATCCCAGGTATCATACCCCTCGGGCGGCGTGGCGCTGTAGGGATGTTCCGTATCATAGATATAACGCTTGGTGCCCGCGCTTTTGGCCAGCCTTTGCACCCGCTCTTCGGAAAGTTCGCCGTCCATCTTGTTCAACTGCTCTTCCATGCTGATACCGGCCACATTCACCATATCGTCTTCGTCGTATTCATTCCAGCGCACATAGTCCAGATGAAAGCCGTCGATGTCGTAGTTGCGCACAATCTCCATGGCCACCTTAACAGTGTAGTCGCGCACGGCCTGCATACCGGGCGAGGCAGCACGGTAGGCGGGCATGGCCTGTCCGTCAATATTGGTGCATATCCACTCCGGATGTTCGGCGGCAATGGTACCGGGAGAGGTATCCGATACCTGGAAGGTGTTAAACCAGGCATGCAGTTCCAGTCCCCGCTTATGCGCCTCTTCAATGGCATAGGCCAGCGGATCGTATCCGGGATCGCTGTAACCGGCATAGCGTCCCCAGGGTTCATAGGAAGAATTATAGTAGGCCGTGCCGCCCTGACGCACCTGCCACAATACGGCGTTCATATTGGCCGTTTTAACATTATCCAGAATTTCACGGATATTGGCCTTGTTTTGCTCGGCGGTGAGTCCGCTGTTGATGTGCTCCCAGGTGATCACCCAAACGGCACGGAACTCGTTATTACCGGCACGGAGGCTTCCGGCCAACAGGATCATCATTGCCAACATTGTGCGTAAGTTCATGCGCTTTCCTTATCTTATAATGACAAATTTCTTAACAATCTGATCACCCTTTTTATACAAGGTACGCCCGTCGGAAGTGGTATAATCCTGCGTAACCTGAATATGGGCAATATAAACGCCGCTGACCACCACCTGACGGGTACGGGTCACCGCATCCCAACTGGCGTCACCGCTGCCGTCACGGTGTTTTATGGTTTGCACCAGATCGCCCCGCTCCGTGTAGATATTGATATCGCAATAGGCGGGTATATTTAAAAAGGTAATTTTATTGGGCTCGCCCAGATAGTTAAAATCGCGGGCGGAAATGTTATAGGGATTGGGCACGATACGTACATCGGCCAGTGTTTCGCCGGGCTGGCGCTTGAGATAGGCCGGATCGGAGGCCCAGGTATAAAACTTACTGCTTTCCAGCGGACCGGCCGGGTTAAGAATGCCGTCCCGGTTGTTGCTGCCGTCGCTGAAAGCGGTGATATAATAGTAGTAGGGAAAGTTCCTTTGCGGCGTGCGGTCTTCAAAGGAATGCACAATCTCCGGATTATCCGTACCCACCCCACAGGCAAATATCTCCTGATAGGTGGTGTCGGCCTTGCCTACCGCGCGATAGATGCGATAGCCGCCAAAGTTCGGCTCGCTTTCGGAAAGACTGGCCTGCCAGCTTAAGAATATCTTATCCCCGCCGGAGGAAACATCGAACAATCCCGGCGGCAAGGGGGGCTGCGGGATGTTCATGCCACTGTCAAAATTGCGTTTGGCGCGGCTAAAGGTCTTCATAATCGAATCCTTGCCGGTAAACACCCACATGTTTTTATAAACATTCTTATCGGTGGTGGTGGAACCGTCCGGCAGCTCAAAAGGGCCCTTATCGGAGCTGTTTTGAAAAGCTTTTTTCCAGCGCTCGCCGATTTTATTGGCCATGGTGCGGCTCAACCCGTTCACCCCTTCCGCTTCCACGATGCGGATACTGTCGCCCACGGGAATATCAAAAGGGCCGTAAACCAGCCAGATATTGGTGCCGCCGCCGTCGCCATGCACGGTAAAGGGGTCCTTCTGATTGGTGATGGTATTGATATAGGTTTCATCAAATCGGTCGGTACCGCCCTTGCCCTTATAGGGATTGCCCTGCATCATACGATAGAGGTCCTGCATGGTGGCCGCCACCAGTCCCCCGGCGCCGGGATAGGTATCCCCCGCGTGCCAGCCCATAACGGAAGGCTGATTGGGATCATCGCTGTGATCGGTGGTGCTTTTATCCACATGCAGGGTAACGATGCCGGCATGTTGAATACCGGTCAAACGACCGTTCAGGGTAATGGCCGGGGCGCCGATATCGTCATAGGAGCGGGTATTGTCCTGTCCGGCCCAGGCAAAGGCGGCGCGCAGCCAGTCCAACTGATCAAGCGGCGTGTCTTCGGTCAGGGTTTCGGTATAACGCGCCGGATAGCTTTCCCCGCGACGGGTGACCACGGTGTGTTTGCCCCAGCTTTGACCGTTTTTAAAACGGGCCGCATCGCGGCTAACACTGTAGCGCACGCCCCAACTGATATAGACGCCCTTCAGTTCCTTGTTCAGTTCAATCTCATCATCATAATCCACATTGCCGGTATTTTTAAAGATAAATTCCTTGATGAAATAATCATCATGATACTGTTGGCTAAAGGCGTAGATGCGCCGGGTCATGGTCAGCCCCATGGAGGTATTGACCACATTGGTCACTACGCGGTCGGCAATCTGATCCGGGTTGTAACTATCCACATCCTTGGCATAGAGAGCGTTAAGATCGTTGCCATCCACATATACCGTCGGCGTCTTAAATTTCGCGCTCTGATCAAGCCTTACCGGAAAAAGGGTACGCCCCACATCATCGGCGGCGAAATAGATGCCGTATTTATCCCAGTTGATGCCCCGAGCGTCGGCGAAATCATCGCAGGCGATCCAGGCGCGTTTTATCACGGCATTGTCCGTAAGGTCGTAATCCGCCGGCCAGATCATGCCGGCATAATAGCTGCCCGTCCAGGCCCGCTCCGATCCATAGGCGGTAAAATGGTTTTGAAAAGTGCCCACGCGAATGTTGCGTTCCAGGTTTTTATCCACCTGGGCCGTTAACGAGCTAAAAAGGGAAATGAGCAGAATGAGTGATAGTGATTTTTTCATGGGTCTTATCCGTTAGAATCTTACCGTTACGCCAAACCGTACATTGCGGGGATTGAGAAAGGTCAGACCGCGAATATTGGGCATATCGATATAAGATTTAGTCTCCTTGCGCTTATTGTTGCGGGCCGTAATCGCGGGATCGTTATCGGGATTGGCCTCCAGCGGATCATAGGGTACGTTCCAATCGCGGTAGGTGCCCACACGGTCATTGCCCTTTTG
>JALXBH010000204.1 GCA_026991535.1 Calditrichia bacterium | reverse complement strand
AGGCCATTTTTGAAGCCCTGGAACTAAAGAAAGCGGACCCGGCCAAAAAGGTATTTGTAACCGGCTGCCTCTCGGAGCGTTACCGGGCCGATATCGAAAAGGAAATCCCGGAGGTGGACGCCATCTTTGGCACGGAGGATTACCGCGCCATATTGGGGGCTTTGGGCAAGCATCATGCCGCAATCGATAATTTGCACCGTATGCGGCGGGTTACCACGCCCCGCCATTTTGCCTATCTGAAAATAAGCGAAGGCTGTAACCATACCTGTGCTTTCTGCGCCATTCCCGGCATCCGCGGCAGGCACCGCAGCCGTCCGCTGGAAACCCTGGTGGACGAGGCGGAAAAACTGGCCGCCGGAGGCGCCCGGGAGCTTATTCTCATTTCACAGGATACCTCCTATTACGGTAAGGATATTTATGGCCGCCAGAGCATCACCCGTTTGTTGGGCGAACTGGAAAAAGTGGCGGGGCTGCAATGGATACGCGTACTCTATTGGTATCCCACCAATTTCCCCACCGATGTGCTGGATTTTATGCGTGACAGCGAAAAACTGGTGCACTATCTCGATATGCCCATTCAGCATGTCAGCGACCGTATGCTGCGGCTGATGCGCCGGGGCGATACCAGGCGTTCTCTGGAAAAACTGTACGAGACCATACTGAAACGGGTACCCGACATCGCCTTGCGCACCACTCTAATAACAGGGCATCCCGGCGAAACCGAAAAAGATCATGCCGAACTGATGGCCTTTGTGCGGCAGTTTAAATTTGACCGCCTGGGCACCTTTACCTATTCCGATGAAGAAGGCACGCCCGCCTTTAAACTTGCGGACAAGGTACCCGCGTCACTGGCGGAGGAAAGGCAGGCGGAGATCATGGAGACCCAACGTGAAATCTCCCTGGAAAAGAACAGGCGTCTGGTCGGCGGCCGCCAACGGGTTTTGCTGGATGAATATGACATCAATACCAATTACTACAGCGGACGCACCTACCGGGACGCGCCCGAGATTGACAATGAGGTTCTGATTCCCGCGGAAGAACCTTTTGACTACAAGCCGGGAGATTTTGTAACGGTGCGCATGGAAGACGCGGCGGAATATGAATTGCATGGCCGTTTTGAGAATGTTCCCGGGGAACCCACCGTCTGAAACCGGGTTGCTATTAACAGGGAATTTTGCAATACTTTCCCGATAAGCGTATACTTGTGAGTCTCCCAAAAGGAACTCACCATCTCTACAGAGGAAAATATGAAACGATTATCATTCCATGGTATCCTGCTCATCATTTTAGCCCTAAGTCCCCTCCGGGCGCAATACTATGAGGAGCCCGGCATGAGCGGGGTGGGCATTCCCTTCTTTGAGGTTTCCGTAAATCGTCAGTTCGGAGCTTCCCTGGATAAAAGCCATGTGATGATTTTTTCGGAAATACTCTATGATGACCTGACTTTTGTAAAGTCTGACAGCAGCGGTTATGACGCTCAGTTTGAGTGGCTGATTGCCGTCTACACCAAGGACAAGGATATTATCTTTTCACGAACAATTAATAAAAAACACAATGTAAAAACCTTTGCAAAAACCAACAGCCGGGAAGACAAACTCTATATAAAAAACAGCGTGGAACTAAAACCCGGTTCCTATGAATTTCTGATTCGCGTTATCGATCTCAACTCCAACAAGTCCGCCCAAAAGCGCATAGAAGTGGAAATCCCCGACATCTCGAAGGAAGACCTGGCCCTGAGCGATATCCTGTTTGTGGAGAATGTAAAGCTGGATTCATTGGGAAATATTCTAGATTTCGATCCGGTTACACGGAATAACTTTACGGACAGAAAGGGGCATTTTCATCTCTATTTCAGTCTCTACTCGCGTATAACGGGCAAGCCGGTTCAGATACGTTACCTGTTTTCCAACAGCAGGCATAATATCAGTTTTGACTCCACGGCGATGAAGGTGCTGCACCAGAACTACACCGCATTTTTATTACGCGTGGAGAAAAAGATATTTACCGAAAACCGTTATCTGCTAAAACTGACGGCGGAGGTGGAAGGCGAAGAGGTGACCAGTGAGAAGGACGTCACCTTTTTCTGGAAATCCGTCCCCGCCTCTCTGGAAGACATCGATCAGGCCCTGCAGCAGATGATGTATATCATAAGCACGGACACGCTTAACAAATATATGGATGCCGACCTGGATACCAAACGGGCCTTTTTTAAACGGTTCTGGAAGAAGCGGGACCCGGATCCGGATACTGAAAAAAACGAATTGATGGATGAATATTTCCGCCGTGTCAATTACGCTAATCAGCATTTCAGCGGCTTTGGTGAAAAAGGCTGGCTCAGCGACCGCGGGCGCATCCTGATAAAATTCGGATATCCCGATGATATTGAACGCCATCCCTTTGAGTTGAACAGCAATCCCTACGAGATATGGCGCTATTACAACATCCGCAAAATATTTCTTTTCGAGGACTATACCGGTTTTGGTGATTACCGCTTAAATCCCGCGTATATCAATGTCGAGAACGAGAGCTACTGATCTCCCGACCGGGCGGCCTGTTAAGCGGCGCGGCCTTAATCTTTTATCCCGCTCCCGGATTGACGGTTTCTTGTGATATTCTTGTGATCATCCGTCATTATATTTAAAGCGTATTAATTTCAGGAGTATATATGTTGGATAAAAAAGTTTTAATCATCGAAGATGATCCCGATATCGGCGATCTGCTGGAAATGCACCTAAAGGATCTGCAACTGAACCTTGATCGTTCCGAAGACGGCGAAAACGGTTTGAAGAAGGCTCTGGAAAATGAGTATGAGCTTGTGATCCTTGATTTAATGTTGCCCAAAATGAACGGCATGGATGTCTGCAAGAAAATACGTGAAAAGAAAAAGAGCCTGCCCATTCTGATGCTGACTGCCAAATCCGAGGAGTTTGATAAGGTACTGGGTCTGGAACTGGGTGCCGATGATTTTATAACCAAGCCTTTTAGCATCCGCGAGTTAATCGCGCGTATCAAGGCTATCATCCGCCGGGTAAACGCCGTTATCGAAGAGCAAAACGCCAGCGATGTGAAAGAGCTTAACTTTGGCGGCCTGAACATTAATCTGGAAAAGCGCCGCGTGCAGTTGGACGGGAAGATCGTGGAACTTACGGCCAAGGAATTTGACCTGCTGGCCCTGTTTGCCGACAATCCGGGAAAGGCCTATACCCGGGAAAACCTGCTGAATATCGTATGGGGCTACCAGTTTACGGGCTATGAACATACGGTAAATTCCCATATTAACCGCCTGCGGGCCAAAATCGAAAAGGAACCCTCCGATCCCAGGTATATCAAAACGGTTTGGGGCGTGGGCTACAAGTTTGCCGATTATGAGGACTTTGATGAATGAAGGAGTTCTTCCGCACCCTTTACGGTAAAATATCCCTGATTTTCTTTTTGTTGCTTTTTTTACTGGGCACGGCTCAGATAATCATCTCTGTTCAATCCTCCATGAATTTTGTTTGCGAAACGGATCAAACGCTGAACCGCTATCTGGCGCGCAACCTGGCCACCAAGTTTCAGCCATTTTTAAAAGACTCCCTGGATCGTGCCGGGATCGATCATTTGATTCATGAACTGATGATCTATAATCCCCGCATCGAGATATATCTTCTTGATGACAAAGGGGATTTACTGGCCTATTTTGCCGATCCCTATAAAATACAAAACAGCCATATAGACACCGCGCCTATTAAGCGTTTTGTCTCCAACGATCCCGATGTGCGCTTTCCCATCATGGGAGACGATCCGCGTTCCGACCGGCAAAAGGTTTTTTCCGCTTCGGCCATAGAACTGCCCGGAGGTAACCAGGGCTATATTTATGTTATCCTGGGCAGCGAGCTTTACGATACGGCCATCAACGGCATCGGCGGCAGCTATATCCTTAGCACCACGGCTTTTACGCTGGTGCTTATTCTGGTGTTCGCCGGCATTCTGGGCTCCATCCTCTTTTTTAACCTGACCCGCCGTCTGCGGCGCATGACCCGGGCGGTAAGCGATTTTGACAAGGGCGATTACAGCAGGCGCATAGCCGTGCAGTCGGATGATGAACTGGGCCAGCTATCTTCCGCCTTTAACCACATGGCCGATACGGTGGAAAACAGCATCGATGAGATGAAGAAAAACGACGCTCTGCGCCGGGAACTGATTGCCAATATTTCGCATGATCTGCGCAGCCCGCTGGCCTCCATTCAGGGCTATCTGGAAACCATCCAGATGAAGGAAGATACCATGGACCCCGGACAAAGGCGCGCTTTCCTGAATACCATCCTCAACGGGGTTATTAATCTGAATAAACTGGTGCATGAGCTTTTTGAACTTTCCAAGCTGGACGCCCTGCAAACCAAACCCCGCCCGGAACCGTTTTCCATAGCCGAGCTGCTTCAGGATGTGGTGCTTAAATTTCAACCCCAGGCCGAACGGAAGAAAATAAACCTGATTACCAAAATAGAGCGTAATCTGCCTTTTGTCATGGGCGATATCGGCATGATTGATCGTGTTATTTCCAACCTGATCGACAATGCCATACGTTATACGCCGGAAAGCGGACAGGTAAAAGTGCTGTTGTCACGAAGGGGCGGCCAGGTCTATTTGCGTATTGAAGACAGCGGTGAGGGCATCCCGAGGGAAGACCTGCCGCATATTTTCGATCGATTTTACCGGGTGGAAAAAAGCCGTTCCAAAAATTCCGGCGGCTCCGGGCTGGGACTGGCCATCGTCAAAAAAATCCTGGATGCCCATGGGGTGAATATCGAGGTGCAAAGCGAGCCGGGCAAGGGCGCCCGCTTTACCTTTTGCCTTGACGTCTGGCAGCCGCAAAAGCGGGAAAAAACAGCTAAGGATATATCTTAGCAAAACAGTGCCGCAGCATTTCGCGCTCAAAATCATCGTTACTTTCAAACACAAAGCCCAGGCTTTCCTTCCATAAGGCGGCCTTTTCCATGCACAGATAAAAGAATACCTTGCCCTGCCAGGGGGCAAAGGCCGCGTACATGGCGCGGAATTTTTCAATCTTCACCGCGTCGGGATAGGTGAGTTTGCCGTGAGGGTCTTTTACCAGTTCCATTTGGGTGATTTTTGTTGGCAGACCGGAACGGCGGATTTGCCTGAGCACGGGTTTAATAAAGGTGACCGATCCGAAGGAGACAAACAAAACCTCCTCCGGGGCAAAACCTTCCAGCAGCCCGGCGGCAATGGCCGTATATTCTTCCCGCCAGTTATTATAGTAGATGATAGGGTGAAAATGAAAGCTTACCTTAATACCCCGGTCGGCCACGGCCCGCGCCGCCTTTATGCGTTGCGGCAGCGAGGCGGTAAAATGTTCCTCGTTTTCCACAATAGTTTGGGGGTTGAGCGACCAACTGCAGACGATATTGGGAGGAATATCGTTTTCCAGAAAATAGCCGATATTATCCGATTTTGTTTTGAACTCCAGCAAAACATTGGGATTCTTACGGGCAAAGGCCATCAGCGCGTCCAGGTTGCCATGGCGGTTGCCCCATACCAGCGAATCCGATGACTGTCCGGTTCCGATATGATACCGTTTATCCGGGTCCAGGCGCAGGGCCTCCAGCTTTTCTCCAAGCTGCGCGTCAAAAACGGTTTCCTGATGATAAAAGGTTTGAATGGTGCAGTAGCTGCAACCGAACACGCAATTTTCCACGGCGTCTATGGTCTTCAGGTTGCAACAGACGGTTTTGGGCGAGGCCACGGGACACATGCCGAAAACCTCTTTATCGCTCTGCTTAAGAACGATTTTTCCCTTTTCCCTCTTTTTGGGCCGGGTCATGGCCGGAGCCTGGTAGTCCTTGGCTTTATTTTTAAGCCGGGTGTAGGCCTCCGTTATCTGCCGCCGAACATGGGCCTTATGGGCGGCCTCCTGTTCTTGTGCGCCGGCCTGGCCTTCATACCACTCTTCAAAAGGCGCTTCGCCCCACATCTGCAAATCACGGGCAATTTCCGTAAACTGACGGAATTCCTGAAAGGTGAGCCGCAGCTTTGGGGCCAGTTCACGCAAGAATGCCTGCGTTTGCGGCGGCAGCAGGGGGTAAAAGGTTTTGTCCAGATAGCTTTCAAGCTTTGTATTATAATTTTCCAAAAATAGTTTTCCTGATATGGGTTTCGGAAACTAAGAATCTACGCGGGCCAGAATCAGGGTGATATCATCCATGTGCATATCGGTTTTAGTAAATCTTTGCAGGGCTTCCAGCAAGGTGCTTTTTATTTTAAAAAGGTCATCCTGTTGACGGGAACGGATGATTTCCAGTATGCGCTCCTCGCCAAATTCCTCTTCTTCCGCGTTCATGGCTTCGCTCAACCCGTCGGTAAAGGCTACAAACAGATCACCCTTTTCCAGGGGCAGTTCTTTTTGGATATATTCCTGATTTTTTAAAAATCCCAAAAGCAACCCGCCGCCGGTTAGGGGAATCACCTCTCCGTTTTTCCGGATAAGATAGGGTGGATTGTGCCCGGCATTGGTATAGATGAGCTTTCGGTGTCCGGTTTGAAAGATACCGTAAAACAGGGTGGTGAATTTACCTTCTATGGTGGTTTCGGTCAATAACTCATTGAGACGGTTAACCACGTCGCAGGTGGTGTCGCCCGATTTGGATTGCGTGCGAAAACTGGCCAGGATAAGGGACATCATCAGCGCGGCGGGGGCGCCCTTTCCCGAAACGTCGCCGATAATGCAGCCCATGGTGTCGTCATTAAAGCGGATGAAGTCGTACAGGTCGCCGCTGACATTTTGGCTGGGGATATTCTCTGCGATAAAGCGCATATTGTGTATTTGGGGAATGCGCTTTATGAGCAGACCTTTTTGTACCGTTCCGGCGTGGAACAGCTCGTTCTCCAGGGCCTGTTTTTGCAGACGCACCTGTACCTGATGGGCATTGTGAATGGCCAGGGCCGCCTGGTTGGCAAAAACCTTTAGCAGCTCCACATCGGGTTCCTGAAAAAAATCCTTTTCATCGCTTTCCACGCAAATAACGCCCTGTACCTTTTTCTCAAACAGCAGAGGCAGCGAAATTTGCGATTGTGTCTCCGGCCGGGCCTTATAATAATGGCTGGCCTCATCCACATTGGGGATAACCTCTATTTTTTGGCTGCGGGCCACATGGCCGCAGGAGCCCTGGCCCACTTTCAGGGAAAGCTGGCTACGGGCGGCATATCCTCTGCTGCTGGTACTTAACAGTTCCTGTGTCTCGTCGTTGAGCAAAAAAATGGCCGCGGCGTCATACTCAATCAATTCACTCAGGGCATCAAGGATGTAATCCAGAATCTTTTTAATATCAAGTTCCGAAAGTATCTTCTGGCTTACGTCAAGCAGCTTGCGTATCTCGTGCTGCTTTTGCTCCAGGTCGATATGCAGGGCGGAACTTTCCAGCATAAGGCCCGACTTGTTGTTGATGCGCCGGAACAATTCTAAAACGGAGGGGTGTTGCAGTATCCGGTGTAACTCCGGACGCACCGCTAAAAATGAAAAAATATGCGAATGACCCGAAAAAAAATAGAGATAGTCCAGCTCCAGCCGTTGGAAGGCCTGTTCCACCTCCGCGGGCAGGGTAAGATCGGCGCGCTTTTTAACCAGAACACCCTTGGGTAACTCCCGCAAATAGATGGACTCGATATGTGCCGGGGGGATCTGGTCGGCTTTGATCCTACGGGTATGGGCCAGATAAAATATCTTATCTTCCAGCACGTAAAAGGCGTAGGGCGTATTTTCGATGATACGGTCGAAACTGTCCATCAGCGTCTTTTTCAGTTCAAAATAACTATGGGTATCATTCAGTTGACGGTTAAGATTTTCCATAAGCCGCAACACGCGGGCAATACGCGCGGAGAAAAACCAGTGACTCTTTTTTTCCAGAAAATGGAGGAGACGGCGATGGGTAAGCATAACGACCGCCAGGGTGAGCAACAAAACGGCGTCATCCTGAAGACCGGGCCATTTGTGCAAAAAGGCATAGTGCGCCATTAAAAAAAAGAGCAGGTAAAGCAGCAATCCGGGTATAATTTTTAAAAACGGGTACATCGGTTTCGCATTCGTTAAGGAAAGCGCTAATTTAGAGTGCTTCCATTTGTGTGTCAAAGAATAATAAAAGTGAAATGCCCATTGGGCTTCAGTCCTCTATCAATAACCAAAAATAGGCGGAAAGGGTGGCCACGGAGAGGCCCAGCATTACATTGGAGAGCCTGTCGTAGCTGCGGCTTTGCCGGTAATAGCGGCTTATATCGCGTTGACGGGAACTGCGCAGATAACGTTCATAGGATTGGTCGGCCAGGCGTTTACTGTAAAAGGCGGCCCAGTTGCCAAGGATAGCCCCGGCCAGCAGGCCGTTTTTAAACAGGGGCTTTTTGTAAAAAACCGTTCCGGAAAGGTCGGGCAGGGGCCCGGCGGGGACGGGGGAGAGTGCCCCCGGAGCTTTTTCCAAACGCAGGGCGCGTCCGTCGAACAGGGCGTAGTTTTGTACCGTGCCGGCTTTAAGCTGCAACGTATCCCGGATGTAGGGCCCGGGCCAGCGGTAATCGTAGGCGGGGCGCGCCTCAAGGATGTATCGACCGGCGGCCAGTTCCAGCGTATCTCCGGAGGCGCACATCAGGCTGTCGTTCAGGGTGATCTCCCAGGGCTGTCTGTCGTCGCTAAAACTTAAGCGGCATTGTTGCTGGCCGCGCAGGGCCTGCGGGATGACGGCCGTCAGCATGAGCATAAAGGCCATTAATCTATTGAGCATCCTTATACTCCTGTATAATACCGGGGGAGAGGAACAAAAAAAGGCGTTTTTTCCATTGCAGGGGCGTGCTCAGCGAACGCCCGGAAAGTTTGACCTCGTGCAAAATCGTGCCGTTTTCCAGAGAAAGGATGTAAAATTTTTCCGACATCTGGCTGCAGTAAAGTACATTGGCGGTAAGCAGAAGGGGGGCGCTGAAAGGGCCGTCCAACTGGCGCGCCCAAAGCGCCCGGCCGTTATTTTGGGAAAAGGCGATCAAACGGCCGTCGCCATAGGGCACAAACAGAAGCGAATCGTTAACCGCCGGCGACTGGTAGACCGGCACGGAACCGGGAAGGGTTTGCTCCTTTTCTCCCGTACCCGTGTTGACCCGGTAAACCGTGCCGCTGTATGCGGCCCAGTAGAGAGCCTTTTGCGAAAGGACGGGGGCGGTGTAAAACGCGTCGGGCAAATCGATGCTCCAGTTAAGCTGGCCGTCCCGCAGACGATAGCTGGCCAGCCGTCCGTCCCGGCCGCCGACAATAAGATTCTTCCCCTCAATAAGGGCGTCGCTAACAATATCCTGACCCAGCTCCACGGACCAGGCGGTTTTCAGGGAAGGCGTCGTCAGGGCGGTTATACGTCCGTCGGCGGCACAGTGCATCAGGCGGTCGCCGGCCAACAGCATGGAAGAGACGCTTTGTCCCAACGCCTCTTCGCGGATAACCCTGGCGCGCTTCAGGTCATAAACGGGCATGCCCTCGTTGCCCCGGGCCGTGGAAAAAAAGAGCAGCGGATAATTCATGACCGGCGTTCCCCGGATACCTTCGTTAATCCTGATATCGCCCTCGCTTTCCAGAGTGTTCAGGTTCACCTGATAGTAATAGCCGTCCAGGGTAATGTAAAACAACAGATTATCCCGCCGGAGCAGGCGGGGAATGGCGTTGTGGCCGATCTCCAGGCTTCGCCCTTCTAGTAGGGCGCTAAACCCCTTAAGCATGGCGGGTGTTTCCCGGGCTACGGGCGGCATGGCCGGCGCCCGGTTCAGGCGGGGCCGGGCGCAGGAGAAAGCCAGCAACGTAAGAATAATCAGCACAAGATACTTCATTAAAAATCCCATCCGAAGAAAAATTGGGTAAAGTTGCCCTGGTCAAAGTCCCGGAAATCGGTTCTTTTACCGATATCCCAGCGTAAGACCAAAAAACCGAGCGGCAGGCGCGCGCCAAAACCGTAGCTGCCGCGTATTTTTTCCAGACGGCCGTTCCAGGCATTGCCGGCATCCACAAACAGGGCGCCGCGGATGGAGGTGAAGCCCAGGGAAAGGAAGGGCGTGTTTATGCCAATGCCGTCAATCAGAGGAAAACGCAGCTCCTGGCTGAGCAAAAAGATGCGTTGCCCGTGCAGGGACCAGCGGGGGACGCCCCGCAAGTCCCAACTGCCGCCAAAATAGAACTGCCGCGCCTCCTTGCCCTCGTTAAACAGAGAATAAACGCGGACAGCATAGGTGCTGCGCAGACTCAACCTTTGGTAATAGCGAAAATCCAGCAGGCCGGTCATATAGTTTACATTGTTAAAGGCAAAGTCGTAGGTGTTACCGATGGAAAGGTTAAAGCGCCAGCCTTCGATGGGCCCCGTGGGCAGCCAAATGGCGTTGTCATGCACAAAGGATAAAAATGAGGCATTCAGCCAGGCAAAACGCCTGCGCCCAAAGGCCCATGTTTTATCCGAGTAGCTGAGGCTGTGGGAAAAGGCGATGCGTGAAAACTGGGAAAGAGGATAGGAGATGGCAAAACTGGCTCCCGAGCGGTCTTCAAAATAAAAAGCGTCCTGCGGGTTAAAATACTGTCCGGCAAAGCGAAAAAGGCCCACGGCATAGTTGACCTTTTTTTCCAGGGAAATATGGTTGACGGCAAAGTTAAAGCTGCGCAAAAAATCAGACGAGGTGCGGGCGTTGTTATAGACCAGAATGGTGTACTGGTCATTGCTCATGATATCGGAAAAGGCGAAGGCGGCTCCGCCGGTGGTGCCGAAGATGGGGTCCTGCGAAACCTGGGACTGGGCGACATCCAGGGTATACTCCCGGATGTAGGGCTGATTGGCCTGAACGCCGGAGCTGTCTATGCCGGGGAAGGTCCAGCCGTCGGCGCGGCCCGGTTTCATAACAACACTCTGCGTCGGAAGTGTTTCCATTTTGCGCAATACATCCTCATAAAGGCGTATCTGAAAGCGGCGTCCCTCAAAGGTGGAAAACAACAGGTCGCCGTCGGGGGTCCAGGCCGGATCAAAAATGGTGCCGATGGCGTGGGTCAGTTGCTGAAGCTCATGTTTTTTATCCTTTAGCGGATCGCGGATCAGGAACAGGTTGTTGGTCTGTTGTCGATCGGAAGTAAAGGCCAGCAGCCGTCCGTCGGCGCTGATGGCCGGGGCGGTGTCGCGCTGGCGGCCAAAGGTGAGGTAGCGTATCCGCGCACCGCTGCTGTCGCAGATAAACAGGTTGCTGTAGCCCTCGTCGCCGTAGGCACCGCGATCCGACGCGAAAATAATGCGCCCGTCCGGCGTAAAAACGGGGTCGAAGTCATCATAAATATCGCGGGTCAGGTTTTTCAGCACTCTTGTGTTCAGATCATAGAGATACAGGTCTTTATAGCCCAAAGAGGAGAGGCCGCTAAAAACGAGACGTCGTCCGTCGGCGGACCAGGAGGGCGAATATATACCCACCAGCTGCCACTGTCTCTCTTTATCCGGCGCTATTTTTTGTATAACGCGCCGTCCGGGTATGTCGTACAGATAAAGGACGTCGCTGCCGCCGCTTTTGGAGGAAAAGGCCAGCACGCCGTCTTTGTTGATTGAAATCCGTGAATCGAAAATATGAAAGGATTCAAAGTCCGAGGTGGCCTCTCCCTTTATCAACACCTCGGTTTCGGCGTCTTTTTCGTCTTGCGCATTTAACGGCTTGAGGAAAATAGAGGAATAACCGGAGTGGTTGCCGACAAAGACCACGGCCTCGTCGTCGCCGTGCCTGTAATACACCGGCTTAAAATTATAGCCGGTCTCCTCCACCGCGCGGCTGGTTTGGCTGTTAAAGTCATGGTCGGCCATCAGCGGGTAATACTTTTTTTTCAGAGCGTACAGATAGCGGCGGTCAAAAGCGGCGTAGTCCATGCCCAGCACTTCCTTAAAAGCGTCCTCAAAGGATTCATGCTTCCAGAGGACGTTTAGTATTTGCTGGATTTTATCCTCGCCGAAATGATCGCGAATATACATTAGAACATGCTGGCCGATCTTATACATGGAAAAGGTGCCGTTGACCACATAGATGTTTTTAAGCCCCAACTCGTAATTGTTAAGCACGGCGTCTTTGATGATCATTTCACCCTGGGCGTCCCAGCGTGTGGACCAAAACTCGGCCAGCCCCTCGGTGAACCACAGGGGAGGGAAGGGGCCGTCCACCAGGCGGTGATCGCGCAGGCTGCCGCGTACCTTGCCATGCATAAACACGTGAACCAGTTCATGGCGGATAACATGGCGGAATTTGGAGAGGTTGCCATTGCTGGGGATAACCACCCGTCCTTTTATAAATTCAAAAAAACCGCCCACGCCCTCGGGAATGAACCCCGGCGTAATATTGGTTTGCTGAAAATGCAGATGCGTGCTGTAAAAGATAAGCGGAATACGCCGGTTGATATAGTGGTTGAACCTGGGCTGCAATTCGCGGAAGGCCTCCTCGGCAAAGGCCGCCCCCTTGCGCGCGATGTCTTCCATCTCGGGATAGTAGTAGATATCAAAGTGGCTGGTCTTCATCACCTGCCAGTCAAAACGGGTATATTGCACCTTATTGCGCCCAAAGTAATAGCTTTGCGCCATAAGAAGACCGGAGAGCATAAACAGCAGTAAGAAGGTTCGTTTCATCAGTTTGGGATTGGGTTAAATCGTGACACGTCTCTATGGTCGATAATCTAAGATATAAATTCAATTAAAATTGTAATAATTATGTTCCTAAAGGTTAACACGCCGCGCCGGGCAAATATTTAAATTAGCGCCAAACAGCTTTCCTTTTTATCTTGTGGGCCGTTAAATCCTAAGTGTCATATTCTGGGAATATCCGTGGCCCGCTCAAAAGAAGCCTGCATCAATCATCCGCAAAAATTTACAGCCCGTAAATGCTACTATTGCAAGGCGCCCATTTGCACCGAATGCCAACAGAAGCGTTACCATCATTTTTTTTGCAGCCTGAAGCACGCCAATTTATGGTTATTGGGCGATTTATGGGCGCGGTATAAACCGACACGCGAACTGCTATGGCTGGGATTGTTCATTCTGTTAAGCAATCTTCTTATGTTTCTGTTCTTTTTCCCCGCGCAAAAGCAGGATCCGGGCGGAGAAAAGGCGCTTACCCGGGCCGACTCCACCTATACGGGAGAGGGATGGCATATCGATTCCCTGCGAAGCGGACTCACCGGCCGTTTGCAACTTGTTATCCGCGGCCGGGAAAATCAGTCGCTGAACGTTGTTCATAACGGAAGCCTGGTACAATCGGTGGTCAGCCGCCCGGATGACATGCTTACCCTGAACCCCCTGCAACTAAAGCCGGGGAATAACCGGGTGGCGGTGTGGGCTTTGACCGCCTCCGGAACACCTTATCTGGTAGACTCCTTTACGGTTTGGTATAACAGCGCCCGTCTGCAGAAGCTCCGCCGTTCGGTGCATTACTTTAAAACTTCCGGGAAAAGGGTGGCCCTCACCTTTGACGGCGGCTCCAGCAATAAGGGCACGGTGGAAATTCTTGATATTCTGAAAAAGAACAATATCCGCTGCACGCTCTTTTTAACCGGGCGTTTTATGGAAAACTTTCCCGGCCTGGTTAGGCGCATGGTGGCCGACGGCCACGAAATAGCCAACCATACCTATAACCATCCCCACGCTACCCGGCTGGAACTGGACGGCAGCAACGAAACGCGGGTCACGATGACCGAGCAACGCTTTAAGTCCCAGTTGGCGCGAACGGACAGTATTTTCAGCGCCCGCTTTGAACAAAAATTAAAGCCCTACTGGAGGGCGCCATTCGGCGAAATCAATCCGCAAATACTTGGGTGGGCGGCGGAACTGGGTTTTCGGCATATCGGCTGGTCGGCCCGCTGCGACTCCTGGGATTGGGTGCGTGATCCTTCCTCCACGCTTTACCGTAGCGCGGAACAGATTAAAAGACATTTCCTCGACCTGGAAGAACGCAAGGGGCTTTCCGGGAAAATTATTCTGATGCATCTGGGCAGCGAACGAAAAAAGGACTTCCCCTACGAAAGTCTGGAAGCTCTGATTCTGGAATTAAAAAAGCGCGGTTATACTTTTATTAAGGTAAGTGATTTTATGAGGCCGCTAAGCTGAAACAAAAACTCTCTGACGGGACAGATGATCTATAATACAAGGACAAAGCAATGAAACGGCTCTTATGGTCTCTTCTTCTGCTGGGCAGCCTGGCCCTGGCCCGGCCGTATATCTTACTCATCTCCTGGGACGGTTTTCGCTGGGACTATCCGGACCGGGGTGATTTCCCCGCCTTGCGCTATATGGAGGAACACGGAGTACGGGCCGAATCGCTGCAACCGGTGTTCCCCTCAAAGACCTTTCCCAATCATTACAGCCTGGTAACCGGCATGTATCCCGCGCATCACGGCATACTTTTTAACCGGTTTACCGATCCGGCTAATGGAAAACGATTTTCCACAAAACGCCCATATAAAAACGCCCTCTTTTCCACGGACTGGTATCGCGGTGAGCCGGTATGGGTAACGGCGCGCAAAAACGGGCTAAAAACCGCCAGCGTTTTCTGGGTGGGCACGGAAGTGGACGATGCCGGGCGACGGCCGGACTATTTTGAGTTTTACGATCATTATATGCCCCATGATTCACGGATCGCCAGGGTGATGGCTCACCTGCAAAGGCCGCCGGCCGAACGTCCGCGTTTTATTTCCCTGTACTTTAGCGATACCGATGACGCCGGGCATGACTTCGGCCCGCAAAGCGATGAGGTAACACGGGCCATCGCCCGGCTGGATAGCAGTCTGGG
>JALXBH010000203.1 GCA_026991535.1 Calditrichia bacterium | reverse complement strand
TCCCCCGTGAAGGCGTTTATGCCGTGGATGTTGTCCATAAAAACCGGATATTTAAGGGAATGATGAATATAGGATATCGCCCCACATTTAATAAAAATGCCTTCGCTCTGGAGGTGCATATCCTAAACTTTAACGAAACGATATATGGAGATACCCTGACCATTCGTTTTAAAAAACGTTTGCGTGACGAAAAGAAATTCGCTTCGAAAGAGGCGCTCATCGAACAACTTAACATAGACAAAAAGCAGAGTTTAATCTTATAATTTTGGAGGAATAATGGCTTTATCAGAAGATAAAATGAAAGAGCTTATTCAAAAATTTGGCGATAATGAAAATGATACCGGTAAAACCGAGGTTCAGATCGCCCTGTTGACCGAGCGTATCAAATATTTAACCGAACATCTCAAAACACATAAAAAAGATCATCATTCCCGTCGTGGTTTGTTGAAGCTGGTCGGGCAACGCCGCCGTTTGTTGCGTTATTTGACTAAAGTGGATATTATGCGCTATCGTAATGTGATCAAAGAACTGGGTCTGCGTCGCTAAGCCGTGGTCCACTTGGAGGATAAATGATTCAAAAAAGTATAGAGATAGGTGGTAAGACCATCCGCCTGGAAAGTGGCAAGCTGGCCAAACAGGCGCATGGCGCGGTAACGGTAACCCTTAACGAAACCGTTGTATTGGTAACGGCGGTGTCCGCCGAAGAGTCGATGCGCGACCCCGGCTTTTTCCCGCTGAGCGTCGATTACCGGGAAAAATTTTATTCCACGGGCCGCATTCCCGGCGGGTTTTTTAAGCGCGAGGGACGCCCCACGGAAAAGGAAATCCTTTCCGCCCGTGTAATCGACCGTCCTATTCGTCCGCTGTTTCCGCCGCACTACCGTAACGAAACGCAAATCATGGCCATGGTTCTTTCCATGGATAATGAAAACGATGCTGATGTATTAGCCGGTCTGGGCGCCTCGGCGGCCCTTTCCATATCGGATATTCCCTTTTTCGGCCCCATCGCCACGGTGCGCATAGCCCGGGTGGACGGCGCCTTTGTTCTCTTTCCTTCCCTGGCAGAGGTGGAGCGTGCCGATATCGAACTGATCGTGGCCGGTTCCGCGGAATCGATCATGATGGTGGAAGGCGAGGCCAAAGAGGTTTCCGAGAAGGATTTGCTGGAAGCCATCACCACCGCTCACGAGGCCATTAAAAAGCTGGTGGGCGTAATCCTGGAAATGAAGCAGGAAGCCAATGTGCCCATGCGCGATGTTGAAGAAAAAACATACGCCGAGGGTTTGGAAGAACGGGTGACGGAACTGGGCAAAACCCTGATAACCGACGCCATCCGCCTTACGGAAAAGAAGGAACGCCGTGCCGCGCTGAAAGCGGCCAATGCCACGGTTATGGAAGCACTTGAGGAAGAGTTCCCCGAGTGCGAGGATGATATCCGCGAAATTATGCATGACATCGAAAAAGATGAAGTGCGCAAGATGATCATCGAGGAAGGCAAGCGCCTGGATGGTCGCGGCCTGACGGATATCCGTCCCATCAGTTGCGAAACGGGCATATTGCCCCGCGCTCACGGCTCCGCGCTTTTTACGCGCGGCCAGACACAATCGCTGGGCGTGGTTACCCTGGGTACCGGTTCCGATGAGCAGATTGTGGACGCCATCGAGGGCGAGTCTAAAAAAGATTATATGTTGCACTACAATTTTCCACCGTTTTGCACGGGCGAGGCCAAGCCTATCCGCGGGGTAAGCCGCCGCGAAGTGGGGCATGGCAACCTGGCGGAACGCGCCCTGCGACCCATCCTGCCCAAGGACGGCAGTTTTCCCTATACCATCCGCATCGTTTCCGAGGTGCTGGAGTCCAACGGTTCCTCTTCCATGGCCACCGTATGTTCCGGTTCCATGGCCCTGATGGACGCCGGGGTGCCCGTAAGCAATGCCGTTGCCGGTATCGCCATGGGTCTGGTTAAGGAAGGCGATAAGATCGCGGTGCTTTCGGACATTCTGGGCGACGAGGATCACCTCGGTGATATGGATTTTAAAGTGGCCGGCACACGTAATGGAATCAACGCCGTTCAGATGGATATCAAAATAGACGGTATCTCGCGGGATATTATGGAGCAGGCACTGGAACAGGCCCGGGTCGGCCGTTTGCACATTATGGATGAGATGGACAAGGCCATCAGCGAGCCCCGGGAAGATATCAGCCCCTATGCGCCGAAAATCTACGAGTTTAAGATTAAGGTGGATAAAATCGGTATGGTTATCGGGCCGGGTGGTAAAACCATTCGCCACATCATAGAAGAGACCGGCGTTACCATCGATATCGAGGAAGATGGCACGGTGCGTATTGCCGCGGTTGACGGCGAAAGCGCCAACAAGGCGCGTGGCATGATCGACAAGCTTCTTGAAGAACCCGAACTGGGCAAGGCCTACAAGGGTAAGGTGAAGCGTGTTAAGGATTTTGGCGCCTTTGTTGAATTCCTGCCGGGCAAGGAAGGCATGGTACATATTTCCGAGCTGGATCTGGCCCGGACCAACAAGGTGACGGATATTTGCAAGGAAGGCGACTTTATCGATATCGTGGTGAAAAATATTGCCCCCGACGGTAAAATTGCCCTCAGCCGCAAAATGTACCTGATGCGCGAGGAAAAAAAGAAGCAAGATCAGGCTTCGGAATAGACAAGGACTTTTTCCGGCTGATATTGTGTATACCAAAAGTAAAACAAAGCAAGGCATTACCGTAGTAAGTAATGCCTTGTCTTTTTATCAGAGTGTTACCCTCGGCATCTGGGTAAAAACGGGCAGCCGTTTTGAACAGCCCCATCAACGGGGCATGGCCCATTTTATTGAGCATATGCTGTTTAAGGGCACACAAAAACGCGAGGGGCGGCACATCGCGCTGGCCCTGGAACAATATGGCGCCAATCTGAACGCCTTTACCTCCCGCGAGGAAACCTGCTTTTATATTCAAACCCCCCATTCCGCGCTGGAACCCTCCCTGGAAGTGCTGGCCGATATGTTGACCGCTTCCCGCTTTGCCGGGGAAGATATTCAGAGCGAGCGCGAAGTTATCCTGGAGGAAATTGCCGCCGTTGAGGATACACCCGACGAATATGTGGTGGATCTGTTTCAGGAACATCTTTTCCCGGATCAGAGTCTGGGGCATCCCATTCTGGGCAGCCGCGAGAGCGTTTCCGAACATACCGCGGAGGGCTTAATGGACTTTTGGCGGCAGCATTACACGGCGGACAAAATGGTGGTGGCCGCCGCAGGCCGGGTGGATCATCGCCGTTTGCATGAAAGTGTGGAACGCCATTTTGAAGGACTTAGGCCGCATGGCGCCGCCGGCGCGCCCGAGGGCGCGGCCATGGCCCGGGGAGGCCGTTTTGAACATAACAGCGGATTTAGCCAGGCGCATATCTGTTGCGGAACGGCGGTCTGTTCCGCCACCGATGAACAGAGATTCGCCCTGCAGGCCCTGCATGTGTATTTGGGAGCGGGGATGAGTTCGCGGCTGTTTCAGTTGATGCGCGAGGAAAATGCCATGGTTTACAGCGTTTACAGTTTTCCCGAATTTTTATCCGATACGGGATTATTTTCCATATATTTGGGAACCGACGGTGGTAAAAGCGGCAAGGCGCTGGATCTGTTAAAAAGCGAATTAGAATGTTTAGTGCGGCGGGGGATAGACCGAGATACGCTTGAGAGGGTTAAGCGCCAAATGCGCGGCCGGCTTATGCTAAGCCTGGAAAGTACCTATAACCGAATGGTGAGACTGGCCAAACACCAAATCTTTTTTGACAAGCCCTATGAGCCGGAAGAGATATACCGGCGCATCGGAGAAATAGCCTTGCCGGAAATAGAAGAGGCCGCGCGCGCCTATTTTAATTTTGAAGAATGGATTGTTACAAAACTTCAGTAGCTTTTAGGCCGTGGCCTAAGGAAAGAAACGAGCAGCATGAAATCCGTTGGCGTTATTAAGGAAATAAAGAATTTTGAGCGGCGTGTCAGCCTGTGCCCGGAGGGCGTGGCCGCGCTGGTGGAACAGCAGATTCCCGTATTTGTGGAACGCGACGCGGGAGAACCCTCGGGCTACGGGGACGAGGCCTATGCCCAGGCGGGCGCCACCATTGTACCTTCCGCGGAAAAGGTTTTCCGCAAGGCCGATATTATCCTTAAGGTGCAGCCCCTCTCTCCCGATGAGTGCGAGTTGACGCGCGAGGATCAAATCTTCTTTTCCTTTATCAACCTCTACCAGCATCCGGAACGCCTGTTACAACTGCTAAAAACAAAAGCCATCTTTTTTTCGGCGGAACTGCTGACCAACGATCAGGGCGAGCATCTTATCCTAAAAGCTATATCGGAAATTGCCGGGCGTCTGGCCGTGCATGTGGCGGCTAATCTGCTTACGGTAAGCCAGGGGGGCAAGGGTATCCTGCTTTCCGGCGTCAGCGGAGTGGTGCCGGCGCGCGTTATCGTTGTGGGGTCGGGTCTGGTGGGCAAGGTGGCCGCGGTACAGGCCTGGCAAACGGGCGCTGATGTAACTCTGCTAAGCGTGAAGGACCTCAATGAAGAGGCCATGATTCTGGAAAAAGACGGTTTAACCGTGGAAATGTTTTCCAAAAAGCGGCTGGATGAACTGTTGCCCCAAACCGATGTGATGATTGTGGCCGTGCAAGCCGTAAAATCCAATCTGCCCGAATTGCGCATCAGCGCCGAACAAGTGGCCGGCATGGAAGCCGGAAGCGTTATTATCGATTTGTCTGTTGAACATTCGCCCATTGTGGAAACATCCCATGTAACCAGCCTTAGTCAGCCTACTTTTGTTTCACAGGGCGTCATCCATTATGGCGTGCCTAATATTTCGGCCACCATCCCCAAAACGGCCACGCGCGTTTATGCGCGCACGATCCTGCCCTATGTTGCCAAACTGGCCCGGGAAGGCTTCTCGGCGGCTATGGACAGCTCACCCGAACTGCTTTCGGCCCTGGCTTCCTACAAGGGCAAGGTCACCAATCGGGTTATCTCCAACCGCTTTGACACCGCTTTTTATAACATCTTCGATTTGTTGGAGTTAAAGCTGTAAATCCATGCAAAAGCCGTTGATACCCATTCTGGCCTATCACAAAATAGATGACCGGCCTGATTTTGGCGTTACCTCCCGCAAAATATCGGATTTTAAGGAAGACCTGCACCTGCTGAAAGAACACGGCTATCAAACCGTAACCTTTAAAGAACTGGACCGCGGAGAGGATCTTCCGTCCAATCCCGTTATCATTACCTTCGATGACGGTTATGAATCCTTTTACACACAGGCCCTGCCCCTGTTGCTGGAGCTGGGCCTTAAGGCCGTGGTTTTTATTCCCACCGCTTTTGCCGGATATGAAAACGACTGGGATGTGCAATGGGGCGACCACCGCTACCGCCACATGGATAAAGCGCACATTTTGGAGTGCCACCGCCGGGGCATGGAAATCGGTTCGCATATGGTGCATCATCTCTATCCCGGCTTTTTGGATGATCGCCGTCTGGAATATGAACTGACCGCCAGCAAGGAGCAGCTAAGCCGGTGGATCGGTGATACGGTGATTTCGCTCAGCTATCCTTTTGGCAAATATAATGCCCGGGTGGTAAGCGCCGCCTCGCAGCATTACCGCTATGCCGTGGGGCAAAGCGCGGCCGTGTTGGTCAACGGCAGGCTCTCGCCGCTGTTTTTGCCGCGCGTCAACGTATACAGGATGGATTCGCCCCATCAGCTTATAAAAAAGGCCGGACGGGCCAGGGGAGGCATCTTTTCCCTGCGCGACCGTCTTATTCAAAAAGGAGCCTGGGCCTCAATCGCCCTGCAATATTATAAACAAACATCGGAAAGGAAAACAGGCAACCATGCGCAAGCTAACTAAGTGGTTGCCCTTTGCCGTCATACTGGCCACGGCGGCGGGCAGCAGCCTTTATCTTTTTTTTGGTGGAGGCAACGGATACTACAGGCCGCAAACCAAAGACCCTGCCGTTATTTACCGCCAGGCCTGCATGGAATGCCACGGCAGGAGCGGCGAGGGCAAGGGGGTGTTGTATCCCGCCTTTGATAAGTATATGGATGAGGAGGATGTGCAAAGGGAAATCCGGGAGGGAAACTGGCGCATGCCTGCCTTCCGCTATATCCGGGGCGATACGCTGGCTATTCTGGCCCGATATGTCGCGGATCATGGCTATCTGAAGCATAAAAAATAGCCTATTGTCCGTTTAATGTTCGATATCACACTTAGATTCACATAAATCTAATTAAATTTTGCGATCAACCGAAATAAGCTAACGATGCATCTGTCTGGAGTAATGTAAATGAGATTAGTTACGCGAGGGGATTTTGACGGGCTGGTTTGTGGCGTTATTTTGACTATTGCCCTGGATATAGATTCCTTCCTTCTTGCGAAACCCCATGAAATTCAGGAAAATGTATTTCCCATATCCAAAAATGATGTGATTGCCAACCTGCCCTATCATTCGGACTGCGGTCTGTGGTTTGATCATCATATAAACGAAGTGAAACTTGCCGGGAAAATAAACTTTAAGGGCGCCTTTAAAGTAGCCCCCAGCTGCTCCCGCGTGGTTTATGACTACTATCTTAATGAGATAAGCGAACTGGAGCGCTTTGAAAAGATTGTCCATGTGGCCGATAAGATCGACTCGGCCCAGCTGAGCCTTGAGGACATTAAAAATCCGCATAAGTGGTTTATTATAGAACGCACCCTGCATGCCTATGACCCCAACGGCCGTCTGGGCGATTTTCAGGAATATTTCACCGATCTGATCGAGTGGATTAAAACCTATTCCCTGAGCACCATCCTGATGATGGACGAGGTACAAAGCCGCATTGAGCATGTACGCTCCGAGCATAAGATATTTATAAACGCCCTGCGTGAAAGCTCCCATACGGAGCAGAATGTCATACTGACCGATACACGGGAGTATGACTATTTCCCTAACGGCAACCGTTACCTTATCTATACGCTTTTTCCGCAACAGAATGTGTCGCTAAGCATCTTTAATGTTCGCGGTTCCGATCAGAGCGTTATTTTTTGCGGACATAATATATTTAATAAAACCTGTCGCACCGATGTGGGCGAGCTTATGAGCCGTTACGGCGGCAGCGGGCGTCTTTCGGCCGGCAGTTGCGCGGTCAATCGTAGCGACGCCGATGTCATTTACAGGGAAATTTGCCAAACCCTCATCGAAAACGGATAATCCCCCATGAAGATATTTTTATCGATTCTGGCCGCGCTGGCCCTGTTGGCCGTCGGCGCCTGGTTTTATGTGGACCATGTTGTCAGCTATCAACCGCCGGATATCATGGAGATGCGACCGGTACCGGCGGCCGATTTCCGTCAGGAGGCCCGTCGCATAAAAAAACGCATGTCCCGCGAGCTGAAGAGCAATGGCCGGACCACCGTGTCGGCGGATGATATTGAAAAAGTCACCTTTGCCGCCATCGCCCGAAAAAGTCCCTTTCCCGTCGATCAGTTGATTCGAAGCTACAAGGTTGATATCGATCCGCAAGGGGTGCGTATGTCCGCTGTCGTGGATTTAAGAAAGGTGCGCGAACTGAAGCTACCGGCCCGGCTGCGCAAGGCCTTAACCACGGTAACCTCTTTTGTGCCGGAAGATATGTTGGACGAAGTTTATTTTTCCGTAAGCGGCTTGCCGGAAAAGCGGGGCGGGATGGTAGCCTTTAGCGATGAGTCCGAGTTGCGCATAGGCGGCTGGAGCCGGAAGCTAAATGATCTTATGGATGACGCCCGCCTGGCGCTGGGGCGCGATATCTTTCAAAAACTCTCCTTTGCCGATATTAAGATCGAAGACGGACAGGTCGTGATTAAGCGCTGAGATGCGAAAGCCTCCCGGGAAGGCCGGTTGTGCTTTTTTTGGACGCTCCCCGGGCAGCAACGTTGTAAGTTGTCCATAAACAATAAGTTATCCGTTTTTGCAGGCCGTAAAAGATGGTTGATTTAGAAAAATCAAAGTCGTAACTTTTAAGTCTTTAGTATTTCCAATATGGAGTTGAAAGTGTCGGAAAAAACCTATGTGGTTGCCCTGGGCGGCAACGCCATAACCCGGGAGTTTGAGGAAGGCAATATCCATGAACAGTTTGAAAACACACGGCGCAGTCTGGCCGGCGTTGTTCATCTTATCAGCCTGGGCCACAGGGTAATCATAACCCACGGAAACGGTCCGCAGGTAGGCAATGCGCTGATACGCGTGGAAGAAACACGGGGTCTGGTACCGCCGCTGCCCCTGGGCGTGATTGTTGCCGATCTGGAAGGCGGCATGGGCTATATGATAGAACAATGTCTGCAGAACAAGTTGAACGACGCCGGATTGCAACGCGAAGTGACCACGGTTTTGACCCAGGTTGTGGTAGACCCGGACGATCCTTCGATACGGGAGCCCTCCAAGTTTGTGGGACCGTTTTATAAAAAAGAAGAGGTGGCGGAACTGGAGAAGAGCCGCGGCTGGCTGATGAAGGAAGACAAGGGACGCGGTTACCGGCGGGTGGTGCCATCGCCGGCGCCCCGGGAAATTGTAGAAAAAAACGTGATAAAGGTATTGCTGGAAGCGGGCGGCATTGTGGTTGCCGCCGGTGGCGGCGGCATACCGGTGTATCGCGATGAACGCGGCTGGCTGGAAGGCGTGGATGCCGTTATCGACAAAGACCTGGCTTCGGCCCTGCTTGGCAATCAGGTTGGCGCGGATGTACTGATGATTTTAACCGGCGTGGATAAGGTGGCTGTTAATTTCGGCACACCGGAGCAAAAGGAGTTGGATCGCCTGTCCGTCAGCGAAGCCCGGCGCTATCTTGATGCGGGAGAGTTTCCCAAGGGCAGCATGGGCCCCAAAATTGAGGCGGCCATACAATTTTTAAACGGCGGCGGCCGGGAGGTGATCATCTCCTCCATCGAGAATGCCGTTCAGGCCCTTGAGGGCAAAACAGGAACGCGAATCCATCCCTGAAGTGAGGGATAGCTTTTTAAACGCTTGGTTAAACTAACAATTAAAGGGTGATTACCGAAATAGGGGATACCCATAAACATATCAATTTAGGAGAGCCTTATGAATATTCATGAATATCAGGCTAAAGGCATTTTGAAAAAGTACAATGTACCGGTACCGGAAGGGTATCCGGCTTTTTCAGTGGAAGAGGCCGTGGAAGCAGCGGCAAAATTGCCAACGGAAGTATGCGTGGTAAAAGCGCAAATCCATGCCGGTGGACGCGGCAAGGGCGGCGGTGTTAAAATCGCCAAAACAAAGGCGGAAGTTAAGGAACTGGCCGGGCAGATACTGGGCATGAACCTGGTGACGCACCAAACAGGGCCCCAGGGCAAGGTGGTACACAAGCTTTTGGTGGAACAGGGCGTGGATATTAAGCGCGAACTCTATCTGGGCATGGTGCTGGATCGTGGCTCTTCGCAGTTTGTTATGATGGCCAGTACCGAGGGCGGCGTGGAAATTGAAAAAGTTGCCGCGGAAACCCCGGAAAAAATATTAAAGGTATGGATTGATCCCGGCGTGGGCCTGCAGCCCTTTCAGGCCCGTCAACTGGCCTTTGGGCTTGGGCTGGAAGGCAAGCAGGTGGGCAAGGCCGTAAAGTTTATGATGGCCTTGTATAAGGCCTTTATGGCCAACGACTGCTCCCTGGCGGAAATTAACCCCCTGGTTGTAACCGGCGATGGCGATGTTTTGGCTCTGGACGCCAAAATCAATTTTGATGACAGCGCTCTATACCGCCATCCCGAGATTGCCGAAATGCGCGATCTGGAGGAGGAAGACCCGTTGGAAGTGGAAGCCTCTAAATATAACCTGAATTATATCAAGCTGGATGGCAACGTAGGCTGCATGGTAAATGGCGCGGGCCTGGCCATGGGTACCATGGACATCATTAAGCTGGCCGGGGGCGAACCGGCAAACTTTTTGGATGTGGGCGGCGGCGCCAATGTGGAAACCGTGCGTAATGGTTTTAAGATCATTCTGGGCGACCCCAATGTAAAGGCTATTTTAATTAATATTTTCGGCGGTATCGTACGCTGTGACCGCGTGGCCCGGGGTGTAATAGAAGCGGTCAAAACCATAGACGTCAACGTTCCGGTAGTGGTACGCCTCGAAGGTACCAATGCCAAAGAGGCCAGTGTGCTTCTTAAAGAATCCGGTATGGATTTTATTGTTGCCAGTACCATAGAAGACGCTGCTGAAAAAGTAGTTGGCGCTATTAAATAGCGAAAATCGAGGAGAAAAAAATGAGTGTACTTTTAAATAAAAATACAAAAGTCCTGGTTCAGGGCATTACCGGTTCGGAAGGCTCTTTTCATGCCGGACAGATGATGGAGTATAATACCCAACTGGTTGCGGGCGTAACCCCCGGAAAGGGCGGGCAAACCTTTAACGGCAGCGTACCGGTGTTTAACACCGTTCGCGAGGCGGTAGAAGCCACCGGCGCCAACGCCTCGGTGATTTTTGTACCCCCGCCTTTTGCCGCGGACGCCATTATGGAAGCGGCCGAGGCCGGTTTGGAATTGATTGTTTGCATTACGGAAGGGATCCCCGCCGGGGATATGGTTGCCGTATACGACTATCTTAAGGATAAAAACACCCACCTGGTGGGGCCGAACTGTCCGGGCGTCATCTCCCCGGGTATCGGTAAGATGGGTATCATGCCCGCCTTTATCCACAAGGAAGGCCATGTGGGCGTTATCAGCCGCTCCGGTACGCTGACCTACGAAGCGGTTGGACAGCTCACGGCACGGGGTATCGGTCAGTCCACCTGTATCGGTATCGGAGGCGATCCGGTTATCGGCACCCGTTTTATTGACGCCTTGAAGTTGTTTAACGAAGATGACGATACCCATGCCGTGGTTATGATCGGTGAAATTGGCGGCAGCGCCGAGGAAGAAGCGGCCGAATGGATTAAAGAGAATTTTAAAAAGCCCGTTGTGGGCTTTATTGCCGGGCAGACCGCTCCTCCGGGACGGCGCATGGGCCACGCCGGGGCCATTATCAGCGGTGGGCAGGGCACGGCAAAGGATAAGATGGCGGCCATGGAAGCGGCCGGCATCCATGTGTGTAAAAGTCCCGCCGATATTGGAAGAACGATGGAATCTGTACTTAAAAAATAAAAGGAGAAGAAGTGAGCGAGAGAACATTGGCGATTCTTAAACCGGATTGCGTTCAAAATAATCATATCGGTAATGTGTTGGATTTGCTGTTAAAGGCAGGTTTTAAAATCGTTGCCATGAAAATGACAAAATTAACCCGGGAAGTGGCCGGAGCCTTTTATGAAGTGCACAAGGAACGTCCCTTTTATGGTGAACTGGTCGACTTTATGACCGAGAGCCGCGTGGTACCCCTTGTGCTGGAGCGGGAAAATGCCGTGGCCGAACTGCGTAAGGTTATCGGCGCCACCGATCCCGCCGAAGCGGAAGAGGGCACCGTGCGCAAGCTCTATGCCGAAAGCAAGGGGCGTAATACCATTCACGCCTCGGACTCCGCGGAAAACGCCCAACGCGAAATCGGATTTTTCTTTGCCGAATCCGAGGTGATTGCCAACGGTTAATCCCTGCCTGCGCGTGATTATAAGGTCGCCTGCAAAGGCGACCTTTTTTTATGCTTTAATTTGAATTACAGTAGGTAGTTTTTTATATTCGACGATTCTAATGAAAATACTAATTGCCGGTCTTAATCAAGGCCTAACTCATCTCTCTGAAGAAATCAGCCCGGATTTTCTTGAAACCCGCTGGCATGAATTTTATCCGGAACCCATCAGGTGCGATGTGGAGGTGGATCGTTTTCTCAGGGAACTCAGGGTGAAAATAAACCTAAGCACCGCGGGCCATTACACCTGCGACCGTTGCCTGGAAGAGTTCAGCCGGGAACATGGCGGGTATTATGAACAAATTTATAAAATTGGCGAAGGACCGGACGCCGTTGACGATGAGGTGATTCAGTTACCGGCGGATACGGTTGAAATTGATTTGACAGGGTTGATCCAGGAGATATTGATCCTGCATCATCCGCTAAAAATGTTATGTAAGGAAGATTGTGCCGGGCTGTGCCCCGGATGCGGCGCCGATTTAAACAAGGAAGCCTGCACCTGCCGGGAAGGTTCGGAAGACCCGCGCTGGGCACAATTAAGAAAATTGTTAAAATAGGAGAAAATTAAAATGGCAAACCCGAAACGTAAAATTTCAAAATCAAAAAGAGACCATCGTCGCGCGCATTGGATGGGCGGTCTGAACGCCTCCAATCTGGCTGAATGCCCCAATTGTGGCGAAAGCATGATGAGCCACCATGTATGCCCTTCCTGCGGTTATTACAAAGGTGACAAGATCGACGGCATGGGTAACGCTTAATCTTATACAGGTTTATTATTCGTGCGAATTGCTTTGGATGCCCTGGGAGGGGATCATGGACCACGCTATACCGTGGAAGGGGCTTATCAATTCCTGCAACATAATCCCGGTCATACGGTTGTTCTTGTAGGCGACCGTGCCCAGATTCAGGAAAGGCTGAATCACATTCCCCCCAAATACCACCCGTCTTTGCCCATCGTTCACGCGCCGGAAAATATCGGCATGAGCGAGGCGCCGACCGAGGCTATCAAAAAAAAGAAAAATTCTTCCATGGTGGTTGGTTTGAAGATGCATGCCAATGCCGAGGTGGAAGCCTTTGTGTCCGCCGGAAGCACCGGCGCGCAGCTGGCCGCCAGTTTCGTCCATTTGAAACGTATAAAAAACGTGCGTCGTCCCGCCATTGGCGCCTTTTTGCCTTCGGAACGCGGCATGGTCTATCTGGTGGATGTGGGCGCCAATGCCGAAGCCCGTCCCGAGCATCTGCTTCAGTTTGCCATCATGGCCGAAATTTTTGTATCCCATGTTTTTGAATCGAAAAGTTTAAGCGTGGGGCTGTTGTCCAACGGCTCGGAATCCTCAAAGGGGAATGAGATGACTGTGCAGGCCCATAAGCTTTTACGCCGGGAACTGCCCAATTTTACGGGCAATGTGGAAGGGTACGATATCTTTAAGGGCAAAACGGACATCATAGTATGTGACGGATTTACCGGCAACATCCTTTTAAAAATGGCCGAAAGCGTTATGCATGTTATTCTTAATCAGATTCGCGCCAATATCGGTAAGAATATCCTTAAGAATTTTGGCGCCATGCTGGTAAAACCGGCCTTCCGGGCTTTAAAACAAAGTTTTAACTATGAGGAATACGGCGGCGTACCCCTTTTGGGTGTTAACGGTATTTCCATAATATGTCACGGTAAATCGTCGCCCCTGGCCATTCGTAACGCGCTTAAGGTAGCCATGCAGATGAAACAGAGGGAAGTGAACAAGCATATTGAACAACAACTTATGATTGAGGAAAAGATTAATGAACCTGCGAGCTAAGATCAGTGCCGTTGCCCACTATGTGCCGGATAAAATTTTGTCGAACTTCGATCTGGAAAAAATGGTCGATACCAGCGATGAATGGATACGCAGCCGGACCGGTATCAGCGAACGACGGATTCTGGAAGACGGCAAAGCCACATCCGATATGGGAGCCGAGGCGGTTAAGCGACTGTGCGAACAACGGGGGATCAGTCCGAAGGAGATTGATTTGATCATTGTAGGCACAGTTACACCGGATATGTTCTTCCCCAGTACCGGAAACCTGATTCAGGAAAAGGTGGGGGCTAAGAACGCCTGGTCTTATGATGTGGCGGCCGCCTGTTCCGGTTTCCTCTATGCCCTGGCTTCCGGGGCGCAGTATATCACCTCGGGTATGCACAAAAAGGTTGTGGTTGTTGGCGGGGATAAAATGAGTTCCATCGTTAACTATCAGGACAGGAATACCTGTGTTCTTTTTGGCGACGCGGCGGCGGCGGTTTTGCTGGAGCCGGATGAAGAGTATGGCATTATGGACTTTATTTTACATTCCGATGGCAGCGGCGCGGAATATCTGCGCATGAAAGCCGGAGGAAGTCTCTATCCGGCCAGTCTGGAGACCGTTACACAGGACTGGCACTTTTTATATCAGGATGG
This sequence comes from Calditrichia bacterium, assembly GCA_026991535.1. Taxonomy (GTDB): domain Bacteria; phylum Calditrichota; class Calditrichia; order Calditrichales; family J004; genus J004. The sequence goes on along the minus strand of JALXBH010000203.1, from coordinate 848 downwards.
TAAGCAGGTGTTTAAGTTCGCCGTAACCAAAATGGCGGAAGTATCGGTAAAAATTTTAGAAAAGAACGGTTTTCATGGCGATGACCTGGCGCTTTTTGTACCCCATCAGGCTAACCTGCGCATTATCGACGCCGCGGTTAAGCGTCTGGGAATAGACTATGAGAAGGTGATGATTAACATAAACAAATACGGCAACACAACAGCCGCCACCATTCCCCTGGCGCTCTCCGAGGCCTATCAGCAGGGCAAGCTGGAAAAAGGCGATCTTGTTTTGTTTGCCACCTTTGGCGGCGGTTTTACATGGGGTAGCTCCCTGTTGCGCTGGGGGATGGATAAGCCGTAAAACAGACCTGCGGCGCGGAATTGTTTTAATAGCTTAAGCTGAGATGTGGACTATGGATTTGAATCTGGACGGTATATGAGTGAAAAGAATTTAGCTTTTGTTTTTCCGGGACAGGCTTCCCAGTATGTGGGTATGGCCGTGGATTTTCTGGAAAACTTTGAACTGGCCCGGGCCTATTTTGAGCAGGCCAATGATATTATGGAAACAGACCTGAAAAAAATATGTATTCAGGGACCCGAGGAAGAGTTAAAAAAAACATTTATAACGCAGCCCGCCATTTTTGTCCATAGCGTGATTGTGGCCACCTTGCTGGAAGAACGGGGCATCCGGCCCGTGGCGGTGGCCGGACACAGCCTGGGGGAATACAGTGCCCTGGTGGCGGCCGGCGTGCTGGACTTTGAGGCCGGGTTAAAACTTGTGCGTCAGCGCAGCCGCCTGATGTATGAGGCCGGTCAAAAACGGCCCGGAACCATGGGCGCGATCATAGGCCTGGAACGGGAGGCGG
>JALXBH010000202.1 GCA_026991535.1 Calditrichia bacterium | reverse complement strand
GCAAAGGCCGAGGCATAATCTTCAAAGCGTCCGCCGCGATTAAGTACATAGATAACTTTTTTTAGCAGTTTTTCATCGCCGCCCAGGGCCTGTACGTAACGCTGCAGGCTGAAATACTCCTTTGGAAAGTGACTTCGGGCCCGGGTGAATATTTCTATCTCTTTATCGGAAGCCTCCGGTACGCCACCGGATTCAACGGCAATATTGGCCACCAGCTTCAAATACCAGTCTTCCGGTCTTTTTAATGCCAGACCGTTATCAAAGGCATTTTCACCGAATCCGCTCAGTCGGAGACGGTCGGCAATAGCTATATAAACGGCTTCCAGATTTATAGGCATCTTTTCACCGTTAATCGTTACCATATCGGTAAGAGAGGGGACGATGGGTTGACGCACCTTGCTGGCTTTATGGGCAACGTCCGGCGTTGTGTGTGGCGTGCCCCATCTTTCCATGTAAGTGGTATCGGGAAAGATATAGTCCGCATACATGGAAGATTCACCTATGATAATATCACAGGCAATAAAAAGGGGCAGTTTTTTAGGATTGCTGACATACTCAATGGCTCTGTTGCCGCCCGGCATTGAGAGCAGGGGAGTACCTTTATGAAGGAACAGGAAATCAATGCCGTACGGGTAACCGTCTTCACCGGAGGCAAGAACTTCCTGATAGATATTGCCTGAATGAGGATACCAATTCCTTTTTGCCGGGTAACCTTTCTCCCTGAAAAGGGATGTCTTTTCATATCGGCTTTTTTCGCGGGTTACCGGAGGACCAAAGGATGTCAGCTTTCCGGGATGATTTTTTTTCTTTACATCAAATACCCCATGATGGCTGCCGTCTTCATGCCAGTGGCCACCGCCTTTTTGCATGCCGCCCAGCCAGTCGGTATTGCCGATAAGCATATTCAGATAGATTAGTGACACGGCATTGTAATAACCGTTGGTATGTTGAACCGGACCGCGGTAAAACTCCACGCCCGCTTTTTTTCCATGGGAGGTAAATTCCCGGGCCAATTCGATGATCAGGTTGACATTGATACCGCATATGCGCGCCCACTCCACCAGCGGCTTGCTCATCGCTTCATCAACAATCAACTGAAAGGCCGATTTAACCCGTATGCCCCTGATGGTTGTATCGGTGAGAAGGTCACCATAAACAGGGCGGCTTCCGTGCAGGTCCACGCTAGCCGGCTTACCCTTGACCATGGTAACAAAATCAGTCTTTTTGCCAATACCTATCTCGTCGGGTCGGAGGAAGGCCACCGGATGACCGTTTTCGATTTTAACCAATAAGGTGGCGTCGGTTATTGTCGTTTCCTTTTTGGCCCTGGCCGCGGCATAATTACTGTTGCCCAGATGGTTCATATCGAACCGTTCGTTCTCAATAATCCAGCGGATCATACCCCAGGCAAATGCGGCGTCCGTGCTTGGGCGCACAGGCACCCACCAGTTGGCCTTGGCGGCCGTCTGGGACATGCGCGGATCGACAACAGCCATTTTAAAGTTACGTTCAATCAGGGAATCTGTCACTTTTTGGGCCATGGATGTCTTTCCGAAGTTTGCCTCAAAGGCGCCGGTTCCGAAAAAGATCACAAATTCCGAATGCAGGAAATCGGGCTTAAGGTGGGTTTTGCCACCGGTCCATTTTCCCTTGCCGTCTTTAACCACCCATTGATTGGTTACTTCCTTATAGCCAATGTGATGTGATTGTTCGCAAATGGAGGTATGTTCAAAAAAGTTGGAGGAGCCGGCCGCGCCATGGGTAAAGCGCTTGCCCAGTTCTTTTCGTCCATGCTCAATGCGGCCGCACATCATAACAAACTTATTGTTTTTGGGGCCAAGATCGGGATGATCGGGATCGATCAGTTTATTCAGATGGGCGCGGTATTTGGCCTTAAAGCTATTCAGCGGAAGCTTGCCCTCGCCGACCTTTTTCGCGTCATCAGCCATTTTTTTGGAAAGCGCCGCGTCTCTAAGGACAAGGATATCCCGGAGTCCCTTAACATTGCCCTCGCCAAATAAATTACCGCCATTGACAATCTCATCGATGGCCTTATTAAAATCTATGGTCTCCCATTTGTTTTCGCCACGCTTCCCTTTTCTTTTAAGCACTTTTTTTATTCTGTAGGGATCATATTCGGTTTGTATACCGGCCTGTCCCTTGGGGCAAACCTTGCCATCCACGGCCGCGGCGCTTGTGGATGATGATTTATAATCGATATGAGGCAGCATGGTTTGCGGCCCATAGGGGTTACCATCTATTTTACCCAAAACGCCCTTGTAGGTTTTTCCCTTGATGGTGCAGGCGTTATGACACTGAAGGCAGGCCGAGTAAATGGCATGCTCAGGCTTTTGAATTTCGTACACAAATTTTTTCCGTTCTTCCGGCGTCATGGCATTAAGAATGCTAAAGCCGGAAAACGAGGCTCCAGAAACGGCGCCTACCAGGGCTACGCTTTTTACAAAGTTTCTCCTGGAAATCGTATTTTCTTTTATATTTTTCATATCTAAAATCCCATTTTTATGAATTTAGAGAATGCTTCGGTTGAGTCAGCTTAAGGTAGCGGTTGCCTATAACAAACAGCCCAATACCGACGGAGACAATAAAAATAGCCACCAGCCACTCCATCGAGCTTGGGAAATAGTGATAGGAAAGCCTGGGATGTATGTAGGCTGTCGCTTCCCCATGAATTTTTTCCGTCACCAATCCCGGAATAACAATATTCAGACGAACTCCGATAAAGGTAAACACAACCAGTAAAGAGGCCAGGCCAATGGCAAAAGGTTTTTTCCGGGTTGCCAACAAAAATACAGGCACCATCACTCCCAGCAGTATGTGAAGAATCCAAAAAACATACCAATACTCGCCAAAAAGCATTTCCCTGTATCCGAAAGTATGTTCGGGCGAACCCATCCACAAGGCGATGGAAAGTTCGGCCCATTCCAATAGGAGATCGAACAATACCGATATCAGTACGATCTTTGCCAGTAACTGTATCATCTCATCAAAATAAGCACTGTTGCGTTCTTCCCAAAAGAAGGCAACGATCATGGTGAAAAGCGCGCTGCCGGAGGCAATGGCGCCAACCAGAAAGAAGATGGGCGTTAAGGCGCTGTGCCACATGGGATTTGACGATACCACGCCAAAAAGAGCGCCGACGCCGCCGTGAAAGGCTATGGCCAGAGGGATACCTATACTTCCCAAAAGACGTAATTTTTTGCTAAGCGCTTCTTTTTGGGCGGAATCATTATTGTTTTCCAGCTTAAACGCATAAAAAGTTTCAGCAAGCAGAAGAATAAAATAGGCCGTATATAACCAGATCATCCAGGCCATCATGGATGACGGAAGGTTTGGCCGGGTAATGACCTCATAGGCACGCCACATATGTCCCAGATCAAACCAAATGGCCAGCAGGGCGCATACCAGCGTTATCAGGGCGGTGACCAGGGCCAGCTTACCGACCTTTTCAAACATTTTTACCCTAAACACATAAACCAGGGATGAAAGCAGAAAAGCCCCCGCGGAAAGGCCGATGAAATAGATATACATGGCCACCCATAATCCCCAAACAACACGGCTGCCGTAACCGGCCAGCAAGTGACCCGTCGTAAGGCGTTGAAATACGCCGATACCACCAAGCAGCAACCCTATAATCCATAATACATAGAAGAGTTTTTTCATTTTAACCGCCTTTTAAATGATGTAATACACTTTAGGTTTGGTTCCCATTTCTTTTTTCAAAACCGTCACGTTAAGCCGGCTTACAATTTTTGCGATGACACTGTCGGGATCGTTCAGGTCGCCAAAATAATTTGCGCCGGCAATGCATGTGGTAAGGCACTGTGGCAACAGGCCTTCTTCCAGGCGGTGAAGACAAAAAGTACATTTCCGCACATTGCCAATAGGGGATTCTTCGGGTTTATCCCGTTTCCACTCTTTTTCATATTCAAACGATGGTCTCTCATCATATTTTGCGGGAAAAGGCAAACCGTCTCCGTATTTTTCACCAAAGTCAAACATTCTGTGCTCGTAAGGACAGGCTGTCATGCAGTAGCGGCAGCCAATACAGGTTTCATAGTCCACCACAACGATACCGTCTTTTCTTTTATAGGTGGCGCCCACCGGACATACCTCCGTACAGGGAGGCTCCTCACAGTGCATGCAGGGTTTGGGAAGGTTTCTTTTGGAAACATTGGGGTAGGTTCCGATTTCTTCTTTAATAACAGGGCGGTAGACTACTCCCGGTGGCAGGGCATTTTCGGAGATGCAGGCTACCGTACAGGCATTGCACCCCACGCATTTGCGCAGGTCAATAGCCATTCCCCAACGGCGTTGGTCGACGGGTTTTTTTAGGGCCCGGCGAACATCATCCTGCATCTTCAATTTGATATTGGTATAATCCCCTCCCAACAGGCTCTCAATGCTTTCCGTAAAATTCCTGACTTCAACAGCATCGCTGTCCGTATCCTGCTCTTTTGAAAACAAGGGGCTTAGCGTGGCCCCCGCCAGGGCGGCCACGCTAAATTTTGTTAAAAATTCTCTTCTGCTGTTTTTTTTCGGTGTGTCCATTGTGTTCCCCTTTACTTAAAACTTAAAATAAAATGATAGTCTGGGGATGATATCCGAATCAGGCGTCAACCCCGCGTCATTTTCCCCGTAGGTAATGGCTTCGATATTGGGCATCAGGTGTACGTTTTTAATGGGCGTAAAATCCAGCCCGGCAACGATAAAAGTTGACGGAGCTGTTTTATCAAAGGGGATGTAAGATATTTTCTCCCCGGAGGAGTTTGCCTCAAAAGTACGGTCTATTCGTGCGTAGGCGGAAGTGGTTTCGGTGAATTTTGCTGTTGCAAAGGCCGAGGCAATCCTGAACTGTGCGTCGTCTTCTCCCTTAACCTGCCTGTTCTGTTGGGCAAGTTGCAGGCCAAAACGATAACTTTTGCTCTGGTAGGCGGCAAAACCCTGCAATGTCGTGCGGCTGGAGTGTTCGGGCCGTTCATCATAATCAACGTATCCTTCTACAATAAATCCTCCCTTGGTTTTTGCCGTTAGGCTTAGCATGTATTTTTTACCTTTGTTGGTTTCCGAGCTGTTGCTGTTACCATTGGCAATCTGGATGTGATAGTTGAAAACCTTATCTTCGTCAAAGCTGCCCTTGGCCGCCAGTCCGAAATCCCTGGACGAACCGAATTTTTGTAAATCAAGCGGTGTTTTTTCAACCGAGCGATATCCCCACACTTTTTCCACTACGCTCCAGGTGGGCGTTGGAGATATGCCGAGATAGACGCTGTGACTGCCTTTTTTCCATTTCAGGTACGCATCTTTAACGGCGGGAGTCATTTTGCTTTTGGAGGTAAAGTCTCCGGCCGTATTCATTTCCAGCCGCAGACGCATGGAAAATTCCTCGCTTAGCCCCTTGTCATAGGTTAAATAAACACGACGAATCCAAACACCGTTGTTGCCTTCTATTTCCTTGTTATGGTTTGCGGCCATGTAGTAGAGATCACCAAAGATATAGCCGCTGATTTTGCCATTCTCCTGGCTCCAGACATTTGTTGAAAATAGAATCAATCCTAAAAGAGAAACAATAATCTGTTTCATTATAAATCTCCTTCTTTGTATTGTGATGTGGAAGTGTTTGAGTTGTTTATGGATTTAAATCCTTTTTTAACTTCAAGGGTGATGTGGGGTAAGCCTCTCACCGGCCTATTCAGATGGAAAACGGTGTTAGGCAAAAGGTCTGACAAATATTTCCCCATGCCTGTTCTATCCGGGAGTATGCCGCGCGGGGGGCATACCGGCGGAAATGAAAAGAATGGCGGTAAAGAGCATAAAACTTTTTCCACGGGACAGAACCTTCTTTAGGGTTATGGTTTTTATTGTCAACCTTATTATGGCAAGGGCCATGCCAGTGAAAGAACGGGAAGAGGTTTATTTGTGTAAACAGTTGTTATTTATGAACTAAGTGGGAGGTAGGCCCATAAAAAACATATGGATAGTAAAGTTTTTTTGAGGAGGATTTAACGATATTTCGTAAAAAATTCGGCTTTTCGTTAAAAAAGCCGCGGGAGAACGTCAGTGTATGCCGTATTTTTTCATTTTAGAGGAAAGTGTTGAATTCGGAATATCTAAAAGCCTGGCGGCGTCACTTATTCTGTAGTGTGTTTTTGCCAGAGCCTCTTTTATAACTGAAACCTCAACCTCGCTAAGTATCCGGTGCAATGATTTGTGCCCGGAGCTGACAGACGGTGATTGTTGCCTATCCGTAATAATCTCTTCCGGGATGATTTTTTCGTCTATCCGGTTGTCCCGTGTAAACAGAACCAGCCGTTCAGCCACGTTTCGCAGTTCCCGTACATTGCCTGGCCAGTCATAGTCCATAAATATCCGCTTTGCCTCCGGGGTGATTTCTATGGATTTGTTACCTGAAAATTTTTCAATATAATATCTCAAAATGGTGATGATGTCGTTTCTTCTTTCTCTTAATGGCGGAAGTTTAATGGGGAATACATTCAAGCGATAATATAAATCTTCGCGAAATTTCCCCTGCCTGCTCAGCTCCAGTAAATCCTTTTTAGTAGAGGCAATAAGCCGTACATCAACCGGTATGGTTTCAGCGCTGCCTACCCGTTCCACTTCGCGCTCTTCAATGGCGCGCAGCAATTTAACCTGCAGGGGAAGAGGAATATCATCAATATCATCCAGATAAAGGGTTCCGCCATTGGCCAGTTCAAATCGCCCCGGCTTATTCCTGTCCGCGCCGGTAAAAGCCCCTTTCACATGTCCGAAAAGCTCGCTCTCAAAAATATCCTTTGATAAGATGGCACAACTGACTTTTATTAACGGCCGGTTCCCGCGGCGGCTGTTGAAATGGATGATATTGGTTATGAGTTCTTTTCCGCTTCCCGTTTCGCCGGTTAACAAAACCGTGCTGTCTTTTTCCGCTACAAGGCGGATCAGTTCAAAAAGTTTTTTTGTCGATTCAGATTCTCCAATAAAAGTTTTAAAGTCATAATCATCCTTGATATGTGCTTTTAGAAACCTGTTTTCCTTCTTTAAGGATACGATTTTTTGGACATTTTCCACCAGAATGAGCAGTTCTTCTTTTGAAAAGGGTTTGGTAATATAATTGAACGCGCCATATTTCATGGCTTGCACCGCGTTTTCAATCGTGCCGTATGCCGTCATTACAATAACTTCGATATCCGCATTGATTTCTTTTACCTTTCTTAGTAACTGCAAGCCGTCCATGCCGGGCATTTTTAAATCGGTAATCAAAAGGGACGGACACCCCTGCTTAAGCTCATTTAATACCTTTGCCGGATGATCAAAGTCCTTAACATCATATCCCGCGTCTTTTAAGTCATCGGCCAGGGTTACCCGGACAATTTTTTCGTCTTCGACAATCCATAATATTTTATTCATTTTATGCCATCCTTATTGTTCAATATGTAAGGTAAAGATAATGTCCAGGCCGCCAATGGAATTGTTTTCCGCGCTAATTTCACCCCCGTGCTGTTCTACGATGCCAAAGCAAACGGCCAGACCCAGGCCGGTGCCCTGGTGAAGTTTTTTCTTCGTATAAAAAGGATCGAATATTTCCTGCATATCACTTTCGGAAACGCCGCCGCCGTTATCGGAAATAACGATTTTATAGTGTTTGGCCTCCCGGGTAATGGAAATATGAATCTCGCCGTAAAAATTACTGTCTTTTTGATATTGTTCTTCGATGGCGTCAATACTGTTTAGCAATAAGTTTAAGAATACCTGCTCCAGATGGTTGGGGCTGGCTATAATCATGTTGTCGGATGCGCCAAAATTTTTGTGGATACCGATTCTTGTTTTTTCCAAACGATACCCTATCAGAACAATAACATTTTCTATAAGATCATTCAGATTTATTTTTTTAAAATGAATGTCCGGTTTACGGCTAAAATTCAATAAGCCGCCGACAACGGTTTCTATTTTATTTACCGCCTGTTCCATCATCTCCAAATATAAAATATTCTGTTTCATTTTCTCCGGAGATTCCTTTAAACGACGCAGGCAGTTTTTCATACCGGCAATGGGGTTGTTTATTTCATGTGCCAGGCCGGCGGACAGTGTGCCTAATGAAGCCATCTTTTCTGATTGAAACAGCGAGTTTTGGGTTTTTTGTAAATCGGAATAAGCCTTTTTTAAACGCAGGATCATTTCATTAAAACTGACCATCAAATCATCAATCTCATCTTTAAAATGAAAAATATTTTTCCATTTTATAATTTTCATATCCATGATATGGCCGCTAAAGTCCTCCGCTCCTGGTTTTAATGTGCCCAACTCTATCCTGGATGCCGCCTGATTGATTTTATTAATGGGGGCTGTTATGATATATGAGAAGAAAAAGACCCCCAAAATACCGATTATCAGAAAAATAATAACCATTAAAACAAAAAGTCTTGATGTTTGCTGACTGTTTTCTAAAAAACTGTTTTCCCAAAAACCTATCCGCACAACGCCGATACTTCCGTCTAAAATGGGGACGGCAATGTCGCGGATAACAGAAGCGGGATGTTCATTCCTTTTAATTTTTACGATGGAAATGGATTGATCGGGTGCTAATGGATTTGCCCTAAGTAATTGAAAGGGAACGAATGTATTAAAGGTATGGGCCAAAACCTTATTTTGACTGTCTGTAATAAAAATATAAACAATTGTCGAGTCGATACTTTTCTGGTCCGTGACTACCCGGTTAAGCGCCGCCAGATCCTCATACACAATCGGGTCTATACAGCGTTCGCTTATGCTCCTTGCCGTGCTTGTTCCATGACGGGTCAATTCCTGCTCAAATGTTTCATACAGGGCATAGTTTATAAGATAGAGGTTAATACCGCCAAAAACAGCAACAATGCTTACAAGCGCAATAACAAATTTCCAGAAAAGATTGAGCGTATGTTTATCTCTCATATTCCGCCAACATGCGCCTTATACTGTTATAGGACTCATCATCTCCTTCAATAAACCGTTCAATCATGATTTTCTGTAAAATTTTTTTTCCTTCCGGGATTTCATGCATATTAAGAAAAATATCTTTCAATCTTTTTCTTAATATCGGGTCGATATTTTGGGGTACTACCACCGGAGGAATGCCAAAACTTTCTGATTTTTCTATTATGCGCAGGTTTTCTACCCTTTGCGGATACTTTTTGGCAAGATAATCAAAAATCAAACCATCCACGCTGGCCCCATCTATGATTTTGTTGGAAACCAGTTGCATGGAAATGTCATGGGCATGGGTAAAAACGGTTTTACTGAAAAAGCTGGAGCTGATTTCATTTAGCTGTGAGAGCCGTTTGTCGATGTAAAACTTCCCCGTATTTGAAAGAGGGTCGGTATAAGCGAAGGAATGTCCCCTAAGTTGAGGGAATGTTGTTATGTTTAAGTCCTTATTGACTATTACATAGGCATTATAATATGGCTGACCGTTACATACGGGTACAACCAATATATCAATATCGCTTACACTCTTTTCTTTTATATAGGCGCCCGAACAGACAAAGGCCACGTCAACCTGACTTTCACGGAGCATCAGATTGACTTCCTGATATGTTTTTCTTTGTTTGAATACAATTTTATAGCCGGTTTCCCTGGAAATAAAGTCAAAAAGCTCTTTATAATATTTAAACGTCTCCCTGGGAGAAATGATTGCCGAAACCGCGACATTTATTGTGGGTATTGTATCCGTGCCTGATAGCTGATCCCCGGGAGTTTGATCGTCCGAAAAGTTTACGTTTACCGTTTTAATGGTCTTTTGTTTTGAAGTATTACATGAGCTGAGAATGAATAAAAGCGGAATACCCAGACAGATTATGATTTTCTTTAACATGGATATCCTTTCATTGGATTTTGAAGGAAAAATAATCAGTATTCCATTTTAAGGAAAGTATTCGACTCTTGCCATACTTTAGTAGAAAACTATCAGGAAAAGGAAACGCCTGTCTTTAATAGTGTATTGGATAGATAAGGCGGGAAGTGTCAATTCTGGCACCCTCCGGAATGGTCAAAGGCTGTGTCGTCGGGGTCATGGCCTGTAAAGTTCCAGCCGAAAGCGCGGACAAAGAAGGCCTTGGTGGCTTCCATATCCCCGAACGGTGGTTCCAGATAGTTGATTTTTTATGTATGCTCATGCCCCGTTCCCTGTGTAAGGGATAATGTTACCGGCTAACCCTTAATACCACCATGGTCATGTCGTCATGCTGCGGCGCATTGCCGGCAAAGCGCTCGATCTCGGCCAGGGCGTTGCGAATGGTGGCCGCCGCGCTCAGGCCGCTGTTTTCATGCAAAAATCGGATAAAGCGCTCTTCTCCGTACTCTTCATTATCTTCATTCATCGCTTCGGTAAATCCGTCGGTGTAAAAAATCAGCGTTTGGCCGCTGTGCAATTGGATTTCGCCTTCGGCCAGGGTTTTTTCAAAAATAGGTCCCTGCTCCAGTCCCAGGCCGATACCGTGGGATTGGAGGAGTTTTGGGTCATGGCTGCCGTCGCTGAGCAGGATGGCCGGATTATGGCCGGCGCGGGCATAGCGCAGCCTGCGGTTTTCGGGATCGAGCACGGCGTAAAACATGCTTACAAACCAGGAGCGCTCGATGGTGCGATACATCAGGCTGTTGACCTTGGTCAGCACCGATTTCGGCGACAGGGTCGCCTCGGCGTGGGATTGCAAAATACCCTTGGTCAGGGTCATATAAATAGCCGCCGGTACCCCCTTGCCGGAAACATCGGCAATGGCAATGCCCAGTTTGCCGTCCTGTAAACGGATAAAGTCAAAATAGTCACCACCCACCTCCAGTGCCGGTTTACAAATGCCGGAAAGTTCAAAGCCGGGCAATCGGGGCTCCTCGCGCGGCAGCAGGCCCAGTTGCACCCGCCGGGCAATCTCCAGTTCCTTTTGCATACGCGTACGCTCCTTGATACGCCGGATGTGTTCCGGTTCGCTTTTTTGCTCCATGCGGAAGGTTTTACCGAAATAGAGGGCGTACAATCCGGCGGCGGCCAGGGCGATCAATATAAAAAAGGATACATAGACGGAGAAGAGATAGCTGCTGTTACCGGTAACCCATAAGCTGCCGCCGGCCATCAATACCTGCATGGAAAAGCTGGAAGACATGGCCGCCAGCAGACCGTAATGCCAGAATATCCAGCCCTGTACCAGCCCGATGGCCAGATAGGGCAACAGGGTATAGTAGGAAGGCCAGATATCAAACATACTGCTGAAAAAGATAGCCGACAGGGAGGCAACAAGGGCCGAAAGTCCTATTGCCGTAAAAGGCGAGCCGCTCAGGCGGTAAAGATAGCTGATCAGAAACTTGCGGAAAACCACATCATGAAAAAAGATGGCATACAGGGCCGTGGTCAGCATGGCCAGCAAAGGCCAGTAGCTGTTGTATACATCCACACCGCGCGGCATCAGCGGATGGCCCAGTCCCCATTGGTTAAGCAGATAGATGACCAGGTGAACAATTCCGAACAGAATCGCACCAAAGGCCAGACCCAGGGGGAGTTCCCGGCCCACGTTCCGCGTAAGAAACTTCCCGGCAAACAGGCTGTCGATACCGGACATCCATTGCACGCGCTTATCGCCGATATCCAGTTCGCTGGCCGACCAGGCGGTAAAGATGTTGATGAAAACATAAACATAGCTGATGATCATCTGCATGCCCAGCAAAATCCACTTAATATAATAACGGCTGATGATGCCGATGTTGTTGCCGGTGCCCCAGGGGTCCCAACTGTTGATGACGGAGATGACCATGGCCACATAGACTATCACACCCACCCACATACCACGTCTGACGGCAATGGTACCCTCGTGGTAGCGCCGCAGGAAGAGAATAAGCGTCAGTATGCTTAGCGAGAGATAAACGATGATGGAAATGGTGTTGAACAGCAGATTGGCACCACCCACGGAAGCGATGTCGCTTTGGGTGGGCTCCTGAAAATAGTGGTTAAAGCGGGTTATGCGTCCCCCGCTGACGGTGATGTTTATACGGTCCGTGCCCGCGGTGCCCTTAAGCCGTTTTTCAAAAATAAAATCCATGTCCAGACGGTTGGGATGTTCCGTTTGATTGCTGCGCACCAGTTTATAGGCCGGGGCTTCTATCCCCGGCCACTGTTTTAAATAGTTCCGGGCGAGTACCAGGGCGCTGTCGCTGTTCTGGTTGTCGCTGACGGAGTCCGGCAAAAAGTATTTATAACCAAGAATCCTGCCCCCGGGGGAAATAATGACCTGAAAGAGCTCCTCCTCCTTGTCACGGGGTACATTTTTATAGTAGAGCACCTGCCAGTAGCTCAGGGGTACGCCGGTGGTATCGCTAAACCTGAAAAAGCCGTCAATACCCAGGCTGTCGATCAGGGCATTGGCGCCGGTCTTGTCATAGCCGTAATAGGCATACTCTCCAAAATCGGTGTATTCAAAGCCATACTCCAATAAAAAATGACGCGCAGTGTCCTTGGCCTCGTCCATGTTGATTCTTGGCGGCAGATGCATGGCCGGCTGGGTTTGGATGGAAAAATGGTAACCCGCGTATATGGAAAAGAGGGCAAAGATGAAATAAAACAAAACAGGCGTACGGATATTCCTGGCCATAAGTCCTCCGGTTCAACACATCGCTAAACATAGTCATACGAGCCCGCTAATCAAAAAGTTTTAAAATTTTTATTTTATACCCGGCGGATGAAAGCCCGGGCCGTTGCTCCCGGTGGTCAACCAATTTAGATTCCCGTGTCTGCGCGGTTACAAATTGTTTTATAAATGTGAAATAAGTACTCCGCTTTTTCCGTTAAAGAAGTTTAAGGTCTTTTAATTATTTCTTTCTTCAAAGTTCACATACCGTAAATGATTACGATATAGACTGTTCCATCCCGATGATTTTGCTTAAGTATACTTTAAAAAGGAGCCTTGCATGCTGTCATTTAAATATTCTTCCGTTTTAGGCGGTCTGGCGCTGCTGGGACTCGTCTTTCCGGCGCGGACGCAATTTATCGAACATACCGTGGCCGGCGGCGATCATGCCACCGTCGGCGCCTATTGGGTTCATGCCGCCGATGTGGACGGCGACGGCGATTTGGATATCCTCTCCGCCTCCAAGTATGATGACCGTATTGCCTGGCGCGAGAATGACGGCCAGGGCAATTTTATTCCGCACACCATCAGCCTGCACGCCCACGGCGCCCGTTCGGTTTACGCCATCGACGTGGATGGTGACGGCGACATGGATGTGCTTTCCGCTTCCCGGGAAGATGACGATATCAGTTGGTATGAAAACGACGGCAACGAGCATTTTACCGAACACACTGTCAGCGATCTGGCCGATGGCGCCTATGACGTCTATGCCGCCGATGTGGATGGCGACGGGGATGTGGATGTGCTGTCCGCCTCGCGCTATGATGACACCGTGGCCTGGTACGAAAATGACGGCAATCAGCTATTTACCCGGCACGTAGTCAGCGATAGCGCCAACAGTGCCCGCTCGGTTCATGCCGCCGATATGGATGGTGACGGGGATATGGATATCCTTTCCGCCTCGGTAGGCGATGACAAGGTGGCCTGGTACGAAAATGACGGCAATGGCCTCTTCAGTGAACGGCTTATAAGCGATCAGGCCAACGGGGCGCGCACGGTTTATGCCGCGGACGTGGACGGCGACGGCGACCTGGATGTGCTGTCCGCCTCGGTTTACGATGATAAAATCGCCTGGTATGAAAATGACGGCAACGCCGCTTTTACCGCCCATACCGTAACCACCGGGGCGGATTATGTGTACAGGGTTTATCCAGGGGATGTTGACGGTGACGGGGATATCGATCTGGTTTCCGCCTCGCGCTATGATGATACGGTGGCCTGGTATGAGAATGACGGCAATCAGAACTTTACCGCGCATATCATCACCACGCAGACCAACAGCGTCCGTTCCGTTTTTGCCGCCGATATGGACGGTGACGGGGATACGGATATTCTTTCCGCCTCGGTGAATGACAACAGGGTGGTCTGGTTTGAAAACGACGGCAGCCAGAATTTTAGCGACCACACCCTTAGCTCCGGCCCGGCGGGCGTTTATGCCGTTCATGCCGCGGATATGGATGGCGACGGCGATGTGGATATGCTTTCCGCCTCCATCCGGGATGATAAGGTGGCCTGGTATGAAAACGACGGCAGCCGGGGATTTACGGAACATGCCATTACCGAAAACGCCGCCGGCGCCCGCGCCGTGTTTGCCGCCGATGTGGACGGCGACGGGGATATGGATGCGCTTTCCGCCTCCGAGGATGACGATACCATCGCCTGGTATGAAAACGATGGCACGCAGAATTTTACCCCCCACGTTATAGTGAACAATCTGACGCGGGCTAAAAATGTCTATGCCGCCGATGTGGACGGGGATGGTGATATCGATGTGCTTTCGGCCTCCTCCGGCGACGATATCGTGGCCTGGTACGAGAATGACGGCAAGCAGAACTTTACCATGCACACCGTCAGCGACAGTGCCGATGGCGCCCGTTCGGTTATCACGGCCGATGTGGACGGCGACGGCGATATGGATATTCTTTCCGCTTCCCGTTACGACAGCACCGTGGCCTGGTATGAGAATGACGGCGCGCAAAACTTCCGCCGCCATCTTGTCACCAACAGCGCGGGCGGCGCCTATTCCGTGTTCAGCGTGGATATGGACGGCGACGGGGATACGGATATCCTGTCCGCTTCGATGAATGACAATACCGTGGCCTGGTATGAGAATGACGGCAGTCAGAACTTTTCCACCCATGTGATCAGCGACAGCGCCTCTTCGGCCCGTTCCGTTTTCGCCCTGGATATGGATGGTGACGGGGATACGGATGTGCTTTCCGCTTCGGCTTATGACGATAAAATCGTCTGGTATGTCAATGATGGCAACCAGACGTTCAGCACGCATACGGTGAGCA
>JALXBH010000201.1 GCA_026991535.1 Calditrichia bacterium | reverse complement strand
GTTCCATGGTTTCGGCGTCAAACAGATCTGTGGCATATTCAAAGGCCCCGGCCCAGGCCCCTTCCTGTTCCAGCATAAACAGGGTGATATCGAACTTGGACATACCGCTGTGGGCCTCCACCGGTTCTACCCGAAAAGCGGCGTCGGGGTCTTCGGCCCGCCCGCTGGCCGGTTTTCCGGCATTTTGCAGGGCAAACATTACCTGGAAAAGGGGCGTGTGGCTCATGCTGCGTTCCGGTTGCAGCCTGTCGACGATTTTTTCAAAGGGCACATCCTGGTGGGCAAAGGCGTCCAGGGCGGTTTCCCGGATCTGGTCCAGCAGCCTGCTAAAGGTCGGCCGGGATTCCAGCCGGGCCGGCAGCACCAGGGTGTTGACAAAAAAGCCGATCAGGGGTTCCGTTTCGGCGCGGTTACGATTGGCGATGGGCGTGCCGATATTAAAACTTTCCTGTCCGCTGTAGCGATAAAGCAGTGTTTCAAAGGCGCCCAGCAGGGTCATGAAGGGCGTCAGGCCATGATCACGGGTAAAGGTGTTGATCTCCGCGCTTTCGGCCGGACTAAAGGAAAAGGTAAGATAGCTGCCCCTTTGCGTGGGCACTTTGGGACGAGGCCGGTCGGTCGGCAGTTCCAGTACCGGCGAAACCCCGTCCAGGGTCTTTTGCCAAAAGGCCAACTGCTCTTCCAGTACCTCGCCGGAAAGCCAGGTTTGCTGCCAATGGGCAAAGTCCGCGTATTGCACCGGCAGGGGCGGCAGCGGAGAGGGCTCATCCCTGAGGAAAGCCTCGTAAAGAACGCCCAGTTCACGGATAAAAACCTGCGTGGACCAGTCGTCGCTGATGATGTGATGGATGGTCACCAGCAATATAAAATCATCCTCGTCCATGTGAATAAGACCGGCACGCAGCAGAGGGCCCTCGGACAGGTTGAAAATGGTTTTGGCGAAGCGGTCGGCAATGCGCGGGGCTTCCCGTTCACGCTCTTCCGCTTCCATCTCCCGCAGATCAAAGCGTTCCAGTTCCAAGGTGCGTTCCTTGTGGATCACCAGCACGGGGTGCCCGTCCCGGCTGATGAAATTGGTGCGCAGGTTTTCATGCCGGGCGATAATGGTGTTCAGACAGCGTTGAAAGAGGTCGGCATCCAGCTTGCCTTTGATGCGCACCGACTCGGGAATGTTGTAGTTGGCCGTGCCCGGTTCCAGTTCTTCCAGAAACCACAGCCGCTGCTGGGCAAAGGAGAGCGGCAACTCTCCGGAGCGCGAAACGGCCATGATCGGCGGCGCCTGCACCGTGGGGGTGCCCCGCCGGGCAATCTCTATCTTCTCCGCCAGCCCGGCCACGGTCGGATGTTCAAAAATGGATCGCAGGGGGATATCAAGGTCAAAGGTCTCCCGGACGCGGGAGATCAGTTGCGTGGCCAGCAGGGAGTGTCCGCCCAAATCAAAAAAGTTGTTGTTTACGCCTACTTTTTCCAGACCCAGTACCTCGGCCCATACGGCGGCCATTTTCTCCTCAGACTCATTACGCGGGGCTACATAGCTTTCCATGGCCCCGAAATCTTTTTCATCCGGTTTGGGCAGGGCCTTACGATCCACCTTGCCGTTGGGAGTGAGGGGGATTTCCTCCAGCCGTACAAAGGCATTGGGTATCATATAGTCGGGCAACTTTTCCAATAAAAAGGATTTCAGGGCCGAAAGGCCCGGCGCGGGTTCCCGTTCCAGGGTATAATAGGCCACCAGTCGCTTGTCGCCCGGAGTGTCCTCACGGACGATAACCACCGCGTGAGCGATGTCCGGATGACGGGCCAGGCCGGATTCTATTTCACCCAACTCTATGCGAAAGCCGCGCAGTTTGACCTGAAAGTCGATACGGCCCATAAACTCGATGTTGCCATCGGGCAGAAATTTCCCCTTATCGCCGGTACGGTACATGCGCGCGCCGGCCTCACCGCCAAAGGGATCGGGAATGAACTTTTCCGCCGTCAGCTCCGGCCGGCCGTGGTAGCCCCGGGCCACGCCCGCGCCGCCAACGCAAATTTCTCCGGGCACGCCAATGGGTTGGGGATTAAGATGGCTGTCCACGATATAGACCTGCATATTGGCAAAAGGACGGCCGATAGGTACATTGCGATCCGCGGGCAGATCGAGTTTGCTGGCTTCAAAATAGGTGCTGTCGATGGCGGCCTCGGTAAGACCGAAGGAGTTGATCAGACGGGTTTCGCTTCCGCCGTATTCCATAAAACGCCGGTATTCGCCCACATACCAGGCATCCGACCCGGCGATCAGGCAGCGCATAAAGGAGAGGTCTTTGCCGATCTCGTCAAGATAGCCGGTCAGATTGCGCAGCACCGCCGGAACAAACTCGGCAATGGTGATCTGCTCACGCAGCATTTCCCGGTACAGCTTTTCGGCATTGAGCAGCGTTTCTCTGGGGATAAGCGTCATCTTTCCGCCGGAAGCAAGGGCGCGGATGGTATCGCCGGCAAAAACATCAAAGGAGAAGTTGGCCATTTGCAGGTGCGAGCGGCAACGGGTTTTGAGTTCATAGGCCTCTTCCCAGGCGTAATAGGAGTTCACCCAGCTTTGGTGACTGATAATGGTGCCCTTGGCCTGTCCCGTTGTGCCGGAGGTATATATCATATAGGCCATGTTTTGCGGGCAGACCGGAACATCCGGGTTGTCCGGTTCATAACGTTCCAGGGTTTCCCGCTCGGCGTCCAGGCAGAGAATTTTAGCCTGCGTTTGCGGCAGGCGCTCCAGAAGGTGGCTATGGGTGATCAAAACCGGCGTGGCCGAGTCACTGATCATATAGGCCAGACGCTCGGGCGGATAGTCGGGGTCCATGGGCACGTAACCACCGCCGGCCTTAAGCACGCCCAACACGGCCACCATTAAGTCCAGGGACTTTTCAAGACTGATGCCCACGGGCGTTTCGGGGCCAACTCCCATCGTCCGCAGATGTCGGGCCAGTTGGTTGGCGCTGCGGTTTAATTGTTCATAAGTCAGGTAATGTCCGGCGAAGGCCACGGCCACGGCTCCGGGTTGACGGCGTGCTTCTTCTTCCACCAGATGATGCATGCAACGCCGCCAGTCGTAATGCACGTCAGAGTGATTCCACTCTTTCAGGATGAGATGTTCTTCCCGCGCATTGAGGACGGGCAGCTTACTGATGGGACTGCCGGGTTGCCCGACCGCCGCCGCCAGCAGGTTTTCATACTGACGGATAAAACGTTCGATGGTCTCCCGTTCAAACAGGTCGGTGCAATATTCCACCGAAGCCAGAAGCCCTTTGGTCTGGTCAGCAAGGGAAACGGTGATGTCAAAGGTGGAGGTGCCGGCGTCCACTTCAATCTGTTCCATCCGGATGGCGGAGTTCGCCGCCGTGTTGTCGTGGCCCATGCCGCCGCCGGTGGCGTTTTGCAGAATGAACATAACCTGGAACAGGGGGGAATGGCTCATGCTGCGTTCCGGTTGCAATACCTCCACCAGCATTTCAAAAGGAACATCCTGATGGGCATAAGATTCCAGAGTACGCTTGCGGGTACGTTGCAGCAACTCGCGAAATGTGGGGTTGCCGCTCATATCCGCGCGCAATACCAGGGTATTGACAAAAAAGCCGATCAGCCCCTCGGTTTCGCTTTGGGTGCGGTTGGCGATGGGCGTACCGACGCAGATGTCTTCCTGACCGCTGTAACGGTAAAGTAAAATGTTAAACACGGTCAGCAGGGTCATAAAAGGGGTAACGCCTTCGTTTCGGCTGAGTTGGATGATACGCTCGTACAGCTCCCTGGGGATGCGGTGATGCAGGTTGGCGCCCCGGCTGGATTGGATGGCCGGCCGCGGCTTATCCGTGGGCAGCTCCAGAACGGGCGTTACCGGGCCCAGGGTCTCTTTCCAGTAGTTTAGCTGCTTTTCCAGCACTTCTCCCTGAAGCCAGTCACGCTGCCATTTGGAAAAGTCTGCGTATTGAATGGGCAGTTCGGGCAGGGGCACATCCTGTCCCCGGGTAAAGGCGTCGTATATCAGGGCCACCTCGCGCATAAAAACGCCGATGCTCCAACCATCGCTGATGATATGGTGCATGGTGACCAGCATGATGGCCTCGTCGTTTTGCAGACGAATCAGCCGGGAGCGGAACAGGGGGCCCTTTTGCAGATCAAAGGGGGTGCGGGCTTCGTTTAGGGCCAGCCGCTGTGCTTCGGCCTCGCGCTCTTCTTTTTCCAGCGGGCGCAGATCGATGATTTCCAAAGGACACTGCATATCGGGGTGAATCACCTGCACCGGCTCGTTGTTTTCCTTGTCAAAGGTGGTGCGCAGGGATTCATGACGATAGACGATTTCGTCTATGGTATCCTGCAGGGCCGGGATATCCAGCACACCCTTTATACGTACCGCGGTGGGAATATTGTAAAAGGGAGAACCGGGCTCAAACTGATCCAGAAACCACAACCGTTGCTGGGCAAAGGATGTGGGGAAAATGTATAGCTCCTGTTCCGCCATTTCATTATGTGTCGTGTCTGTCATCGATCTTTCGGTTTCATCGGGTTTAAGGTTGAACGTACACTTTGCCTCGGGAACTTAAGACCTGCCGGAGCGCCTTGCCGGTCGCCGGGCGGCACGGGGGGGCCGTTCCGCCTTTTCGATTTTAGGCTTGGCCTTAATACCGCTGGCCCTGGCCACTTCCACCGCATCGGCCAGTTCGGCGACGGTCGGCTTTTCAAACAGGGTCAGCAGGGGCAGCTCAATGTCAAAGGTCTGCCTTATGCGTGACATAAACTGCGTGGCCAGCAGAGAATGACCGCCCAGATCGAAAAAGTTGTCAAAAACGCCTACTTTCTCGTGGTGCAGCAGCGTGGCAACAATGTTAACCAGTGTCTCCTCGATTTCATTTCTCGGGGCCATGTATTCCACGGCCAGGCGGGCGCGATCCTTTTGCGGGCGGGGCAGCGCCTTGCGATCTACCTTGCCGTTGGCCGTCAGCGGCATATTTTCCAGCAGAATAAAATCCGCGGGTACCATATAGTCCGGTAAATGCTTTTTAAGATAGGCGATAACCGGCGCGGGATCGCTGTTCTCCGTTTCGGCAGGCACCCAATAGGCTGTCAGGCGGTCTTCGCCGCCCGTGTCGGGCCAAACCGTTACATACCGGTCACGCACCAGCGGGGATTGACTCATCACCGCTTCTATCTCTCCCAGTTCTATGCGGAAACCGCGCAGTTTTACCTGGTCATCGATACGGCCCAGAAATTCCAGCTCCCCTTCCGGTAAACGGCGCACCAGGTCACCGGTACGGTACAGCCGCTCTCCGGGTGTTTCGGCAAAGGGGTGGGGTACAAACTTCTCTACGGTAAGCTCCGGCCGGTTATGGTAGCCCCGGGCCAGACCCGTTCCCGATACACACAGCTCGCCGGGTACGCCGATGGGAACGGGATTAAGCTTTTCATCCAGCACATAGGTTTTAAAATTGGCGTTGGCCCGGCCTATGGGCGGCGTGGAACTGTAGTTTCCTTCGCAGCGGTGCATGGTGGCGCAAACGGTGGTTTCCGTCGGTCCATAGGCGTTAAAGAAGCGGCGTCCCTTACTCCATGTGTTAACCAGCGGCCCGGGCACGGCTTCGCCGGCGGTAATGATTGTCTTTAAATCCGGCAGCTCCTTTTGCGGCCATACCGCCAAAACGGAGGGCGGCAGGGTAACGGTGCTTACTTTTTGTTCTTCCACAAGAGCGGTCAGGGCTTCGGCGTCGGCGATGGTCTCTTTAGACGTCAGCACCAGCGCGGATCCGGAAAGCAGAGCCATAAGAAACTCCCAGGTGGCGGCGTCAAAGCTAAGCGAGGCAAATTGCAGAATGCGGCTGCCCGTTCCTGTTTCAAAGGCTTCGTGTTGCAGGGCCGCCAGGTTGCAGGCCCCCCCGTGGTGCAACAGGGTGCCCTTGGGCCGTCCGCTGGAGCCGGAGGTGTATATGACATAGGCCAGATTCTCCGCCTCCAGGGGGATGGCAGGGTTGTCGTCGCTGAACTCTTCAAAGGCGTCAGCGCGGTCAACGGTGATGATGCGCACCTTGTCATCGGTAAAAAGCGCCGACAGTGATTCGCCGGTGAGAATCCTTTGCAGCCCGGAGTCTTCGATCATGTAGGCGATACGTTCCCGGGGATATTGCGGGTCTATGGGCAGATAGGCCGCGCCGCTTTTCAGGATGGCCAGCATGGCGATAATCATTTCCGGGCCGCGTTCCAGGGAAATACCGATGATCTCTTCCCTCTGTACGCCGCTATCTAACAACTTGTGTGCCAGACGATTGGCGGCGCTATTCAGTTGAGCGTAGGTAAGGTGTGTAACGGCGCTTCCCGGAGCGGATTGAAAAATAAGCGCCGTTTCATCGGGATGGCGTTGCGCCATGCGCTCAAATTGTCCGGGAACCGTATGGGGGCCCTCAAAAACCTTTTCCGTCCGGTTGCCTTCCCGCAACAGGTAATTCATTTCTTCTTCGTCAAGGAATTCCGCTTCATCCACGGGAAGCTCGATATCTTCCAGTAAGGTTTGCAGGATATTTTCAAAATGACCCATCATGCGGCGGATGGTTTCTTCCCGGAAGAGATCGCTGTTATATTCAAACTGCACGGCCATGGTCTCGCCGGGGCTTACGGTTACCGAAAGATCAAACTTGGCGGTATGCGATTCGTGCTCCAGCGCTTCCAGCCGGATACCGGAAAGCCCGGCGCCGGTTTGAGGCAGATTTTGATAGACAAACATAACCTGGAAGATGGGTGAACGGCTGGTGTCGCGACGGGTGACCAGCGCGTCCACGATCTGCTCGAAGGGTACATCCTGGTGGGCGTAAGCCTCCAGCATAAAGTCACGCACATCCAGAACCAGGGTTTCAAAATCGGGTGTGCCGCTGAAATCGCTTTTAAGAATAAGGTTGTTGACAAAGAAACCGATCAGGCTCTCCGTTCCGCTGTGATTACGGTTGGCGATGGGCGAGCCGACGATGATTTCATCCTGCCGGCTGTAACGATGCAGCAGGGTTTGAAAGGCGGCCAGCATGAGCATGAAAGGGGTCACGCCCAGGGCGGCGCTTTCTTCCCTGACGCGGGCGCTTAGCTCTGCCGAAAGAGTGTGCTGTACCGCCGTGCCGTTAAAGGTTTGTACGGCCGGGCGGGGAAAATCATAAGGCAGTTCCAGCACGGGAGGATTCTCTCCAAGCGCCGAGCGCCAGAAGTCGATCTGTCTTTGCAGAACTTCTCCCCGCAGCCACTCTTGCTGCCACAGGGCATAGTCCGCGTATTGCACTTCCAGGGCAGGCAGGCGCGGCGTTTTATCCTCGTTGAAGGCGCGGTACAGTTCCGCCATTTCCGAGATGAAGATACCCATGGACCAGCCGTCGGCGATGGCGTGGTGCAGGGTTATGGTAAAGATGTAAGAACGGGCGTTCAGGATGTGCAGGGTACTTATCCACAAAGGCCCGACGGCCAGGTTAAAAACATGACAGGCCGCTTTTTTTACCGCCCGCGCCACCTGTTGTTGCCGCGCGTTCTCGTCAAGTTGCGCGTAATCCTCCACGGAAAAGGGCAGTTCCACCTGATCCGGGATCACCTGCACCGGTTTGCCGTTATTGTCGGCAAAGCGTGTTCTCAAAACCTCATGGCGCCGCGTCATGGCTTCCAGCGCTTTTCTCAGGGCCTCGATATTCAGCTCTCCTTCGATGGCAAAGGCGGCCGGAATATTGTAAAACGTGCCTCCGGGCTGTAGCTGATCCAAAAACCACAGACGCTGCTGAGCAAAGGAAAGCGGTATGTCGTCGGGCCGTTCCATCGCCTTTAACGGCGGCGGGGCATAACCTTTTTCCGAGTTCCTTTCCTCTTCGATGAGCCGGGCCAGCCAGGCAATGGTGGGCTGTTCAAACAGACGGCGCAGGGGAATTTCCACGTCAAAGGCGTCGCGTATGCGGGAAACCAGTTGCGTGGCCAGTAGGGAATGGCCGCCGATATGGAAGAAGTTGTCATTTACGGAGATATTTTCCACCCGCAGCACATCACGCCACAGGGAAAGCAAAACTTCCTGCACCGGTGTTACCGCCGTTTCGGCCGGCGTGTCCTGCCGCTCAAAATCGGGCTCGGGCAGGGCGCGGCGGTTAACCTTGCCGTTGTGGGTCAGCGGGAAGGAGGCCATCACGGTAAAGGAGGCGGGCTGCATATATTCCGGCAGGCGCTCACGCAGAGCGTCGCGTAAGCTGTCCACATCAAACTCCCCGGAAGCGGGAACAACATACGCCGCCAGCCGAAGGCTTTGAGGATCGGAACCCACGGCCAGAACCACCGCTTCCTTAACCGAATCATCTTGCAGAATGGCGGATTCGATCTCGCCCAGTTCAATACGGTTGCCGCGGATTTTTACCTGAAAATCGATGCGCCCGATAAATTCGATGGTTCCGTCATCCAGCCAGCGGGCCAGATCACCGGAACGATAGAGCCTGCTGTCCGCTTCCGTGGAAAAGGGGTTGGCCACAAAACGTTCCGCCGTCAGTTCGCCGCGATGCAGATAACCGTAGGCCAGACCGGGGCTTTCAATACACAGCTCCCCGGGCACGCCCACGGGCTGTGGATGCATAAAGGGATCGACAATATAGATACGGTCGTTGTAAATGGGCCTGCCGATAGGCGCCGTATGCAACTCTTCCGACAGGGATGTGATTTGTCCCCATACGCAGCCTATGGTTGCTTCCGTGGGGCCATAGCCGTTAAAAAAGCGGCAGCGCTCCATCCATTGCCGGGCCAGCGGCACGGAACAGGCCTCGCCCACGGAAATCACTGTTTCAAGATGGGGCAGTTCCACATCGGTCAACAGGGCCAGCAGAGAAGGCGGCAGGGTGACATAGCTGATTTTATTGTCGTTTAAAAAGGCGGTCAGTTCACTTTTGGAAAGAATGGTCTCCTTTTCGATGATGTAAAGCGCGGCACCGCTGAGCAGGGCGGAAAAAACCTCGCTGACGGCGGCGTCAAAACTGTAGCTGGCAAATTGCAACCCGCGTGATTCCGGCGTTATGCGAAAATCCCTCATTTGCGCGTATATGGTATTGATCAGTCCCCTGTGGTGCAACAACACACCCTTGGGCTTGCCCGTGGAACCGGAGGTATATATGATATAGGCACTGTCGGCGCTTTTGATGTTCAAAGCGGGATTGGTGTCATTTTCGACGGCGTTCAGTGCTTCGGGGTAAAGAAGATGCCGGGAAGAGGCGTCGATCTTTTCCGCCGGAACGGGATCGGTGATCACAATTTTTACTTCCGCGTCGGCCAGCATGTAGTTGATGCGTTCCGCCGGGTAGTCGGCGTCTATGGGCACATAGGCCGCGCCGCACTTTAAAATGGCCAGGGTGGCGGCTATCATCTCAGGGGAGCGCGGCAGGCAAAGAGCCACATAATCACCGTGCCGGACGCCGTGTTCCAGCAGTGCCTGTGCCCAGCGATTGGCCAGACTGTTTAGGGTACGATAATCCCACCGCCGTTCGTTATGCACCACGGCGGTATTGTGCGGATAACGTTCGGCCACGGCCTCAAAAAGACTGACCACCGACTGATCCAGGGGAAAGTCACGCGCCGTGTCATTCCAGCTCCCCAGAATTTGCTTTTTTTCTTCCGGGGTTAGCAGGGAAATATCCCTGATTGCTCTCTCCGGGTTTTCTGCCAGCAGTTCCAGCACCCGCAGCATGTGTCCCGCCAGACGATCCACGGCATTTTCAGAAAGACGTCCGCTGTCAAAAGCCATTTCCATGGCGATGGGATTACCCGGCGCGGCCACGATGGTCAAGGGATAGTTGCTGCGTTCGATCATGCGCACATCACTGACGGTAAGGTCGGACTTTTGCTGTTGCATGGTTTCGCTCACCGGATAGTTTTCGAAAACGAAAAGCGTTTCAAACATCGGCTGATCTGCGCTTAGTTCGCTGGCTTTTTGAATTTCCACCAGTGGTGTAAATTCCCAGGCCCGGGCCTCGTTTTGTTCGGCGTGCAGTTGTTTTAAAAAGCCGCGCATGCTGTCCGCGTAGTTGATGCGTGCCCGGACGGGCAGGGTGTTAATGAACAGGCCGACCATGCTTTCAATTCCGGGAATTTCCGCCGGACGTCCGGAAACGGTGGCGCCAAAGAGGACGTCGTCGCTGCGGTTGTAAATGGCCTGAACCAGGGCCCAGGCTCCCTGCATGATCGTATTGAGGGTGATGCGCATCTCGCGGGCCATCAGGTGCAGTTTTTCACTGGCCCCGGCGGAAAGGACATAACTTTTTTTGATATAAGGCTGATCCGCCAACGGCGTTTTTCGATCGACCACCAGGGAGGTGGGGCTGTAAAAGCCCCGCAGGCGCTCGCGCCAAAAGACCGCGGCCTGTTCCATGTCCTGCTCCTGCAGCCAGGCAATATAATTTTTAAAGGGCAGGGTCGGCGGCAAGTCCGGCGCCAGCCCTTTTTCCAGACGATTATAGAGCTGAAAAACCTCTCCCAGCACCAGCGGCATGGCCCAGCCGTCCAACAGGATGTGATGATAGGTGAAAATAAAAGCGTGCGCCTCCGGGGCGAGGCGGATCAGGATAATACGCATCAGGGGGGCGTCGGTCAGTTCAAATCCCCGGTCGCGTTCCCGTAGCCGCACATCTTCCAGGGCCGCGTTTTGGGCCGCCGTGTCGCGGTCGCTCCAATCCAAAAGCTCAAAGGGCAGTTCCAGACGGTCATGAACAACCTGCAGGGGCTCTTCCACCTCTTCCCACACAAAGGCGGTGCGTAAAACATCATGACGGTTAAGCGCCTCCTGCCAGGCCGCTTTAAAAGCGCCGGTGTTTAAGGCGCCGTTAAAAACCGCGCTCATCTGTTCGGTGTAGTTGCCGCTTTCCGGCGCGTACAGGGTGTGAAACAGCATCCCCTGCTGCATGGGCGATAACGGATAAATATCTCGAATGTTTTCCATGGAATTAATCGTACATCCTCATTGATTAGCTTGTTCAAGAGAAGGCGGCGCCCTTAGCGGCGACGTCCTTTTTTCTTTTTCCCCAATTGATTCAAAACCTTATCGAGTTTTTTGTTATCCAAACCGGCCATTTTAAAGTCGGAGGCGGTTTTAACGGTTGCCCGTGGATTTTTACAGTGCTCCAATATCCCGCGGAGCTCCCCGATAAAGTTTTCGGCCCAGGAGCGTATCGTCTCCTCACGATGGAGCTCCCGGCTGTAACTGAATGTAAATTTAAGTATGCCGGCGCTGATTTGGCCGTTTATTTCCACGGCGGCCAGACGTCCGGCATCGGGCGCGTGATCGGGCCCCTGCCAATAGGCGGACTCGCGGAACGGCCCCTCATCCTCTCCGCCTTCAAACTGACCCAGATAGTTAAATATTATCTGCATCCTGTCCAGGGGCTTTAGCACTTCCCGCCGGCTTTTATCAGCAGACAAATAACGTAACACTCCGAAACTTAAGCCATTGTGCGGAATCGCATGAAACTGCTCTTTAATCGTTTTGATCTGCTCCCCTATCTCGACCGCCTTGCCCAAATCCAAAAGAAGGGGATAGAGGGCGGTGAACCAGCCAATGGTATGGCTGACGTCCAGCCTGTCGCTGATGTGTTCCCGGCCATGGCTTTCCATATGCAGTAAAATCCGCCGTTGACCGCTCCATGTGCCGTAAGCGCGGATCAGGGCGCTTAACAGCAGATCATTGATCTCCGTATTGTAAGCCTTATGGGCTTCGCCGGTCAGCAGGCGGCTGTACCCGGCCTCCAGGGAGACCGTAATATCCTCCCTGTCTTTTTCCAGATTGCTTCCGCCTTCAAAATCCACGGGCAGGCGGGGAGGTTCCCTGCGGCTCATGGCCTGCCAGTAGGGGGCGTCCTCCGGGGCTTTGTCCCCGGCAAAGGCCGCCAGGGCGCGGGCCCATTGACGGTAAGAGCTGCTTTTGGCTCCGAATACGATTTCCTGATCCAAAGAGGCCAGGGCATAGGCCTGCTGAAAATCCTGTAACAAAATGCGCCAGCTTACGCCATCCATGGCCAGGTGATGGACGAATATGGCCAGATGATCCGCTTCTTCTCCCCGGAAATACAACACCTTAACAATGGGGCCCTTTTCCAGATCGAACGAGGCCTGCGCCTCGCGGCAATGGCGTTCGATTTCTTCCTTTTCAGCCCCGGAGAGGGTAATCTCCTCCAGGATGTCGTCGATGGAGTCGTTGTCGTCATAGAATGCCCGCCATTCCTCCCCGCTGTGTTTAAAACGCAGCCTAAGGGCGTCGTGACGGCTGATCAGCGCCCGTACGGTTTTGTGGAGCGCTTCGCTATTCAGCCGTTCCCCCAGGCGGAACAGCACCGATTGATTCCAATGGTGCCTGTCCCTGAAATTTTGTTCAAAGAAAAAATGCTGGATGGGAGTGAGCGGCAGCTCTCCGCTTAAAATTCCCTCCTCGGTTTCCGTTTCGCGTCCCTTTTGGGCCACTAGCGCCAGTTGGGCGATGGTCTGGTTCTGGAACATCTGCATGGGGGTTAAAAACAGACCCTGTTCCCGGGCGCGGGAGATGACCTGGATGCTCATGATCGAATCGCCGCCCAATTCAAAAAAATTGTCGTGGATACCCACTTTTTCTTTTTTAAGAAGATTTGAAACAATTTCAGCGAGGATGATTTCATTCTCAGAGGAAGGAGCCACATACTCCGAACTCAACGCGCCGCGCTCTCTGCCGGGATCGGGCAGGGCGGACAGGTCTATTTTTCCGTTGGGCGTCAGGGGCAGCGCCTCCAGAACCGTAAAGGCAGAGGGGATCATATAGTCGGGCAGCTTCCCGCCCAAAAAGGAGCGGATTTCCGCTATGGCCGGTTCCGGGCCCTCTCCCGCAAGGGTGTAATACGCCGCCAGCCGGGCCGGTTCGCCCCGGGTGACAACAACACAGGCTTTTATACGCGGGTGACTGCTCAGGGCCTCTTCGATTTCTCCGGGTTCAATACGGTAACCACGTACCTTAACCTGATGATCCAGCCGGCCCAGAAAAATGAGCTGTCCGTCCTTAAGAAAGCGCACCTTATCGCCGGAGCGGTACATGCGCGCGCCGGGCCGGGAACTAAACGGATCGGGTACAAAGCGTTCGGCGGTAATATCCGCGCGGTTGCGGTAGCCCCGGGCCAGCGCCGGACCGCCGATGTAAAGCTCGCCCGCCACGCCCGGAGGCACGGGGTTAAGTTCCTCATCCAAAACATACACGGGTGTGCCGTTTATGGGACGACCTATCGGTACCGAACCGTTACCCTGCCAATGGGAAGCATCAAACACAACGCAACCGACCACGGTTTCGGTGGGGCCGTATTCATTGAACAGTTGTGTCTCCGGCGCGTTTTTCCGCCAAAAATGCAGGCGGTCGGCCGTAAGGTTTTCCCCGCCGATAATAAAAGAGCGGCACAGGGCAGCTGCCTGTTCCGGCCGGATGCGCTGACTGAGAACGCCGAGATGGGCGGGGGTTATTTTTATCAGCGCAAAGGGGGCGGGAGCGGCGGTAAGGAGGTTGATAAACGCATCCATATCGGGACTTTCGGGAACAAGCGTAAGGGGCACTCCCGCCGCCAGCGGCGCGAAAACAGAGGTAATGGTGGCGTCAAAAGCGATGGTGGCATGGACGGCCACGCCGCCTCCGGCCTTTAACGGATAGGCGCGCAGACACCAGTCGATGTAATGCATCAATCCGCCATGGGTAAGCAGTGTTCCCTTGGGCTTGCCGGTGGAACCGGAAGTGTAGATCATATAAGCCAGGTTCTCCGGCAGAATATTCACGGCGGGTGGCGTATCTTCCTCGGTGAGCGCGCCTGCCCTCAGCCCGGCGATAGTTAACTGGGGGTTGTCCGTTTGGGGGAGCTTCTCTTTATCCTGCTCCCGGCAAAGAATAAAAGAGACCTTCGCATCCTCAAGCATATAGCGGATACGTTCCGCGGGGTAGGCCAGATCGATGGGTACCCAGGCGCCACCGGCCTTAAGCACGGCCAACAGGGAAAGTATCTGGTCCATACCCCTGGGCAGGGCGATGGCTACCGGTGTTTCCGTGCGAAGGCCTTTCCGGATCAGGGCGCGGGCCATGCGGTTGGCCTCGGCTTCCAGGCGGCCGTAGCTCATGGTTTCATCGTTTTCAATAAGGGCAACGGCTTCCGCGTTCCCCAGGGCCGTTGCTTGAAACAGACGGGGAAAAACAGTATCCGGGCCGTTGTGGCTTTCCCATGCCCGGCCCATGGAAAGCGCCTGTTGCCGCGCCTTTTCGTCCAGTAAAGACAACCGGCCGACAGCGGTAGTGATATCGTCGGCGGCCTGTTGAACAATTTTCCCAAAGTATTGTGCCCAGCGGCGGATGGTATCCTGCTCAAAGAGATCGGTGTTGTATTCAAAAACAGCGTCAAACCCTTGCGGAGTATCGGTGATAAACAGGGTAAGATCAAATTTAGCCGTGCCGCTGTGTTCACTCAGGGCTTCCGCCCGCCAGGGGGCGGAGGCGTTTGCGGAGGGGTCTGCTTTTTCATGATAGACAAACATCACCTGAAAAAGGGGTGAGTGGCTCATATCCCTTTGTGGCTGTAGTTCATCCACAAGTTTTTCAAAGGGAATATCCTGATGTTCAAGGGCAGACATAACGGTCTGTCGTACCTGGCCGAGATAGGATTCCAGGGAGGTCTCCGCGATGGGGCGCAGGCGCATCACAAGGGTGTTAACGAAAAAGCCGACCATTTTCTGGGTTTGGGCCAGGGCGCGGTTGGCCACGGGAGCGCCGATGGCCAAATCATCCTGACCACTCAGTTTATGCAACAGCAGACCAAAGTAAGCCATAAACTGCATAAATCCGGTCAGATTGAGTTTCCGGCCCTGTTCTTTCAGCCGTCTGCCGGTTTGAGCATCCAGTTTAAAATGGTGTACCGCTCCGTTAAAGCTTTGGGTCTTGGGCCGGGGAAAATCCGTCGGTAGCTCCAAAAGGGCGGGCATGCCCCGCAGCGTTTCCTTCCAGTAAG
>JALXBH010000200.1 GCA_026991535.1 Calditrichia bacterium | reverse complement strand
TAACCATAGCCGTTGTCATCCATCACCAGGCGCCCGGGGTGACCGCTGATGATCATGGAGTCGGTTACGCTTAGCGTGGTGGGGTCGATGACATAAAGACCGCCCGGGGTGTCGTCATTGGGGTTGTAATAGTCTCCGTAGCTGCCGGTGCAAAGAACCTGAACGCGTCCGTCGGCATCCACAACCGCCGTTTGCGGGTTATCGCCCACGCGGATGGTGGCTTTGACCTCATCGCTTTTTGTATCGATTACCGTCACGGTGTTGGCGTAGCCGAAACCGCTGTTGGCCACAAAGGCATAATCTCCGGCAACGGCGATTCCTTCCGGATTGGCGCCCACGGCGATGGTTTTTTCAATGGCCAGGTTTTCCACGCTGATAACCGAAACGCTGTTGGCGTACAGGTTGGAAACGTAAATTTTTCCGGGCGCGGCCAGCGCTATATTGTAAGGTGCGGTGAAATCGCCCGCCGGGATGGTGCCCTTGCTTTTCCAGGTGTTCAGGCTCATCACTTCGATGGTGTTGGAGTTGTTAACCACGATAAAGGCAATGCTGTCAACGATCAGCATGTCGTTGACGATATCGCCCAGAGCGCGGCCGTTCACATTTTCAAAGATATTGTTTTGCACGCTGTCCGCCTCCGGGCTGTAAAAAGAGAGGGAGCCGTTGGCCTGGGTAAACTGGCCCTCGTTAAGAATGAATGCACCCTGCAATTCAACCCGGGTGGTGTCCTTGCCCGAGTTCGGATCGCTACAGGCCACGAACAGGGAAAGGGTTAGCAGTAATAACAGATAACGCATGGGTTATACCTCCTTTAGTTTAAGTGGATCGCCAGCCCCAGCCCCGCGTAACGCGTAGGTTGGGGATAGCCTTTAATTGCTTCATATTCAACATTAAACAGATTGTATATATTGAGACTCAAATCCATGCCGTGCGCCCCAAGGGGCATGGCGAAAGCGGCAAACAGGTTTACAACGGCATACGAGGGCAGGAAATCCCGGTTGCTGTTTTCGATACCGGTATAGGCAAAGGAGCTGTAACGGTACTCTCCCTGTAGCGTCCAGGAGCCCGGCCGCAGGTGTATGGCCGAGTAAAACAGGATCTGGGGACGGTAGGGCAGGATGTTGCCCGTGGTATTATCGCCTTCCCGGTCGGCCGATAATTTTATGGTGCGGTTGAGGGTGAGCCGGTTGGTCAGCCTTAATGCTCCCCGCCACAGTTCGGTGGTGTTTTCCATTTCCAGGCCGCGGGACTGGACGTCACGGATATTTTGCGGTTGCCAGTAAGTTTCGCCGGGCAGCCAGACAATTTGATCGCGCACCCGGTTCTGGTAAAGGGCTACCGTCTGGCGGCTGCTTATAATCCCGCTACGGAAGGTGTAATCGAATCCCCCTTCAAAGCCGTTGGCCGCCTCCGGGCGCAGGTTTTTATTGCCGCCCGGTTGCCAGTACAGGGCATTGAACGAGGGCGCGCGGAAATTGCGGGTATAGGACAGATAGAATCGCCCCGAGGGGAAATGCCATTGCAGGCCGGCCGAAGGCAGGGTAACGCTCTGCGCGGGAGAGAGGAATTCCTGACGCAGGCTCAGTTGTGTGTGCCAACCGTACCCCGCCGTGCGGGCCGGCCATTCCTTATCCAACGAGGCGTAAAGCGCGCCGCTGAAACGGCTGTGCTTCCCGGCCCCGCTGCTGCGAATGGCCTGGTACCGGGCATCGGCGCCCGATGTTAATAATATTTGTCTCTTTGTCAGGTAGCGCCAACGTAAGATGACGCCCTGTTCGCTGTTAAAGTGCCGGCCGCGTAAAGGGGTGTTGTTTATGAGCAAAGCCGGATCGTAATAACCGCTCCATTCGTTGCGGTTGTACAGCCGCGCGCTGAAGTGGCCGCGGGTTAATCCCTGATGGTATTTTAAAGCGAGCAGGGTGTTATTCACCGACAGCCGCGCCTGGTTTGAGGCTTCCGTGGAGCGGTTGATGAATGCCCTGGGCGCCCCGGCCCGGGAACGGAAGTTGTTAACCAGCAAACCGATACGGCCGGTGGGGGACAGGTTGTACCGGGCCTGCCATTGCAAACTGTATCGGTTGAAATCGCGGTTTTTCAGGGGCACGCTTTCATCGCCGGCGGTGGCATTGTAGCGATTGTCGCCCCAATGACGGCCGATACGCAGGCTTTGCTTCAGGCCCAGGATGGGGGATTGCAGCCAAACCTCCGTTTGCCGGTTTTGCAGGGAGTTGGCCTGAAACCGGACGGCATAAGCCAGGCTGTCACCGGGAGGGCGCGGTTTAAAGTTAAGAGCGCCGCCAATGGAACCGCTGCTGCCGAGCAGGGGCGATCCCCCACGCAAAACATCGATGACGTCCACACCGCCAAGCGGGATGTAGCCTAAATCCAGCATGCCCAGTTGCAGATTGTTTATGGGGATGTCGTCATAGAGCACCTGCGTCTGCTCGGCGCTCATACCACGCAGGGAAACGGACTGCAGCTGGCCTTCGCCGCCCAGTGATTTGAAGTGGATACCGCTGCGCCGTTTTAAAAGTTCAACCATTTGGTTGAATTGCAGCCGCTGACTTTCGGACACCTTGATGTTGCTGTTATGGGCCGGCATGCCGTTGTCATCCGGGCGGGCGGCGGCGGAGATGGTGATCGGCTCGGTATACCAGTCGGGTTGCAAAAGCAGAGTGCTGTCGGCAGCGGTGATGCGGGCCGTGCGCGAATAATATCCGCCCGCCCGAATGGTAACTTTTTGGTTTAACCATTTGGTTGGGATGCGGGTGCTACCGTCGGGTGCGCTGTACAGGGTGTCGCCGGCCAGCAGCATGGCGCCGCCTATGGGACTGTTGTCCCAGGCGTCCAGAATCTTTATATCATGTGCTGTTGGTGCCGCCGTTAACACGGGGGCCAGTATAAATAACAATAACAGTTGCTTCAAAACAGCTCCGTTTGGGAGCGGATGAAGTGAGACGGACTAAAATAGAATCCGGTAAATAGTCATATATGTATGGGCGTGAGAGCAGGACTATCCGTTCTACCCGCGTAGAATCTTACGGATTTTATTTCAGCCGGTCTCCTGACTTATGCTTCATCCTACTCATCTGCCTTCCCATTCCTAAAACGGAACAGTGGCCTGTTTAGATTTTCGTCTGCAAATACAGTTGCGGGGCAGTGGCGGATTTTCACCGCGCTTCCCGAACACTGAAATAATTATGTGCGCAGCAAGTTTACGAAAGTATGGAAAGGAAAAAAATAAAAAAGTGACCCGGTCCGGGAAAAAATTAAAAACAGCCTTTGTCTGATACGTGAGCTCTTTTTGCTGTTTCCCTGATGCTTATCCCGCCGTGGCGTTTTAAAGCCTCTCCCACAGACTATTTGCCGTTTGCCGGATTATTTCCCAGGCCTGTTGCACATGGCGCTCCTGCACGTAGGTTTGACCGATGACCATGCGGATGATGTATTGATCGTTAATTTTGGTGTGGGTAAGGTAAAGTTTGCCGGAATCGTTTAGCTCCCCCAGCAGGGCGGCATTCAGTGCATTAAGTCTGTCCGTCTCCGTAATTTCCCGGGGATGCCAGCGGAAAAAGAGGGCGTTAAACGGGCCCGGGGCCATGATCTCGAAATCATCGGCGGCCTCAATCTCTTTAGCGAGGTTGTGAGCCAGACGGATATGTTCACGCAAACGCTTACGCAGGCCTTCCACGCCGAAATCGCGAATGACAAACCACAGCTTGAGCGCGCGGAAACGGCGTCCCAGGGCCACGCCCCAGTCGCGGTAATCATTGACCGCGCCACGGGTGGCGGTCTTGAGATATTCGGGCAGGATTTCAAAGGTGCGTATCAATGTTTCCTTGTCGCGCACAAAGTAGGCGGAACAGTCAAAGTTGGTAAACATCCATTTATGCGGGTTAAAGACAAAGCTATCCACCCGCTCCATGCCGCGGGCCATGTGGCGGTATTCGGGCAGGATCAGCGCCGTGCCGGCGTAGGCGGCGTCCACATGCAGCCACACCTTGTGTCGGGTACAAATACGCCCGATCTCCTCCAGCGGATCAATGGCCGTGGTGCCGGTGGTGCCCAGGGTGGCGATAACACATAGCGGGTGTAAGCCGGCGGCCATGTCGGCTTCAATGGCCCGGCTCAGGGCGGCGGGATTCATGGCCAGTGTGTCATCCACCCCCACTTTGACCAGATTGTCCGATCCCAGACCGGCAATGCGTACCGCCTTATCGATGGAAGAGTGGGTCTGGCTAGAGCAATAGATACGATAGCGCCCCTGGGGAAAGCCACGGTGGTTCGCCGAAAAGTTTGTGGCCTTTTCCCGGGCGGAGAGGATGGCGCTCAGGGTGGCGGCGGAGGCGGTATCCTGGATAACGCCGTCCCAGTCACGCGGCAAATCGAGCATCTCCCTGAGCCAGTTCATCATCTTTTCCTCCAGCTCGGCGGCGGCGGGGGAGGTTTCCCAAATCATACACTGGGCGCCGAGGGTGGCGGTGAGCATTTCACCCAGAACCGAGGCGTAGCTGCTGTTGGCGGGAAAATAGGCAAAAAATTTAGGATGTTGCCAATGGGTCATGCCGGGCAGAATAATTTCCCTGAAATCCTCCAT
>JALXBH010000199.1 GCA_026991535.1 Calditrichia bacterium | reverse complement strand
AATAGGTGGTATCCCGCCCAGGAAACACAAAAATGTGGCATAGCAAAATTTTCCACCCCCATGGGGGTGGAAGGCAGTAACTAAATAGTTCTACTTTCTGAGACTTTTAATAATGGGGGGATTACAGGTGGAAGGCAGTAACTAAATAGTTCTACTTTCTGAGACTTTTAATAATGGGGGGATTACAGAACCAAAAGCATTGGCGGAATTTTATCTCCTTACCAGAGACTGTTTCATTTTTTGTGTAAATGGCATTTCAAAGGTTTAAATCTAACCTGCCTTCAAAGGCAATGGCCAGCTGGCTAATAATTTTTGTCCAATCCCTAAGTGCCGTTTTCCATTTTTTAGTCAAATCATAATAGGCTAAAAAGAGCATTTTTTCAAGCGCTTTGTCATTTGGAAAAATAGTCTTAGATTTAGTCACTTTGCGAAATTGGCGATGCAGGGCTTCCACGGAATTGGTTGTATAAATCAATTTTCTTATTTCCGGCGTATAGGAAAAATAAATGGATAAATTATCCCACCTGTTTTCCCATGATTTAATAACGATCGGATACCGATCATACCATTTTTCACGTAAATGATTCAACTCTTTTTCGGCCATTGTTTTGGTGGAAGCCTGATAAACGCGCTTAAGGTCTTTCATAAATTCCTTTTTATGCTTATAGGCCACATAGCGCAGAGAATTGCGAATTTGATGTATCACACATAGCTGCACCTGAGTTTGAGGAAAAACACTTTGTATTGCTTCGGGAAAGCCTTTTAAGCCATCCACGCAGGCGATAAGGATGTCTTTAACGCCGCGGTTTTTTAGTTCGCTAATTATCGACAACCAAAAATTGGCACCTTCCGCCTCATCAATCCAGATACCCAATACGTCCCGATGACCACCGGTATCGACGCCTAAACAGGTATAGGCCGCTTTTGTTTTGATGGTGTGATCTTCTTTTACTTTATAATGAATCGCGTCAAAATAAACAATGACGTAAACTTCTTCTAAAGGACGGGACTGCCATTCACTCACTCTTTCCATCACGCGCTCGGTTATCCTGGATATAAAAGCCGGTGATACCGATAAACCATAAATATCTTCCAGATGGGCCTGAATATCGCGCGTACTCATCCCCTTGGCATACATGGAAATGATCTTGCTATCCAACTCGCCAAATTCTTTCTGATATTTTTGAATTAATATAGGCTCAAATTCACCATTGCGATCGCGTGGAATATCAACGTTAATAGCGCCAAAATCGCTTTTTAACTGCTTTTGGGAACTGCCGTTTCGGTTGTTGCCGCTTCCATGACCTTTGGAATCGTATTTCTCATAGCCCAGATGGGCGCTAAGTTCCTCTTCAAGAATCTGCTCCGAAAGTGCTTTGATTAGATTTTTTACTAATCCGTTCTTGCCGAGCATATCGTCAAGAGTTTTGACTTTTGCCAGGTCTCTTTCCATTTGTTCGATAATCGCTTTGTCAAGCTTCATGATAATACCTCCTGTGTAAAATTGAATTATAGGATTGAAATGTATTTTACACAAGAATGAAACAGCTCTCGGACAGGTAGCATCGAGGGCGTAAGTGGGAAAGGTCGGTCGCCCTACGGGCTCCCTCCCTTTCCCACTATTTACACAAAATCTGTTACACTACCACCATAACAGAATGGTGTTGGTGATAGATGCCGAGGCGGATACTCTGCTCAAAGCTTTCGATCCATCTTCCGATACACTTTTTACAAGCGAACTTGAGGGTATTGCCATAAGCCCGGATGGAGGCAGAGTATATGTTGCCGATGAAAGCTCCGATCTTGTATTTACTATAGACACCCGGGCCGATACGACACTTTTTGAAGCCGAGCTTGATTTATATGAAGCCGAAGATATGGTCGTAAGTCCCGATGGTGAATATCTGTATGTAAATGATAATGACTATGTCAGTAAAATCCGCACCGACAGCCTGATCATTGTCGCAACTACCTATACCAGCAATGACGGTCATGGAATTACGTTAAGCGCGGATGGCTCAAAAATTTATGCCGAGGGAAGAAATGGTACAACCAGGGGCGTGGCGGTCATTAATACCGATAGCATGATAATTGATACGGTACTGAGTGCCTCCGGTTATCATCTGGAAACCAGCAGGGATGGTCAATATGTGTTTGGGGTGAATGAGTCGCGCACTTTTTCAGTTATTGAAACCGGTGTTGATACGGTTGTGGCTTCAATTGATTTTACCAATATTGGCAGTATTCGCGGTATTAGTGAAACACCCGATGGCCACTATATCCTGCTTGCCGGAAGCCGGGGGGTTATTAAAATAGACGCCGTTTCCTTTGAACAAACCGACACCATCGCGGTTGGCTCTTACCGTACAGTGGTTTCAAAAAATGTAACCATTTCATCCATCGAGAACTCCGGTTATTCGCTGCCCGGTCAGTTAAATCTATTAAGCAATTACCCCAATCCGTTTAACCCGGTAACCACCATCCCTTTTGAAACAGGCTCGGCCGGAAATGTTACCCTTAAAATATACAATAGTCGCGGCCAACTGGTAAGAACTCTTCTGGATAAAACACTGAACGCCGGATTACACAAGGTGAAATTCAAAGCGGGGAGCCTGGCCAGCGGCATATATTTTTACCGGTTAAAATACGGCCGTCAGGTTAAGACAAAAAAAATGTTGCTCTTACGGTAATCTAAGATTATTCAGGAATATTACTCTTGGATCCCAGGCGGTTGATTACCGGCGCTTTGCTCAAGCCTCAGCGATATGAATCTCTGTTTGACGGAATAATTATCCTTTCTATCGGAGACCGTTCGCAGGATGGTGCGGATCATGGCGCCGGGAAAATTCAATCTTGTTATGGAGGCCATCGTCAGGCAAAAAGGAAGAACATTACGAAGGATGGCTGCTTAATGATATTCGCTTAATAATCCTGCCGGTGTCTTTTCTTCAGGCCCGGAGACCGGTTCTGCGGTGAATCTTGTCATATATTGATACTATAATTTTCCGGTGACACAGGCAACCGGAGAGGTGAATTATGCTTACGTACAAAGACGCGCAAAAATTCTATGACGCTTTCGGGGAAAAACAGGACCGGCAGTTCTACGAAGAATCGGCCATCATCGATCTGATTACGCATGGTAACTTTGCTGAGGCGAAAAATATCGTGGAATTTGGTTGCGGTACGGGCAATCTGGCCTCCCGGCTTTTAAATGATGTTTTACCCGCGGACTGTTATTATACCGGTGTGGATATTAGCCCAACCATGGTTGAGCTTTGTCGTGAAAAGTTGCGGCGCTTTCCGGATCGCGCTAAATGCCTGCAAAGTAAAGGGCAACCCATCCTCAATATTACAAGTCAAAGTGCGGACCGCTTTATATCCACATATGTACTGGATCTCCTTTCCGGGGAAGATATCACGATCCTGTTAAACGAAGCCTACCGAGTACTCATGCCCGGCGGATATCTATGTCTTGCCGGCTTGACACACGGCGCTTCGGCGACCTCACGGCTTGTGGTGCTTGTCTGGCGCGGTATATACAGGATAAGGCCGTCTCTTGTCGGAGGCTGCCGACCCCTGAAAATCACCGGATACCTGAAAACGGATCAATGGCATATCCTTAGGGATAAAGTAATCGAATCCTACGCCGTTCCGTCGGAAGTGCTGATAGCAAGAAAAGTTTAGTGTTTGATACATTGTTTTTAGGAACGAGGCCGCATGTTGCTTCAGCCTTATGATGAACAAAAAATAAAAAGAAAAATTTGATATCCTCTTTTTTTATATCTAAGTTTCGACATATGACGAAATGAGGTGGTTGTGTGAGAGATTTAATAAAAGTGTTTAAGGCCCTGTCCGATCCCAACCGGATTCGCATTCTCAAGATGCTGGAAGCGGGCCCGCTGTGTGTGTGCGAGATTACCGAGGTGCTGGAACTGGCTCCTTCCACGGTATCCAAACATCTTTCCCTTTTACGGGACGTTAATTTTATCCTTGATAAAAAGGATGGCAAATGGGTCTACTACGAGCTCAATAAAACCGATGGTGCACAATTTATTGCCGAGTTGCTTCCGTTAATACGGAAATGGCTGCCCGAAGATGAGGTCATATTAAGCGATCGGCAAAAAGTCAAAATCGTGGAACGCAACAGTTGCACCGTCTAAAAAAATTTAAACTTTATAATTCGTTATTTTACGAATTATGGTAGTGAGTGGCGGTAAGCCGACGCTGTCTGCCCAACATAATTTGTAAAGATGTGAAAAGTATATTTAAAAAAGGAAACGCAATGACCAGAATATTAATTCTCTGTACCGGCAACTCCTGCCGTAGTCAAATGGCCGAAGGCTTTTTAAAAAGCTTTGACCCTGATTTATACGTTCGTTCGGCGGGGACGAACCCTTCGGGCAATGTACACCCGAAAGCGATTAAGGTGATGAAAGAGATCGGCGTCGATATCAGCGCCGGGAAGCCGGAAAATGTAGATCAGTATTTGGGTGAAGTCTGGGATTATGTGATTACGGTATGTGACAACGCCAGGGAAACCTGTCCGGTTTTTATGGGGGAGGTGCGCCGGCAACTGCATATCGGCTTTGATGATCCCGCCGAAGCCACGGGGAGCGAGGAGGAAGTTATGGGGG
>JALXBH010000198.1 GCA_026991535.1 Calditrichia bacterium | reverse complement strand
TGGCTGAAGTTATCCACATATTAACAAAAGAAAGAAAAAAAGAAGCAAAAAAAGAAAGAAAAATACTACAACTATTACACCTTAATTTTCTTAAACTTTGGTCTTGACAATGGGGTCCATCTCACTCATTGCTTTTCTTCTAAATACATTTTCAAGTTACCCAATATCAAATCCCATATGTACTCCATACTTTTGGCAATTTTTTCCGACTTATAATTCGATTGGGTTAATTTTATAATTACGCCATCATTGTCATCCATAATCATATACGATATGGATACATAGTTTTCAGGCTTATTTTCAGTGCCGTGGTTTTTACTCCAGTATGAGTATTGGTATCGTCTTTCAAAGTCGAGAATGTCAATTATCCCTTCATCCCTGAAATCAATACCATTGAAATTCCCTTGATAAACAATTTTACTCCCGACTTTCCAATCCGACAGAACATGTGCTCCCATTAAATAGTGTGTAATGAGCTCCGGGGTCGTAAGCGCTTTCCATACTTCAGACTTATGCGCCTTTACTTTAATTTCCTTATTTATTTTGTAACCGGAACTCATGTCTGTGTTGCTCTCTTTTGATTGCCAACGGTTAGCATATGGCGTATAGCGTATGGATTGCAAATCGGCATATGCGGAAGATGGGTCTCTCATGAGCTCAATAACTACCAATTACCATTAACTGGCAATGGCAAGGAGGTCCAATCTGACCCTGGAATTGATGAAACGGTAAAACCCTATACTGACAACTGGAATTTCTTGCCGGAGATTTCCGGTGTCTTTCTAATCCATTCTTGAATATGTTGCTGCTCCCAAATACTAATCCAACGAATGAAGATTCGTTTATTTTCTCAAAGTTTTTTACTGTTCATCTACGATAAGTATCATTGCGGTACTATTTAAAAAATGTGCGGAAACGGTTTAAAGATGATGCGTTTGGTTTTAATGCGTCCTCCCGGAATCGGGTTTATGCTATGCTTATTTATAAGATCATCGTCATTATTGGCACTATGGTTTTTGTTGTGCGGTCGGCTTTGATTTTATTTCGGCTCCCATAATTCAATTTTATTTCCTTCGTTGTCCATAATATGGACAAATTTTCCGTAATCATACGTTTCAATACTGTCCAGTATGGTTACTCCGTTTTCCCTGAGTTTGCTTACAAGTCCTTCAATATTCTGAACGCGGTAGTTAATCATAAACTCCTTTTTGGAAGGCGAAAAATATTCATCCCCGTTCTTAAAAAGTTTCCACTGCAAGGAATTTACCTCGTCCGGATTGTCAATATTCCTTGACTCAAAGCTTGAAGAGCCCCAGTCATTGATTTCAATACCTAAATTTGTGCGGTACCATTCATTGGATTCCGCGGGATTTTCCGAATAAAAGAAAATTCCGCCGATTCCCGTAACTTTTGGAGCGGGGGCATTATTTTCGGACTTTATGGAATTCACCTGACTTTCTTTTCCCATAATTTTATCCCTCCTGTTTTGGCGTGAACAAGCTGCCAGAGCTATGATTATAATGGCAATTATTATTTTTTTCATGTTCTTTTTGTTTCAATATATGTTTGTTCTTTAGCTGACGTACAACGGCCTTTCTCAAACGGCTGTGGGGGGCTGCCTAACCTTGTTTTTGTCTGCCGTAGCCTAAAGTTAAAAATTTTCATCGAATTTATCTGAATACCCAGATGCTGCCATAGTGCTTTGCGCATTATTGGGCACCGTTTTTTTAGTCCTTAGTTAATTGCTTATTAATCCATTTATAATTTGTCATAAGTAGGAAGCCAACTAAAATATTCAATGCACTAATTAGCCAATTAAAGTTTTCGTCAACTCGCAATTGACTTCCAGTAATGTCTTTTTTCAATGCAAATAGAGCGTGACTTAGAAATCCAGGTATATTTTCTATTACAAGATACCCTCCTATAAGTATTAATGCCAATTTGAAGATATTTGAATCATTAAATTTTTCAAAAGATATTGTTTCTTCGTCAAAGCCTTTGTCCAATTTTAGAAGGTCTATTACATAATCAACTCTCATAATCAATGCGTAATAAATAAGAAATGTTATAATAGTTGTTCCTGTGACCCACAAAATTCCTTCAACTCCAAAATCAGATAAAGCGAATGCAATATTCCCAGGTATTACGGAGAATATTGTAGAAATAATCCAATACAAACCAAAAAGCTTAATTATTACTCTGAAAAAATCTCTTTTTGTCATTTTCTGAATATTTATGAGCAATTTATGTTAATGGTGCCCAACATCACGCTAAACGCATTGCCCGTGCCCGAGGCAGGCGGGTTTAGCGCGGTTTATGTCGGTTTATGTTTCCATTATCCCGGACAGGCCTTTGCCAAGCCTGTCCTTTTCTTTTTTATAATATAAGTCCCGGATAAAAAGCTTCAAAGTTTATTTGCCTACGTTCGGAAGGTGGAGCGGAGGGAGGCGAAAAAAAAGCGCGGGACTATTTAACAGCCGCGCGCCATACAATTTAAAAGGCTTTGAGTTTAAATCAACTCGCGGAAGCGCTTAAGGGCCTCGTCCATTTTAGCCACATCTCTGGCGCCGGCCGTGGCCAGGTGCGGCCTTCCGCCGCCACCCCCGCCGGCGGCTTTGGCCACCTCACGCACCAGGTCGCCCGCTTTGTACTTGTCCAGCAGTTGATCACCCACAAAAACCATAAACGCCAGCTTGTCGCCGTTGGCGGCGGCGACAAGTCCCACGCTTTCCGGCGCCTTTTGCCGCAGGCGGTCACCCAGATCCTTCAGGGCGTTCATCTCCACATCCTTAAGGGTATGCACGATAAGGGAGACGCCGTTCTTCCGCACGGCGCTCTTTATAATATCCTCCAGACCGGAGAGCAGTTGTTGAGCCCGGCTTTCCTTCAGCGCCCGTTCCAGCCGACGCTTCTCTTCCAAAAGGCCCTCGATTTTGGCCGGTACCTCCGCCGCGCCCGCGTTAAGTAACTGGGCACTGCCCTGCAGGGCGGCACGCGTTTGCCGTACCAGTTCCAGAGCGGCCGGACCGGTAACACCTTCTATGCGCCGCACTCCGGAAGCGATACTGCTCTCCTGGGTGATCAGGAACAGACCGATCTCGCCCGTGGCCCGTACATGGGTGCCGCCGCACAGTTCATAGCTGAAATCGCCCACCCGCACCGTGCGTACCACGTCGCCGTATTTTTCGCCAAACAGGGCCATGGCCCCTTCCTTTTTGGCCTCGTCAAACTTTTTAAGGCTAATTTGCAACGGCGTGTTTTTCTGTATCTCCCGGTTGACAATCTCCTCAACGCGGCGTAGCTGCCGGTCGTCGATCTTTTCAAAATGGGTAAAGTCAAAACGCAGACGATCCGGTTCCACCAACGAGCCGGCCTGATGCACATGGTCGCCCAAAACCTGTTGCAGGGCGGCCTGCAAAAGATGGGTGGCCGTATGGTTTTTTATGGTGCGCCGCCGGGCGTCATCCTGCACCCGCGCGTGTACGGCGGCGGAAGCCGGCTTAAAACCGGCAACGGGGGCGCAATGGTGGATAATCGCCTCGCCCTGCTTTTGGGTATCGGTGACCCGCAGTTCAAAATCCTTTCCGCGTATCAGGCCCGTATCGCCCACCTGCCCGCCGGACTCGGCATAAAAGGGCGTCTCCTTCAGGCGCACCAGAATGGCCTCTCCGGTAACAAGGTAGCGGCTTATTTCCGTATCCGCTTCGGTGGTCTCATAGCCGATGAATTTTGAGTCCGCGCCCTCGCT
Organism: Calditrichia bacterium; assembly: GCA_026991535.1. Taxonomy (GTDB): domain Bacteria; phylum Calditrichota; class Calditrichia; order Calditrichales; family J004; genus J004. The sequence goes on along the minus strand of JALXBH010000198.1, from coordinate 11,510 downwards.
CAGGGTAACCCAGTCATCGCTTTGCACCTGTTCGGCATTGAATTTTGCCGAGGCGCGGGCCCGTTCCCGTTGTTCGGCCATGGCCTTTTCAAAACCGGGCATATCGATCTCCAGCCCCTTCTCCCCGGCGATGACGCGGGTAAGATCCACCGGAAAACCGTAGGTATCATACAGTTTAAACACCTCGCTGCCGGGCACGGTTGTTTCGCCCCGTTGCCGCAGGGCGGCTTCGACCCTGGCAAAAATATCCAAACCGCGATCCAGCGTGCGGTTAAACTGCTCTTCTTCCGTTTTAATGATCTTAATTATATGGTCCTGACGTTCCCGCAGCTCGGGATAGGCTTCACCCATCTGTTCGGCCAGCACGGGTATCAGCTTATATAAAAAGGGTTTGGAAAAATTGAGTTTGCGGCCATAGCGGGCGGCCCGGCGCAGGATGCGGCGCATCACATAGCCGCGCCCCTCGTTGGAGGGCATGCCGCCGTCGGCAATGGAAAAGCCGAGCATACGCACATGATCGGCAATCACCCGGTAGGCGATCTGTTCGGGACTTTTTTCATAGGGCACGCCGGTCATATCGCCGATGGCCTTGAGCAATGGGGCAAATACATCGGTATCGTAATTGGAAGATTTGTTCTGCAACACGGCCACGATGCGTTCAAAACCGGCGCCGGTATCCACATGGCGGGCGGGCAGGGGAGACAACGTGCCCTGCGTATCGCGGTTATATTGAATAAAGACCAAGTTCCAGATTTCGATCACCTCCGGCACACCGGCATTAACCAACTCTCTGCCGCTCAAATCGGGCGTCAGGTCGATATGGATTTCCGAGCAGGGGCCGCAGGGGCCGCTGGCGCCCATCTCCCAAAAGTTATCCGCCTTGCCAAAACGCAGCACATGGCCGGGGTCGATATCCGTAACCTCTTTCCAGAGAGCCTCGGCTTCAACGTCGGCTTCCAGTCCGTCGGCTTCATCTCCGCCAAACACGGTGGCATAAAGGCGTTCCTTGGGCAGCTTCCACACCTCCGTCAGCAGTTCCCAGGCCCAGGCGATGGCTTCCTTTTTATAGTAATCGCCAAAGGACCAGTTGCCCAGCATCTCGAAAAAAGTGTGATGATAGGTGTCGTGGCCCACCTCCTCCAGGTCGTTGTGCTTTCCGCTGACGCGAATACATTTTTGCGAGTTAACCGCGCGGGTGTAGCTGCGTTCGCCCTTGCCCAGAAAAATATCCTTAAACTGGTTCATCCCGGCGTTGGTAAAAAGCAGGGTGGGGTCGTCCAGCGGCACCACGGAGGCGCTTTTGACAAAAGTGTGTTCCTTTTCGCGGAAGAAATCTATGAATTGCCGGCGGATTTCATTGGATTGCATTTAAATCCTCACTTGTATTTAAGATATGTTTTTGTATTTTTATCGTTATTGACTGTATTGTCGATGTCCCCGGCCTTATCTTGATAAATTAAAAGCCCGGATACATGTAAAAATAAACGGGCAATTTACTGAACCTTAAAGTGAACTACAAATAGAAGACCCTATGAACAGAGATAAAAAAACGATTCTTTATATCGACGACGACTATCAATCCGGCTTGCTGGTAAAGGTCTTTTTTGAAAAGGAACACTTTGACGTTGAACTGGTGCTGAACACGGAAGATGCCCGTAAGGTATTGCGTGAAAAGCATATCGATATGGTTATCTCCGATATCGGCCTGCCCGGTGAGAACGGCATCCAGTTTTATGAGTGGCTGACGCAATCGGAGTACAGGCATATCCCCATCTTTCTGGTATCGGCCCATGCCATGGGCTTTAGCCATGTGCTTACCGAACACCGCGATATCTTTTTCGAAAAACCGCTCTTTTTCCCATCCTTTATTCAGGCCGTTAAGGATAAGCTGAACCAGGCCCCGGCAGACCCTACATAAGTACCCTGATCGGCTGTCGGATGCCCACGGAACGGTCATAGGCCTTCAGGCGCTGGATTAGCGGCTCCGTAAGTTGGATATCCTTGTTGACCAGCATTTTACCCCTGGTACTGATAATGGGGAACTCGGTAATAACGCCGGAAACCAGTTTATCCAGGGGCAGCGACTTTCTTATCCGTTCTTTTTCCAGAACCTGTAAATCATTCAACAGAGAAACAATCTGCCGGTTATAGGAGTTCTGATCCCGTTCCAGCATGCTGATGGCGGCGTCTTTGCTCATGCCGCGGTAGATATAGCCGTCGAAGGCCAGAACCACTTTTAATATCTGCGCTCCCAGGGAGATAAACTTTTTACGCGGCGTTAGTGCGGCCGGCGCTTCGTGTTCACTGAATTTTTTGTTTTGATCGCGTATTATGGCGGCAATGATGTCCATGCGCGGGATTTTTTCGATCAGGGAGCCGCCGATGCCCGGATGTTCCTCCAGCATGATCTGCTCTTTTTCCGTAAGAATCTCTCCATTGTATATCTTATCCAGTATGTGCGGGGGAAGGGTGACAAAGCCGATCTGCGACAGCATGGCCGCCATGTCCAACTGCCAGATATCCTTTAGCTTCAGCCTTTCGGCAATTTGATGCACATACTGTTTAATACGGTTGGCCCGGCCGAAGGCCTGCGGATTCACCATGCCTAGGATAGCCGTCAAAACTCCTATGGAATTTTGCAGGGTATCTTCCAAAAGTTCGCGCTCGGCATGGATCAACTGGTATTGACGGATGCCCTCCTCTATGGCGGCAATCAGCGACTCCGGCGGGCAGGGTTTGGTTAAAAAGCGGAAAATAAAGCCGTTATTCACCGCGCTGATGGCATTTTCAATATTGGCAAAACCAGTCAGTATCATACGTACGGAATCCTTGTCTATGGCCCGAGCTTTCTCCAAAAACCGCGCGCCGTCCATTACGGGCATCTGCATATCGCTGACGATAACGGCAAAGGGGCCTTTGCTTCTCATCAGCTCCAGGGCCTCGGGCCCGCTGCCCGCCGTTTCCACCTGAAAATACTTGCGCAGGTTTCTCTTGTAAGAGATTAAGATATTCTGCTCATCGTCTACGAATAAAACGGGGTACTTTTTAGTCATCATTCCATCCTTTGTTGAGACAATCTTTAAAAGTGGCATTAAGGGAAGGGTCGCTTTTATTAAAAAGGCTCATGCTGTTTTTATCCAGGCTCTCCTGGGGAAACCCATAGTTATCGTTTAGGGTTTGCTGCGCTCCCACATCGGCCAGGTGCAATATAAACAGCGGCTTAAAGTTTATGGCGCTGTCGTGATGGTGTAATATCAACTCCACCACCGCGGGAGGAAAGGACCACAGATGGGCCAGATAGGCTCCTATCGCGGCATGGGTGGTTTGCAGTACTTCCTGTTCCACGCTGTGCGCGGGAATATTTCCGGCAAGGCTTTGCCGTTGTATCCCGGCAAACTCCCCGGGCAGGCTGTTGGCGATTATCAGCATGCCGATATCATGTACCGAGGCCGCGAGAGTAATTTCGTCAACGACCTCCTGCTCCCGGAAACACCCGCGGGCAAGGCACAGGGCATGGCGAACCGTTTCATTGCTATGCTGCCACAGGCGGCGGATAAAATCGGGATGGGGGCCTTGTAAGCCGGTGCTGAACAGACTATGGTTAAGCACCAGCGACTTGATCAACACCACACCTAAATAGGAAACCGCTTCCTGTATGGTGCTAACCTTGCGGGGGATGCCGAAAAAGGCCGAATTGACCAGCTTCAGGATGGAGGCGGTCATGGCCATGTCCTTCTCAATCACAGAGGTGACCTCTTTCAGTTCAAAGTCCTCCCGTCGCAGGATATTTTCAATTTCAAGATAAAGTTCGGGCAGGCTGGGCAGGTGGTCTATTTGCGATACGACCCCGCGGATTTGAGCATTACCGGTTTTTTCCCTGAAAGAGACCGATTGCTCTATGGCCTCCCGGATGGTTTGCGGATCCGTGGGCTTGGAGAGAAAGCGGTGGGTGGCCAGCACGGAATTCATTATCTCCTCTTCGTCGGACTGGCCGGAGAGAATGATTCGAATGATATGAGGGTAGCGGAGCCGGATGATATTAAGCAGCCGTGCCCCGTCCATACCCGGCATACGCATATCTGTTATGATGACATCCACATGAGTCTCTTCCAGCAGTTTCAGCGCCTCGGCGCCGGAACCGGCCAGGTGAATTTGCCAGTTTTTGCGCCTGGCATGAAAAATACGTTTATAGCCTCTCAGAATATTGGGCTCGTCGTCCACAAATAATACACTCAGCATTGAACGGTTCCTTATCCTTTTGGTAAGCGGATGGTAAACATCGTTCCCTCGCCGGGGGTGGATTGAACCTCGATAAAACCCTGATGCTTGTTTACAATAATATCGTGGGAAATGGCCAGCCCCTGTCCCGTTCCCTTGCCTATCTCCTTGGTGGTGAAAAACGGATCGAACACACGGTTGATGATCTCCCCGGGAATTCCTTTACCCGTATCCCGCACATCGATACGCACATGGCGGCCATCATCTTTGGTGGAGATGGTGATCTTTCCTTTTTCCGTCGTGTTTTCGTCCTGCTTTTCGGCGATGGCGTGTGCCGCGTTGACGATCATATTTAGAATAACCTGATTGAACTCATCCACCAGCAGGTTGACCGCCGGTATATGTTCTTCCAGTTCCAGACTCAGATCGGCCACATATTTCCACTCATTCTTCGAGACCATGGCTGTTGTGCGTATGGCCTCGTTAACATTATAGAGCTGCTTTTCCTTTGTTCCGGGGTGCGAAAACCGTTTCATGGCCTTAACAATGGAGCTGACCCTCTCCAGACCATCCAGGGTCTGTTTAAAAGCCTGTGGTACTTCCTCCAGCAGATAGCTCAGGTCAATATCCTCAACGATTTCCGTCAACCTCTCCCGGATATCCTCCATGCGGCTTTCCCTGTTTCCGATAATGTCGAAAAGAAGATCAAAAACGGGTTTCATATCCTTAAAGGTCTCATTGAGAAAATAAACATTATCGGTAACAAACTGCGTGGGGGAGTTGATTTCGTGGGCGATACCTGCCGCCAACTGGCCGATGGACTCCAGTTTCTGGCTTTGCACCAACTGGCTTTCCATAATTTTCCGGTCGGTGATATCCTGACCCAGGATAATGAAACCGGGGTATTGTGAGTTATCTATGGGGTAGGGAGAAAAGCTTAGGTTTAAGAATCCGGATATTCCGTTGTTTCCCGTGTAATTTAAATCCGCTAAATGTTGAATGCTCTTTTCAACCCGGCAACTACCGATGGCTTCGAACACCTTTTCCCAGTTCCATTGTATACCCGTGTTGGTAAAGGGCTTACCGATAACATCCTCCGCGGGAATGCCGAAGGTGGTTTCGGCCACAGTGTTCCAGCGGATAACCTTTTCATTGGAATCGGTAACGATCAGTACCGAGGCCAGGCTTTTGATCAACTGCTCATTCTGATAATTGAGTTGCTTTAATTTTTGTTCGTTCTTTTTACGCTCTTCGATGTTCCTTATAATGAGCACGGCAAAGTTTTCCGCTTCAATTTGCATATTGGAAAAAGACACTTCCACCGGTATCCAGTGACCATGCTTGTGTTGAATTTCCGTTTCTATCTGTCGTTGTATCTTCTCGGAGCTTTTTATCCACTTACGGAAATTTTTCAATTGGGATTCCCGCACCTTCAGGATATCCTTTAATGATTTCCCGATAACCTCTCTGTCCAGATAACCGAAGTACCTGCTGGCGCCGTTATTCCATAAATGCACCGAGCAATGTTCATCGATAACGATGATGGCATCATGGGTGGAGGCGGCAAGAGTACGGAACTGGGTGACGGTTTTTTGAAGAACGTTTTGCATCTCCCGGCGACGGGTGATATCATGTTTTATAGCCACAAAATGTGTTATTGTGCCATCCTCGTTAAAAATAGGTCCGATCGAGGCTTCTTCCCAAAAGGTGCTGCCGTCCTTGCGCCGGTTTTTAAACTCTCCGTGCCATATCCGGCCTTGCAGAATGACTTCCCACATTTCCTTATAAACTTCCGGTTTTGTGTCGCCCGATTGTAAAATCCTTGGATTTTTACCCAGGGCCTCTTCGGCGCTGTAACCGGTCAGTTCGGTGAAACGGGGATTGCTGTAAACGATGGTGGCGTTGCGGTCGGTTATGACAACCACATCCGGGTTTTGGTGGATGGCCTGGGCAAAAATATTCAGTTGATCATCCGCTGAGGATATGCCCTGAATGGTTTCGTGTAAAATAATATCCGACATAGGCCCGTCCTTTATAAGGCTGTTCTCCCATATAGTCGGATGAATCTATTGAAAAATAAAAGAAAGCGGGTAACTGGAAGTATTAAAATATTTTCCTGCGGGACGCCTTAGAGCAGGGCAGCCAACACGGCGCGGATGGTTTCGTGGTAAAAACCCTTTTGCGCCAGAAAGGCGTTTAACTTTTTATAACGATCGTTTTTGGCGGAAAGGCTAAGTGTGGCCAGCTTCTTTTCGGCCAGCCTTTTACATACGGAAAACTGAAGCTCATCGTCGTAACGTGTCAGGGCCTCTTCTATCAACTCTGTTGCCGCGCCCTTTTGCAAAAGTTTTTGCCGGAGGCGCAAGGGACCTGTTTTTTCCGCGCGCAGGGCCTCTTTAATGAACATTCGCGTATACTCGGCGTCGTTGAGATAGTTTTTCTGCTGAAGATGGGTCAATACTTTTTCTATCACATCCCGCCGGAACTGTTTGTGGCGAAGCTTTTCGGCCAGTTCTCCGCGCAGGTGGGGGCGGTTTTGCAGATAGCGCAAAGCCTGTTGCAGGCCGTCGTCAAACTCCTGATAGGCGACGATTTCCCGGTAGCGTTCCCCGCTGACGGCCGTTCCCCTGTACAGACCAAAGTGAACCAGCGTGTTTTCACTCAGCTCGCATAAAAGCTCCTCCCCGTTATACAGGGCATATATCTTACGACGGGGGGAGACAAGCTCTATGCGGCTGATGGTGATGATATTTTCGGACATGATCATGTTTTCCCTCGCGGCCACGCGGAGCCCCGGGTCTTACCCTTCCTGAACTAACGGCTTATCCGGCCGCTCGGGACAGGCCCTAATGATCATCGGCCGGGGTTTCCTGGCTCTCGTTCCCATCGGCCGCCTCGCCCAGGCCCATGTGGGGCTTAAGCTCTTCCAGAATCGCCTCTTTGATATCCTCATTTTCCTTAAGAAAACGTTTTACGTTTTCACGTCCCTGTCCCAAACGCGTTTCCTTGTAGGAAAACCAGGTGCCGGCCTTGTCCACCACGCGGTGAATAACCGCCTGGTCGAGAATATCTCCGGCCTGGGAGATGCCTTCGGAGTACATTATGTCAAATTCGCAAACACGAAAGGGAGGCGCCATTTTGTTTTTAACCACCTTTACCTTGGTACGGTTACCCATCACCTCGTTGTTTTCCTTTATGGTGGCGATGCGGCGGATATCCATGCGGATGGAGGTGTAAAATTTAAGCGCCCGTCCGCCGGTGGTGGTTTCCGGATTGCCAAACATAACGCCTATTTTTTCACGCACCTGATTAATAAAAACCACGGCTGTGTTGGATTTGCTAACCGTGCCTGTCAGCTTGCGCAAGGCCTGGGACATCAACCGGGCCTGCAGGCCCATGTGCGAATCGCCCATTTCACCTTCGATCTCCGCCTTGGGCACCAGAGCGGCCACGGAATCGATAATGACGATATCCAGGGCGCCGCTGCGAACCAGCGTCTCCACAATCTCCAGGGCCTGCTCACCGTTGTCGGGTTGGCTGACCAGGAGGTTGGCCGTATCCACGCCCAGTTTTTTGGCGTACGTGGGGTCCAGGGCGTGCTCGGCATCCACAAAGGCGGCCAGTCCGCCCATTTTTTGGGCCTCAGCCACACAGTGCAGGGCCAGGGTGGTCTTTCCCGAAGACTCCGGTCCGTAAATTTCGGTAATGCGTCCGCGCGGAATGCCGCCGATGCCCAAAGCCGCGTCCAGCGATATGGAGCCGGTGGAGATTACATTGGCTTCCACCTTGATGCGGTCGCCCAGTTTCATGATAGAGCCCTTGCCGAATTGCCGTTCAATTTGTGTAACCGCCAGGTCGGCCGCTTTGTTTTTATCGATTTTTGGATCCATGATTGTACTCCGGATATTATGATTGATCGTTTACAGGGAAACCTAACGAACTATTTTGTTTCAGGCAAGAAAAAAGTGTGTACGGGCGTATACTTTGCGCCGGAAGCGCTCAGGCGGCTTTCCACCAACATAAAGCTGTCCACGTCCTGCCGCCAGGGACGTGCTGTTTCCCGGGACAGGGGAGTCAGGGCGGCATACCCGCTAAAGCGGCGGCCCATGCGTGCCAGGGTAATATGCGGCCGGAAAGGGGCGGAAGAGGCCCCGGGCACACTCTCCCCGGCACAGACTTCTATTTCCCGGGCCAGGGCGCTTAAGGCCGCGTCCTCTTCCAGTCCGAGGTAAAAGACCCTGGCCCGCCGTCGGTTGGGGAAAAAGGCGTATGCTTTCGGTGAAAGCCGGGGCCGCCCGAGGCGAGGGCAAAGAGCATCCAGCCGCTGTATCAGCCGCTCTTTTTCTCCGGGGGTAACATCGCCCAAAAATTTAAGGGTCAGGTGCCGTTGGGCAGGGGCTGTCCATTTTAAGCCCGGCAGAGTGTATTTTTTTTGTAAAAGAGCGGTCTCTTTATCCAAAATACTTTTCACCGTATCATCGGGGAAAACGGCTAAAAAAAGGCGCGCGGAGTTTTTCTTTTCCGTTTTCATCACGCATCATCGGGAAATTGACGCAGCAGACGACGCAGCATTTCCATGGCGGCCATGGCGCCGCGTAGTTTATTTAACCGGCGGTTATTGGCTCCAAAGCGGAATTCCCGCACCATTTCATGTTCCCCGAGGCGGGCAGCAATATAGCTCAGTCCCACCGGTTTTTTCGGGGTGGCGCCGCCCGGGCCCGCTATACCCGTGGTGGCCATGGCACAATCGCTGTTAAAAAGCCGCTGCGCGCCGCGGACCATCTCCCGTACCGTCTCTTCGCTTACCGCACCGTGTTTTTTCAGGGTTTCTTCCCGCACTCCCAACATAGTGGTTTTAACCCTGTTGTCATAGGCGGCAACACCGCCTAAAAACACATCGGAGCAGCCCGCTATATCCGTTAGCTGATCCCCGATAAGTCCGCCGGTAAAACTTTCCGCCACCCCCAGGCTCAGTCCCCGGCCGCGTAACAGCTCCAAAAGGACGTCATGCAGCTCCCGCTCTTCGTCGGTAAAGATATATTTTTCCAGTTTGGCGCGAATGGAGGCCACAAAGGCCAGCCAGTCCCGCAGGGATTCTTCATCGCTTTCGGTAAAGGTAAAACGTAAGTCCACGCCGGTTTGCCGGGGTAAAAAGGAGAGCGCATATTGCGGATGGCTGTCAACCGTTTCCCGCACCTGTTCATACAGGCGTGACTCGGCGATGCCCGTGGTGCGCAGCAAACGGGTATGGATCGCGGGCAGTTCCAGATGCTCCTTCAGCCAGGGGATAAATCCCTCCGTCATCAGGGCTTTCATTTCCGAGGGCACACCGGGGAAAAAAGCGAACACACGCTTATCCCGGCGCATGATCAGGCCGGAAGCGGTGCCGATGGGGTTGGGCAGGATTTCCGCCCCCCTTGGCGCCAGTACCTGATCCAGGTTGAGTCCGGCCGCTGTTCGACGGCGGTATTCAAAAAAATGTTTCAGGTTGGCCGTGGCCTGTTTGTTTGGCTCCAGCGGGGCGTTAAAAAAATCGGCAATACATTTTTTGGTGATGTCATCGGGCGTGGGACCCAGCCCACCGGTGGTGACGATAATCCGCGCCCGGCCCCCGGCATGACTCCAGGCCTGTTTTATGGCCTCAGGCTCGTCAGCGATGGTGGTTACCCACTTAACGGCAATGCCGTTTTCCCGTAAACGACCGGAGATAAAGGTGGCGTTGGTGTTAACCGTGTATCCGGCCAGAACCTCGTTGCCTATGGTGATGATTTCCGCGAAGAGCTTGTCCATTAGAAAACTCCAAAATAGTGTAAAAGCGCTAAAACAAGGGCGCTGTAAAATCCGGCCAAAAGATCATCCAACACCACGCCATAGCCCCCCGGCAGCGTTTGCAGGCGGTCGATACCAAAGGGTTTAATGATGTCAAAAACGCGGAACAGGATAAAACCGGCCAAAACAACGGGCCAGGAAATGTTCTCTACCAGAATAAACGCGCACCACTGCCCGGCCAGCTCATCCAGGGTGATTTCACCGGCATCTTTGCCCCGCCGCGCTTCTATCCGGGGGGTGAGCAGGATACCCAGAAAGGAGACCGCGATGACGGCGACCAACAGGGTCGCCTTGTCCGGCGTCAGCCACAAAAACAAGGCCGCCCCCGCCAGGGAGGTTACCGTGCCGGGGAAGAGCGGGAAAAAGCCCAGTCCGCCCACGGAGGTGAGGATGCGCGCGGCCCAAAAAGTACCGTTTCCGTTTTTCAGGGGTTCAGCCATTTGCGTGTTACCCGTTTAAAGATTTCATTCAGGTGAGTCCGGTTATAGACCAGATAGTGTATGCCGCTCAGTGTGGTCAGCAGGGTGACAAACAGAGCAGCCAGGGTGCCCGGGGTGTACCAGTCGTCGCTTGTATGGCTCAGGTGTATATCCGGAGCGCCGGGCCAGGCCAGATAAAGAATCATAAACATAACATAGCCCATCTGGGCGAAGGTTTTCCATTTGGCCAGGGTGCTGGTAATAATGGGCTTGCCGTGGTGCAGGGCATAGATGCGCAACGCGGTAACCACAACGTCGCGCGCGATGATGGTGAAAACAATCCAGTAAAAGACATAACCTTCCAGGGCAAAAAGATAAAGGGCGCTGGAGATAAGTATCTTGTCGGCAATGGGGTCCAAAAACTGTCCCAGCCGGGTGGTCATGTTCATGCGCCGGGCCAGATAGCCGTCATACCAGTCCGTGAGCGCGGCCAGGAAGAACAACAGGGCAGCATAGAACTTCCCGGATTCCGGCACATAGAGAAACAGATAAATAAATACCGGGGTAAGAAGTATGCGAATGATCGTTAGAATATTAGGAAAATTAAAATACATAGAGCCGTTATTGATAGCCATTAGGACGGTGTATCCGGGTTTCATGGTTTACAAATCGCTGAAAGACTAATTTGCATAATTATCCCGTTATTTTCCACTTAAGATTGCATCCTTCGCAATTCCCGTTTTCATGAAAATAGCGGGCCGCGGAATATTTTGACCGCCGTTCTCCGAAAAAAGAATTCTACTCCGGTAATCCACCCGGAAAAAAGAAGCTTTGACTATAGGGAAAAAGGGCTTCCCGGAGGGACGGTTTTGCGGAGAAGAACCCGTCCCGGAACGGCGGCCTCCCTTTTGTATGGGGGGGGGCACCCGGAGAAAATTATAGGGGTTAAAGGAACAGGCGTTTTATATATTGAGAGACACCTTATTATATGGTTGATATAAAATTAAGACAAAATAGTCCGAACTTTTCAAGCCATGTCAATTT
>JALXBH010000197.1 GCA_026991535.1 Calditrichia bacterium | reverse complement strand
GGGGTGGGGCCCGCCGGGTGAAATCTTCCCTCCACACACATCATCGGGATACAAAAAAACCCCGACAAAACTGCCGGGGTATTATTGACGACGCTTAGACCCTTTATTTAATCAGAAGCATGCGGCCCGCGGCGGAGTACCGCTCCGCCTGCAAGCGATAGATATACATGCCCGAAGCCAGCCGCGCCGCATCGAAGGTTACGCTGTGACGGCCCGCTTCCCTGTAACCGTTGACCAGCTCGGCCACCTTAAGTCCGGTAAGGTCATAAACGCTCAGACGTACCCAGCTCCCTTGCGGCACATCGAACATGATGCGCGTAAGCGGATTGAAGGGATTGGGATAGGCCGGATACAAACGGAAATCGCTTATGGTGACCTCTTCCCGGCCGTCAACGGCCGCTTGCGGGGTAGCGGCAATGGTTTGCAGTTGTGTAATTTTTCCGTTGTAATCCATATCGGACAGGCGGTAGTGGTAGGTGACGCCGTTAAACACATTGACGTCTGTATAGATATAATCGGTTCGGCTGTTTTTATTGCCCTGGCCTTCTATCTGTGTAACCAGGCTGAACTGTTCCCCGTCCTCGCTGCGTTCCAGTAAAAAGGCCTTGTTGTTTACCTCCGACGCGGTTGTCCATTTCAGGGTCACTTGTCCGTCGCCGGGCAGCACGCTGAAGGCGGCCAGGTTTACCGGCAGGGACTGATCCCCTCCCTGTTGCCAGGTTAGAATGGGGTAGCCGTTGTTCAACGTCCCGGCCTGATCCATGTCCCAGTAATCGTTAAACGCGCCGTCGTCATTGGGGTTGTTGACAAAGTCCCATACCGGAAAGGTTAAACCGGCGGAGGTGGAGATATTGGTAAAGGTGGCCACATCCTGCATCTCGGCGGTGGTTTTGGCCGTCGCCGCGCCGACGGCGTCACTGCTTTGACCGCTGGTCTGGCTGTCAAAAAAGTTATTGGTATAGTTGTTGGTTCCATATTCAATTCCTACAAATCCCTTATCCGTGGGATTCGTGGTACCGTCGAAGGTGACGCTGCCCGTGGCATAGGCGTATTCAATTGTCCCCCCGTCAACAGTAAAACCCTGTACGGCATTATAATCGCCATTTAGTCCGCAAAAAGCCGCGATATTGCCGCTGCCACTGCCGTTGTTACGGGTAACGCTGCCGGTGGCGTAGCAGTTGCTCACGGTTGGTGTGTCAGTCATATAACCTACAAAACCGCCAACCGCGTCATCACCGCTGACCGCGCCCGTACTGAAGCAATTATTAATAGAAACAGTGTATTGTGCATAGCCTATAAAACCGCCGATTTGTCCGGTTCCACTTACGCTGCAGGAACTGGAACTATTGTTTATAGAAGTTCCGGCATCTGAGACCAAACCTATTAATCCTCCCACATTATAAGCCCCTGATATGGAACCGCTACTGTGACAGTTGCTGACCGTTGCCCCGCCTAAGATAACACCTGCAAGGGCGCCCGTGGAATTAGCCCCTGTTATATTGACCGTGTTTAAGGTAAGATTACTCACGCTGCCGCCGTTTATTCGTCCGAACATTCCAATATAGTCTGTAGCAGCTCTGTAGATATACAGACCGCTGATGGTATATTTTTGACCGTCATAAGAGCCGGTAAAATCAACGTTAGCAGTAAGTGAGCCGATCGGTGAAAATCCCGCGCTTCCGTCCCAGCCGTTGGTGGAGGAGGCGTCGATATCGGCCGTTTGGATAAAATAGCTGCCCCAACTGGAGCTGTTTTGTGTTACCCAGTACAGGTTATCCAGGGTGGCGATCTGGTAGGGATCGGCTTGAGTGCCAGACCCGGCCGGTTGTACCGCGGTTTGGGACGCCAGGGGGAAGACGCAGACCAGCAGCATTATAAAAACAGGTAATATTTTTCTCATACTAATTCTCCTTATAAATAACCTAACTGAACCGTCCCTCACGGTTTGCTTATACCGCTCGGGGTTTGAAGCGCGCTATAATGGAGTGTATCGGTGAGGAAGGGCATGGGATGACCAAGTTTTACTCCCAAAAAAGCAATGGTTATCCCAAAAAAGAAACCATATTCTCAAAATCAAAAACTAAATGAGAAAAATAGCGGAACTGAAGGATTATGAAGGGTCTGGCGCCGGGTGCTCTTCCCGCATGTTATGTTTTCCGCTTTTTTTCTCGCGGGCGGCGAGTTGGATATACTGCCGGGGCGTCAGTCCCGTTTCCGCCTTAAACGATCTGTAAAAGGTGCTGGAAGAGTTAAATCCGCATTCGCCGGCGATGGCCTCCAGCGACATACGGCTGTCCGGCAGGCGGTTGATCACTTCCCGGATGCGGAGACGGTTGATAAAGTTGCTGAAATTCATATCGGTATGTTTTTTTATTTCACGGGATACATAAGTTTTATTGCTGTTGCAGGCCAGGGCCAGTTTTTCAATGGTCAGTTCGGGATCGGTAAAGCGTTTTTCATGCTGAAGCACGTTTACGATCATCTTCCAAAGCCCGTCATTTCCTTCCACGCGGGACTCTCCGGAAATGATGGGTTTGGACCGCCTTGTAACATCGGAAGTACATTTACGTAATTTTTCGCTGTTTTGATAAAGTTTGCGGTAACTTTTGCGCAATCGCAGATAGAGGAGCGCGATGACGATCAACAATAAAACGAGAAGACCGCTCCCGGCGGCAAGATAAATTATTTTCATCTTTTGCGATCGGATCATCCTATTTTGATTTTGTATGGTCTGTATCTTTTTCTCCGTTTCATAACGGATTTGCAATTGGGAAATAAAACCGTCGTTAACGGCCTTATGCAAAGAATCCTGATAGCTTATAAATCGATCCAGTTCCTCGCTGAAACGGGCGGGAGACGTTTCCCCGGCCATCAGCTTCAACTGTACTATTCTTTTATTTCTCTTATTTTTTTCATTTATCGGATGTATGTTTTTTATTATTTCCCGCGCCGCGGCGTATTGCCCCTTCCGCATCATCAGCTTTGCCCGTAAAATATTGGCGGCCGTCCATTGCGCGTTGTATCCGGCGCTTTCGGCAAAGCGGGCCGCTTCATACAGATAACGGGAAGCCTTGTCATAATGTCCCCGGTTCATTTCCACAGAGGCCATAAAAATACGGATATTGACATATTCATAATGATTGGCGGCCTTTTTGTACAATTCCCCTGCTCGCGTTAAATAAAAAAGTGCGCTGTCCGGTTGTTGCAGGTCAAAGGAGAGCTTCCCCAGATTATGGTAGGCCAGGGCCATGCCATTGCTGTTTTCCGTTTTGCGGAAAAAATTAAGCGCCTTAGTCAAAAGGATGCGCGCCTGTCCCGTCTGGCCCAGCTCCAGATGCAACAGTCCGATATTTATTTGGGTTTGGGCAACGCCGGTGGAGTCACCCAGGCGGGCGTCAATATCCATGGATTTTAGATATGATTTAATGGCGTCGTCATAAGAGCCGGTAATTTCCTGGTTCACGCCCAAATTATTCAGACACTTGCTTCGGAAATTGATGTTCCGCTCGGCATAGAGTGATTTTAAGGCCTTTTGATAATAATAGCTGCTGAGATAATATTGCCCCCGGTAATAATGGGCAATGCCCAGGTAATATTCGGACCTGGCCGTTAAGGAGTCTGTTTCCGCATATTGCCCCAGAGTCAGCGCCCGGTTAAGCAAAACTATGGCCGAGTCCGGATTGGCGGCCAGCAGATTTTTGGCTTGCCGGTGCCATTCAATAATATTTTTTTGGTTGCCGGCCGAAGCGCCGGCCAGGGCGATTGAAGCGGTAATAATAATAAAAAGAATTCTCCTGGGCATGGGATGTCCTTGTAAAATTATTAGGCATAATGGATATTATTACTTTAATATAATCAGGAATGCATCCGGGGGCTAACACAATGCCCCCTGCGCCGGAGCAGCATTCTTGCAGATAACCTGATATTTTTCCGTATGTTTTTTCGCTTACTCGGTTAAACAACTTAATAACATTTATTCTTTACTTATTTTTTAACTGCATCTTTTTTTGTGATACAGGCTTCCATCAACAGGCCGGCTGAGCGCCAAGGGCCAAAATTCCGGCGTGCGGCTTCTGCTTTCGCGTATCCGCCTCACCTTACTCCCCCACCCCCATTTCCCGCAGCAGTTCATCGGCGTCGGCAATATATTTTATTACCCACAACACATAGCGGATATCGACGGCGATGGAGCGGCTGTAACGCTCGCTGTAGGCATAATCATTAATCGTGGCCTCAAAGGCGCGGTCAAAATTCACGCCGATCAACCGGCCCCCGCTATCCATGACCGGACTGCCGGAATTGCCGCCGGTGGTGTCCAGGTCGTATAAAATACAGACGGGCACGCTGTCCACGGCCTTGTTGTAAAAGCGGCCGTAGTTTTTCTCCTTAATATTTTGCATCAGGGCGTCCGGCGCGTTAAAGGGAGGACGGCCCGTGTTTTTTTCCACGATGCCGGTCAGGCTGGTAACCGGACTGTTGTAAACCGCATCCCGGGGATGATAGCCGCGGATGTGGCCAAAGGTCAGGCGCAGGGTGCCGTTGGCGTCCGGGATGAACGAGCCCTTCATAAACTTCATGCGGGCTTCGGTATAGCGGGGCTGCAACAGGGCCAGTTGACCGTTGGTTCTCCGGCTCTCTTCTTTCAACTCTTCGTATGCTTCCTCCAAAGTACGGCGCAGTTCAATAAAGGGGTCTTTCAGCTTTTCGATTTCCTCCGGAGAAGCCTGCAGCCATTTCTTTAATTGCGTCTTGTCTGTAATCCGGGTTTGCCGGTAAAGCTGTCGGGCAAAATTTTCCGGCGACCCGGTCTCTTCCACCATCCCCGCCAGTTGCCTGAGGGCCGGCTTCTCCCCGGCGGCGGGCAGGGACAAAAGACGTGTTAAAATCTCGCTTAGTATGGCCCGGTCCACCGGCAGGTAAAAGTTATCGGCGGCGATCATGGTGTATCTCAGCGTTCGCGGCCAGTTACGATCCATATAGGGGCTTTCCCGTTCCATGTCCTTTTTGGCCCGGTTGCGCTCCACGCCGATAATACGATCGGCAAAGGAAAAGGCATAAACATCGCTGCGTAAACGGCTTAGCCAAAAAGTAAGGTATCCCTCCTCCCGGCGCTGACGGTAAATGTCACCTAGTTTATCCAAAACGGAAGCGACCCGCGGATCGAGCCGTCGCATTTTTTCTTCTTCCGCCTGCCGTTTGGCCACCAGCCGCAGACGGCGCAAACCCAGCAGACGACCGCTATAGCGCTTATCCAGATTGGCCAGGGACTTGATGCGTGAAAGATGCTTGAGCGCCACGGAGCGATCCTCGCGACCGGCCTCTTCCATGGTGGCAATCAGCCATTGATACCATTCCACGCGCGCGGGCAGGTTAAAGCGCTGCTCATACTCCAGAAAATAAGAACTGAGATGGCGGAAAGTCCGTCCCGGAAAACCGAGGATAAAAACAAAGTCCCCGTCGTTCACGCCCCCGGGGTTAACCTGAAGATGCTTGCGGGGATGATAGGGAACATTCTCCGGGCTAAAATCCGCCGGTTGTCCGTCCGGAGCCACGTAGGCGCGCAAAAAGGAAAAATCCCCGGTGTGGCGCGGCCACTCATAATTGTCAATGTCGCCGCCAAATTCACCTATGGAGCGCGGCGGCACATAGACCAGCCGTATATCGCGCAGATAGGTATAGATAAACAGGATATATTGACGCCCCTTAAACATTTCCGAAACCTCGGCCCGCATGCCGGGATTTTCCTTTTCCGCCCGGGCCACAATGGCCTTGATCCTGTCGGCCAGAACCTTGTTGCGTTCATAGGCGTCCTCTATCTTCTCCAGTCCGTCGGTTACTTCGGCGGAAACATCGCTATAGGAACGGGTGATGCGTACCGTATATCCCCGGGCGGGAATTTCCATCTCCCGGCTTTCCGCCAGAAAACCGTCGCGGATATAATCATGTCCGGCGTCGCTGGCCAGATTGGCGGCGCGAAAGGCGCAATGGTGATTGGTGATGATCAGGCCGTCGCCGGAGACAAAGGAACCGGTACAGCCGTTTACCTTGACGATGGCGTCAAAAAGACTGGTTTTACCGGGACTGAAAATATCCTCCAGGGATATCTCAAAACCCTTTTCCTTAAGATCCACCTGATCCATCATGGTCACCGGATACATGCCCTCATCGGCGAGAAGCATGCCGCCCGTCAAAGACAAAATGGTAAAAAAGATGATGATTTTTTTCATGACCTCTGCTCCGTAATGTGTGTAAAGGTTTGTAAAATTACGACAGGCCCGATACGGCTTCAAGCAAAAAGATAGCCTCCGCAGCTCAGACTATTTGCAGAATATGCGCCCTTCCGCCCGCCTGTTCGATGGCCCGGGCCACTTTTTCGGCGTTTTCCGGGGCATAGGCAAACATGCAGCCTCCGCCGCCGGAGCCGTTTATCTTACCGCCCGCGGCGCCCGCATCCGTCGCCGCCCGCAGCATACGTTCGATTTTCGGCGTGCTGATCCGCAACTCCCCGGCCAACACCCGGTGATGAAGGCTTAACAGACGTCCCAGTTCTCTTCCGTCAAGGGGCGCCGTGTTAAATAAGGACAGGGCCCGCCGCAGTATATCGCGGTTTTTTAGGGCGCCGGTCAGCAGGTTCCGTCGCTCATCGTCCGCTCCGTCCCATAAGGCCCGCACCTCATCCGGCGTGGCTGTTTCCAGGCTAAAGGAAGGCTTTTTTTCCCGCAGAAAAGCCACAGCCTCCTCCACGCCCCGGCGAACCCGGTTTAGTATGCCTATGG
This sequence comes from Calditrichia bacterium, assembly GCA_026991535.1. Taxonomy (GTDB): domain Bacteria; phylum Calditrichota; class Calditrichia; order Calditrichales; family J004; genus J004. The sequence goes on along the minus strand of JALXBH010000197.1, from coordinate 8,497 downwards.
TATCCTTGGTCTCACCGGAATCCCCCAGGATAAATTTTCCCGGCGGCCGGGGCAGGGCCTTAGTTTCAATACGGGGCTTAAAGGCGATATAACGTACCCCGCCCAGGGCCGAGGCATATTGATCCATCATGCCACCCGGGTCGCCAAACTCGGTCACCTCGGCACGCCAGGCCAGATGGGCTACCCGGGCGTCATCGGCCTTGTTACCGCCCAGACTCAGCAAAAAGCGCGTCCAGGCCACGCAAAGGGCCGAAGAGGAGGAGGTGCCGGCATTAATTGGTATGGTACCGCGCACCGTGCAACGGGCCCCGCGCTCCGGCAGCAAACCCTCGGCGGAAAGAACATTGCAAACACTACGCAGATAGTCGCGGGAATTCCGGTACGGCAGAGGCCGCCCCTTTTGCGGCAATACAATACGCTCCTCCCCGCCGATATCCGGCAGGGCCACTTCCAGAACCCTTTCCCCTTGCGGCCGGCCCTCGATATGGATATAACGGTCGATGGCCGCCGTGATGACCGGCAGCCCCAGATAGTCCTGATGCTCCCCAAAAAGACAGATGCGCCCCGGCGCGGAAACACGAATCACTGCCGGCTCCTTTTTTTAAACAACTTTTCGGCCAGGCGCATATCCTCCGGCGTGTTAACGCCAAAGGGCAGCATCGTATCCCCGGTGCTCAGCGCCTCCACGGTGTAACCCTGCCGGACAAACCCGGCAATCACATCGGGCAGATAATATTCACCCTGGGCATTATCCACCCGCAGGGCGGGCAGGGCCTGTAACAGACGCGGCGTGTCAAAACAATAGTGGGAAGAGCTGACCTCCCGGATTCGTTTCTCCTCCCCGGAGGCATCCTTTTCCTCGACAATACGTAAAACACGGCCGTCCGCGGCGCGCACCACCCGTCCCCAGGGCGGCGGCTTATGGGGGAAAAGCACGGATAAAAAAACGACAGCATGGTCGCCCCGGTCGCGCATGGTGCATAGCCGGGCCAGAATATCCGTTGTGATAAAAGGGGCGTCGCCCACCATCACCAAAAGGGCGCCTTCAAAGCCGCGCAGCCACGGTTCCGCCGCCCGCACGGCATGGCCGGTGCCCCGCGCCTCCCGCTGCACAATGTAATGCAGGCCCTCTCCCAGACATTCGCTTATTTCCGCTTTATTGGCGGGGCTGACCACCACGGCGATCTCATCCGTCAGGGGGCGCAGGGCCTCCAGAATATGGGCGATGAGCGGCCGTCCCGCCAGGGGGAGCAACACCTTGGGCAATGACGAACGCATGCGCCGGCCCTGTCCGGCGGCCAGTATCAGGGCACGTGGTTTTTCAGCGCTCATCCGCCCGTCTCCGCCAGCGTCAGGGCCCGATCCAGATCGGCAATCAGGTCATCGGCGTTTTCCAGCCCCACCGAGATGCGCATCCGGGCAAGGGAAATACCCATGGCTTTGAACTGCGCCGGAGAGAGCTCCTTAAGATAGCTGATGGCCGGAGCATAGATCAGGCTTTCATGACCGCCCCAGCTTACGCCGATTTGAAAAATTTGCAGGCTGTTAAAAAAGGCGCGGATTTTATCCAAACTCTCCAGCCGGGGCTCAAAGGCCAGCAGGCCGCTAAAACCGCTCATCTGCCTTACGGCCAGTGCGTAATCGGGCGCGGAGGGCAAGCCGGGGTAATCCACCCGGCGCACGCGCGGATGCGCTTCCAGAAAAGCCGCCACTTTCAGGGCGTTTTGTCCGTGCTTTTCCATGCGCAGGGTCAGCGTGCGCAGGCTGCGCAGAATCAGCCAGGCCTCAAAGGGCGAACAGACCCCGCCCAGCAGCTCCCTCTCCTTCACGGCGATGGTGTCGATATCCGCTTCCGCCCCCAGAACCAGGCCGGAAACCAGATCGCTGTGGCCGCCCAGATATTTGGAACAGGAATGGATTTCCAGATCCACGCCCAGAGCCAGCGGCTTTTGAAACAGGGGCGTGGCCCAGGTGTTGTCGATGACGGTTTTCAGGCCGTGCTTTTGGGCCAGAGCGGTTTCGGCGGCGATATCCTGCAGGCGAAAGGTGGCCGATGTGGGACTTTCCAGATAGATCAGCCGCGTTTTCGGCGTGATCGCCCGTTCAAATTCCCCCATGTCCGTCCCGGAGACAAAGGTGCTGTCAATACTCATTTTCTCCTTCAGATAGACGGCAATCAGATTGTTGGCCGGGCCGTATATATTTTTCAGGGTAATCACATGATCGCCGGCATTTAAAAAATGCAGCAGGGCGGCACTGATGGCCGACATGCCCGAAGCAAAAAGCAGGCCCTTTTCCGCGCCGGCCAGCCGGGCAACCTTTTTCTCCACCAGGGCCACTGTAGGGTTGGCCACCCGGCTATAGATATAGCTCTCGCGGCGATTGTCGAAAGCCGCGTCTATGGCCTGCCAGCTTTCAAAGGTGAACAGGGAGTTTTGAAAAAGCGGCGGCACCACCGCTCCGTGATAGTCTCCCCGTTCCTCGGCAAAGTGGCTAAGCAGGGTTTCCGGCTTTAATGGCTCCTTTTTCATATCGTTTCCCTTGTTTATGGGTTTTTGCAAAAAACGGGACACGGGCTTATAGCTCATCCCGAACGACCCTGTTCTCCCCTTCCGGCTCCGGCGTGTAAAAACAACCTATGCCCCACCAGGCCAGCAGGGGCGCAATCACGATGTTGATCAGCGATATCAGCTGCCAGTGCCAGTAATCGGCAAAGGGAACCCCCAGGGTGGCCACCATGAACACGGTGGTGGTGGTCCAGGGTACCAGACTTTCAATCATGGTGCCGTAATCTTCCAGGGAGCGGGAGAGCACCCTGCGCGGAATTTTATAGCGGTCGTATTTGGCCTTAAAGGCGTCGCCGATAATAAAACTGGTGGCATACTGATTGGAGGTCAGGGCATTGGTAAAGGCCGTGGCCGCCAGACTGGTAAGTATGACGCTCCGGCGGCCGCGGGCAAAGCGAAAAAGACGCTCCACCACAACGGGCATGGCCCGGATATGATCCAGCGCTCCGATAAAAATGAACACCATAAAGGCAATGACAATGGGTTCGCTGAGGGCGTACAACCCACCGCGACCGACCAGCACGCGCACATTCTCCGGGATCGACGTCATCCAAACGGCCATATCCGCCTCAAAGCCCTTGTACAGGCTTTGGATCAGGCTATCCGGGCTGTAATCCTGAAAAAGGAGAGCCAGCAAAGCGGCGGAAAGGACAGACAAAAGCAAAACGGGGATGGTCGCCTTTTTACGAAAGGAACCATAAAGAACGATGGCCGGCGGCAGCAACAGCAGGGGATTAAAGTGAAACATGGTGCGCAGGGCGATCAAAAAAGGTTCCAGGCTTTCCAGGGCGGCGCCGGAGACCCGGGGCGGATAGATAAAGCCCAGCGCGAAAAACGCCCCGGCGGCCAGCAGGGCCGACGGCAGCGTGGTGTACATCATGGAGCGGATATGGTCAAACAGGGTAACATCGCTGGCCAGGGCGGCCAGATTGGTGGTATCGGAAAGGGGCGACATTTTATCGCCAAAATAGGCCCCGCCGATAATGGCCCCGGCGGTGATACCCATGTGCGCCCCCAGCGCCCCGGCAATGCCCGCAAGCACCACGCCGATGGTTCCCGCCGATCCCCAGGAGGTGCCCGTCAGGCTGGAAAAGACAATCGTGCTGATAAAGGCCAGAATATAGAGATAGGCCGGATCGATAATCCTGAGGCCGTAGTAGACCAGCATGGGAATGGCCCCCGATATCATCCAGCTGGAGATAATCAGTCCGATGGCAAAAAGAATAAAAAAAGCAGGCAGGGCCCCGGCCAGTTTTTTTACGATGGAGGCCTCTATTTCAGGCCAGTCGCAGCCCAGTATGAACAACAGGGCCACGGTAAAAACGGAAGCGGCAATAAATATGATTTCCAGGGGAATAGCCGCCTGCCCCTGCCAATGGGGGCGGATCAGCAGACCGTACACGATGAGCAGGGTTAGAAAAAGCACGGGAAGCAGGGCATAGCGGAACGGGATTTCGTTTTTCATGGACACTCGCGGCTGTAATGGTGGCCGTAATTTAAGGTACGGCGGGCATGGACTCAATCGGGGATAGAAGAAAGCAGAGGACTACTCCAAAGCGGAAAAAGGAGAGATGACCTCTTTTTTATCATCAAAGGCCTGTTTATGACGAGAGTGCTGTAACTTTTCGGGAGTAATTCATCCAAAAGATTTTGACCAATATGAAAGGAACCAACCATGCCAAAAGCCAAAGCAGTACACATCAAGGGAGTGACATTTTTAGGACTGACCGACAGTAACCACTGGGTACCCATGGACGGCCCGGCCACCTTTGGCGGCTCCGACGCCGGCATACGCCCCAAGGAACTGCTGCTGCTCTCCCTGGCCGGATGCACCGGCAGCGACGTGGCCTCCATCGTGGATAAAATGCGCATGCCCTATGACAAAATGGAAGTGGCCATCGAAGCCGATATGACCGACGAACATCCCAAGGTCTACAAGAATATCGAGGTGATCTATAAGTTCTGGGGCGACAAGCTGGACAAGGATAAAATCACCCACGCCATCGAACTCTCCGAGGGCAAATATTGCGGGGTTTCGGCCATGCTGCGCCCTTCGGTAAACCTGACCTGGCGTCTGGAAATGAATCCACAGGAATAGCGTGATGCCGGCTGTTTTAAACCGATCCCTTTTCGTTTTACGGAAAGGGAATTTTTTTAGGCTGAGTTCCGGCTGGCGTTGATATTGCCGTAAAGGGAGCGTTTCACCATCTTCTCATAGCTTTCCCCAAGGGGGGCGTCCTGTTCAATTTTTTGCAGGGCATATTGCTGTATTACCAGCAGCGGCAAAACAATATCCTCGCGGATGGCGATGGAGTTGCGCGAAACAGGCTCCTCCTCCATCAAAACGCTATAGCCCGAAATCTGCAACATCATATCCCGGGACAGCGTGAATTCCTCATGCAGCATATTCCAGAACTCCCGGTACGGTTCATCGCGGGCAATATAGGCCGTTAGCCCGAAACAGCACTTGGAAAGCGACATCATGCTGTTGAGTATCAGCGCCTTAAAGAAAGGCACACGCCGGAACAGGGTTTTCAGTTCCTCCAGCCGGCCCGCGTCGGCCAGGGTCTTCAGCGCCGTGCCCATGCCATAGTAACCGGGAACATTTTGCTTAAGCTGGCTCCAGGAACCGACAAAAGAGATGGCCCTTAAGTCCTTTAGCGTCAGTTGCTTTTTATGGCCCCTTTTCGCCGGTCTGCTGCCGATATTGGCCCGGCCGTAATATTTCAGGGTGCTTTTATTTTCCAGGTAGGGTATAAACATCTCATGGTTTTTAAGATGCTGATACTTCTCGTAACTTAAACGGGCCAGTTCTTCGATCAATTGCCTGTCCGCCTCGGAGATGGTGTTTTCCCGTTCAAAAAAAGTATTGGAGAGCCCGGCGGTCAGCAGTTGTTCGCTGTTATGGATAAAGTGCTCGCGCGTTCCATACAGACTGCTGATGGTTTGTCCCTGAATGGTCAGCTGGATTTCATTGTTGGCGATTTTTTCGCTTTGGGCGGCGTAAAAGCGGTGGGTCATGCCGCCGCCGCGCGCCGGAGGACCGCCGCGGCCGTCAAAGAAAATGGCCTTAATCCCGTGGCGGGCGCAAACCGCCGAAAGATTTTCCTTTGTTTTAAAGATGGACCAGTTGGCCCGCAGATAGCCGCCGTCCTTGGTGCCGTCGGAAAAGCCCAGCATCATCGTTTGCCGCAGGCCGCGCCGTTCCAAATGCGCCCGGTAGGCGGGCAGGGAAAACAGGGCCTCCATAATGGCGGCGGAGTTTTCCATCCCGGTCATGGATTCAAACAGAGGGATGATGTCAAAGCTTAATTCCTCTACCGGCCAGCCGCACCAGCGGAACAGGGCAAAAACAAACAACACCGAAAAAATATCTTCCGAGTTGCTGATCACATAACGGTTACAGCCTTCTTCCCCGTTCTCCCGTTGAATCTTTTTAAGGGAAGCGATGGTTTCCAGCGTGTCGCGGATCAGGGGATCGTCATAGTCCCCGGCCTCCGCGGACAGCTCTTTTTCCAGCAGCAGCGCGGTCAGCGTTTCCCCGTCCATTTCCTCCAGGGAGTTGTCGATCACCCCTGCCCTTTTCAGGACGGCCTGCACCGTTTTTTTGTGCACGCCGTGATCCTGGCGGATATCAAGACTGGCAAAGTGCGTTTTAAAAAGATGCACCTTGTCGATAAACGCCTCCAGCGATTCAAGATAGAGGCTGTTATATTTTTGTTTCAGAAGCTCCCGCACCTGTAAAAGCGGGTGGAGTATCTGCTCATAACTCAACAGGGTCTCGGGATCAAACATGGCCGTATAGAGTTTGGCGCGCAGTTGTTTTACGGGTTCTTCCACGGCGCGGAAGGTCAGCTTGCCTTCCAGGCTCTTGATATCGCGGTAATAGCACTTCATCAGCGTCATGCGCAGCTCCGCGGCCACGGCCAGGGTGGTTTCGCTGGTAACATAGGGGTTGCCGTCGCGGTCGCCCCCCGGCCAGAAGCCCAGACGGATAATGCCGGGGTTGTGAAAATCGCGGCCAAACATGTTTTTGATGTCGGCATAAAGCGCGCCCGTGGCCTCATAGTAAACATTTCTTAAAAAATAGATGATGTTTTTAGCTTCATCCAGCGGCGTGGGCTTTTGGGCATTGAGCAGGGAAGTCAGCCCCAGTTGTTGCAGGGTGATGTCGATATCGTTGATACGGTTATCGGTGATGAGCCGGCGCAGGCGGTTGATGATATCCAGCACCGCCGGAGGATAAAACTGGGTGGGGTGGGCGGTAAGCACAATGCGCGCGCTAAAGGAAGCCAGCTTTTCCGCAAGGCGCTCCTTCTGTTCGCGGCCGCCGCCGAGATGCAGAAAATCCTTCAGGGAAAGATCATTGCCCAGATCGCGCAGTTTGGGAAAGGCGGCGTCCTCCACGCTGTCATAAAGCACCACCTGCCGCTCCACATAGCGGATAACGGCAAACATAAATTCTATTTTTTCCTCTTCGTCCTGAAGGCGGGCATGGGTATTGAAAAAATCCTCCATAATCTCCAGCGGCTCCCGGCCGGCCTCCAAACCGCTTTTGCACACGTGATGCAACAGCGGAATAAGCATGCCGATATGACCGACTCCCTTGAACGGAAGATTCAGAAACAGGCTGTTGTAGACATTAAATTTATTTTTTACCGAGCGTTCAAATTCCCGGATTCTTACATTTTTATGCATTTTTTACCCTGTGTTATGTCGTTATCCGCATGGCCGGGCCGCCGTCCCCGGCTAAAGGGGGTATGTGCCGAAAAGTTTTCCCGTCCGTCTCTGTCTACAAATTACAATAAGCGGCCCAGCGGAACAATCACAATCGGATTTTTAAGGGTTCCCCGGTTTTATTTAACGGGTAAAGGCCGGAAAAAAGACCGGAAACCGCGGCCTGTTACCGCACCGCTGATATTTTCCTTTACAGATGTGCAAGTTTTCCGGGCAAAGCTTGTCTGAGTTTCCGGGACGGCTGACATCCCGGCGGGAAGGGCCGCGCGCGGGCCGCTTCATTGGCGGCAGGAGGGGTTTTGTTGAAACGTCTAAACTAAATTGGGAGAATGTTACCATGAGGCAACTGTTAATTCTTGGGCTAAGCGGATTCTGTTTTTTAATTTTCGGTCAACATGGCGTTGGCGCCCAATGGGGCGACAGGGTGGAGCTGCCCCTGCCGCCGGGCTCTAACAGCGCGCGCGGTTTTTTATATAAAAATTCGGCGGCCTTTTCCAACAACAAGCGTGTTGTTTTTGTAAACAATGAAGACAGCGGCGGCGGGATTTACTATAGCTACAGCCATGACGGCATAAACTGGTCGGCCATGGAACGGTTCAAACCGGTGGATGTCCCCGGTATAAACAGCATAAAGGTTTTTCGCGACTCCCGGGACCGGCTGCACCTGATATGGGCCCGTCCCCAGCCCCGGGCCATCTATTACACACAAATGGACAGTGCCCTGAATGTGGTGATCGACTCCGTACGTATCGCCGACAATCCGTTAAACGGCGTTTTTAACGGTGTGTATCTGAACGTTGACGGCCAGGATCGCCTGCACCTTATGTGGCATGACGGCGACGTCAATACCACCTCCCCTGCCGAGTGCTATTACAGCCGTTCCCTTGACGCCGGCCTTACCTGGAGCCCTGCCGTAAAAATCAGCGATGACAACAGTCAAAGGTCGGCCTTCCCCCGCGGACAGTTTAACGCCTATGACGGCGACACCCTGGCCATTGCCTGGCGCGATGAGGTTTCGCAATATAACTGGGACATTCATATGGTAACCAGCACCGATGGCGGCGCGAACTGGTCGGCGCCGTTTACCGTTAACGCCTCAACCGATTATCAGGGCGATCCCGACGTCGTCATAGACCCCAGGGGACGCATACATATGTTTTACCACAACTATCCGCAAAACGACCGGTACAACG
>JALXBH010000196.1 GCA_026991535.1 Calditrichia bacterium | reverse complement strand
CTGCCGGTTTGAGCATCCAGTTTAAAATGGTGTACCGCTCCGTTAAAGCTTTGGGTCTTGGGCCGGGGAAAATCCGTCGGTAGCTCCAAAAGGGCGGGCATGCCCCGCAGCGTTTCCTTCCAGTAAGCCAGTTGACTGTCCATGGCGCCGCCATCAAGCCATTGACGCTGCCAAAGGGCAAAATCGGCATACTGGCGTTCAAGGACGGGCAGCGCGGGGCTTATACCGCGTGACAGGGCGCTGTATATCTCCAAAAGTTCCGCCAAAATGATCTGATTGGACCATTGATCCGAAATAATGTGGTGCACCACACCCAGCAGGATACTTTCTTCATCCGAAGCGCGGAGCAGCCAGGCCCTGAACAGGGGAGGGCGGGTCAGGTCGAAAGTGTGCCGGGCCATGAGCGACATATGCCGGGCAATTTCTTCTTCCCGCTGAGCGGGTTCCATCTCCCGCAGATCGATGACTTCAAGGGTAAAGGGAACCTCGCCCCGTACTTCCTGATAACCCCGGCCTTCGCGGGTAATAATCGCCGTGCGCAGGGTCTCATGCCGCTTGATGAGTTCCTGAAATGATTTTTGTAAAAGATGTACGTCCACATGGCCCAAAAGGCGAAAGGCCATGGGGATATTATAAAAAGGACTTCCCGGTTCCAATTGCTCCAGAAACCACAAACGCTGCTGCGCGTGAGACAAAACGATGGGCCCGGAACGGTCGGCAAGGGGCAATTCGATCCGCCTGCCCCCGTTTTGGCCCGCGGCCAGGGCCAGTTGCCGCGGACTGGGCGTCTCGAAAATCAGACGCAGCGGGACCTCCAAATCCAGCCGGTCGCGGATTTGGGTAACAAGGCGGGTGGCCAGCAGGGAGTGACCGCCCAGTTCAAAAAAACTATCCGTGGCACCCACCTTTTCCACTCCGAGCAGCTCGCCAAAAATGGACGCCAGTTCTATTTCCGTTTCTCCCCGGGGGGCCACATATTCCTTTTCACTTTGAAAGGTTACATCCATGGCCAGCAGGGCGCGCCGGTCCACCTTTCCGCTGGGGGAGAGGGGAATGTTCTCCATAAATACAAAAAGGGCGGGTACCATATAATCGGGCAGATCGCGGGCCAGGGCCTGGCGCAGGGTCTCTTCATCCGTATCGGCGGAAAGTTGTACATAAGCCACCAGCCGCTGATCATCCGCGCCGAAGTTTTTTACAAGCACCACGGCGTCGGCCACGGCCGTCATATTTTTAAGGCTGTTCTCTATCTCGCCCAGTTCAATGCGCAGGCCGCGCAACTTTACCTGATGATCGATACGTCCCAGAAACTCCACCGCGCCGTTTTCCATAAAACGGGCCAGATCGCCCGTGCGGTAAAGCCGGGCGCCGGCACGGCCGCTAAAGGGATCGGGGATGAACTTTTCCGCGGTCAGTTCCGGTCGGTTATGATAGTTGCGCGCCAACTGCACCCCGCCGATAAGCAGTTCTCCGGCAACGCCCGCTGGTAAAAGCTGTAATCGGTTATCCACAATATAGATTTTTGTATTGGTAATGGGAAAGCCGATGGGGGTGCTGCCGTAGTTATCATTGTCGGAACAGGGCCACTGGGTGACGTCCACCGCTGCCTCGGTGGGGCCATACAGATTGTGCAGCTCCGCCGTGGCCGATCTGAAAAATTGCCGCGCCAGTTCGCGTGACAGCGCTTCTCCGGAACAGATCACCCGTTTAAGTGCGGTACAGGCGGCGATATCCGCGCTGTTTAGAAAAGCCTGAAGCATGGAGGGCACAAAGTGTACGGTGGTAACTTTTTCATCGGACATGAGCCGCTGTAGATAGGCGGGGTCTTTATGGCCGCCGGGTTTGGCGATCACCAGGGTGGCCCCACATTGCAGCGGCCAGAAAAATTCCCAGACGGAAACATCGAAACTGTAGGGCGTTTTTTGCAGAACGCGGTCTTCGGCGCTTAGGACATATTTTTCCTGCATCCATTGCAGGCGGTTCCAGATGGCGCGGTGGCTGATGACCACCCCCTTGGGTTTGCCGGTGGAACCGGAGGTATAAATCATATAGGCCACCTGATCCACATCCCGCTCCACGGGGTGTAAAGGGACGGATTCCGGGATCGTGTCACACAGCAGTACCGTTTGCCCGTTCAGGGCGGGGTGATCCCGAAGCACCTCTTCGCTAATAATCACACGGGCCCCGGCGTCTTCAATCATATAGCGGATACGCTCCCCGGGATAGTCCGGGTCAAGCGGTACATAGGCGGCGCCTGTTTTCAGTATGGCATACATGGCAATGACAAGCCTGGGCGAACGTTGCAGGCACAGTCCCACAAAATCTTCCGGCCCCACGCCCCGTTGTTGCAGATGTCCGGCCAGACTCTCCGCCGCCCGGTTGAGCTCCCCGTAAGTGATGTTTTTTCCCTCGTAGCTCAGGGCTGTTCTTTCTGGTGTTTTTTTGACCTGTTCCTCAAAAAGAGCCAGTAGCGGACGCGCCCCGGGGTAGGCTCTGTCCGTTTTATTCCAGCGGTTTAAAATAATCTCCTTTTCATCCCCGGCCAACAGCTCCGTTCCGGAAATACTCTCCAGGGCGTTTTCGCTTACTTGTTCCAGCAAAAGTAAAAAGTGGCCGGCTATTCTTTCCACAAAGGCCGGGGAATAGAGATCGCTGTTATATTCAAAGGTGATATTAAGCCCGCTATCCGCTTCCTGGGTAAAAAGGGATAATTCAAATTTCGCGCTGTTGACTTCCATTTCGAGCGCTTCGATGGTGAAGGGGCCGGGCAAGACGGGCAGGTCGCTGGCCGGGGTATGGGTAAAAAAGGCCTGAAACAACGGACTGTGGCTCATATCCCGTTCCGGCTGTAACTCCTGAACCAACATTTCAAAGGGAATATCCTGATGGGCAAAGGCAGCCAGGGCGGTTTCGCGCACCCGGGAAAAAAAGGTTGTACCGCTGTCATTTTCATCAAACGCGCACCGCAGAACCAGGGTATTGACAAAAAAGCCGATCAAGGGTTCCGTTTCGGCGCGGTTGCGGTTGGCTACCGGCGTTCCGATACAGATATCCTGCTGACGGGTATAGCGGAACAGCAGCAGGTAGAAGACGCCCAGCAAAAGCATGAAATCGGTAAGCTGTTCCCTGCCGGCTCTTTCCTTCAGGCGTTGCCAGATTGCGGGAGTAAGTTTGCGGTAGATTTGTGCGCCCCGGCTGGAGAGCTGTCTGGGGCGGGGTTTGTCTCCCTGTAACTCCAGAATAGGCGGGGCGGCCCCCAGCGTTTTGCGCCAATACTCCAACTGTTGCCGCAAACGTTCACCCTCCAGCCACTTTTTCTGCCAACCGGCATAATCGGCATACTGAATCTTTAGAGGAGGCAGACCCGCCTCGCGCTTGTTGAGCAGGGCGTCATAAAGGATGCTGAACTCGCGAATCAGTACGCCCATGGACCAACCATCGGATATAATGTGGTGCATGACCAAGATCATCACATAGTCGTCCGGCCCGACCGTAATGAGGTTGATCAGCCCCAGGGGACCTTTTTCCAGATCGAATGCGGTTTGCGCCAGTTGACGGATCCGATCCCGCACATCTCCGGGCGGTACTTCCGATATTTCAATTTTAATGGATGAACGGGGGCTGACCACCTGCCGCACTTCACCCTTAATCTCTTTAAAGGTTGTGCGTAAAATTTCATGCCTCCGGATAATTTTTTTTAGGGCCTGTTCAAAAATATCCTTGCGCAATGCGCCCTTAATGCGGATGGCAAAGGGAAGGTTATATACGGGACTGCCGGGATTCAGCCGTTCCAGAAACCACATGCGCTGCTGGGCATAAGACAACGGAAAAAGATGAATCTGCTTTTTTTCCTTTAACTTTTGGGCCAGTAACTTTTTCTGCTCCGGGCTAAGATGGGCCAGTTTATCCTTGGCATTACTCATCGTCTTCTTCGTCTCCATCACTGTCGTTCAACAAGGCGTCAAGTTCATCCTCTGAAAGCCCCTCAAGGGTTTCCAGCAGTTGCTCATCTTCCTCCGGCTCGCGTGCCAGCGCTTCCAGGGCCGGTTCGTCTTCATCGATGAGGCGCACATCCGGCCCGGCCAGAACCCGGGCAATGCCTTCGATGGTGGGGTTTTCAAACAACAGGCGCAGGGGAACCTCCACGGAAAGACTTTCCCGCATACGGGCCACAAAACGCGTGGCCAGCAGGGAATGGCCGCCCAATTCAAAAAAGTTGTCATGGATGCCCACCTTTTCCAGATGCAACAGATCCCGCACTATGCCCGCTATGGTCTCTTCCTGCTCATTGCGGGGCGCGACAAATTCGCTGGAAAGCTGCGTCCTGTCCAGTTCCGGCACGGGCAGGGCTTCCCGGTCGATCTTACCGTTGGCGTTAAGCGGCAGTTGGCTTAAAAACACGAAGGCGGAGGGGATCATATACTCGGGCAATTGCCTGGCCAGAACGGATTTGACGGAAATGCTCTTCATTTCCCCGTCCGAGGCCACATAGGCCGTTAAACGCGGTTCGCCCGGCTGATCTTCCCGCACCATCACAAAGGCGTCCCTGACGCCTTCTATCTCCAACAAACTGTTTTGAATTTCACCCAGCTCAATTCGGAATCCGCGTAATTTTACCTGATGGTCTATACGGCCCAGAAACTCTATGGCGCCATCCCGCCCGCGCTTTACCAGGTCCCCGCTGCGGTACAGGCGGCTTCCCGGAGTTCCGTGGGGATGGGGCACAAACCTCTCCGCCGTCAGTCCGGGACGATTAAGGTATCCGCGGGCCAATCCCACGCCTCCGATGCACAACTCGCCGGGAACGCCGGGGGGCAACAGGTGTAAATGTTCATCCAGCACATGCAGGTCGAAGCCGCCCAGGGGAAAACCTATAGGCGGATCGGTCTCTTCCGCGGCATCTGTTTCATACAGGCTGGCACAAACGGTGGTTTCCGTGGGCCCATAGGCATTTACCATACGGCGCCCGGGCTGAAAACGTTTTACCAGGGTTTGGGGACATTTTTCTCCCGCCGTGATAATGGTGCGTAAGTCGGGCATGGGCCGGTCGTCAAACAGGGTCAGCACCGATGGTGGAAGGGTGACGGTGGTGATCTTTTCCCCGACCAGCACATCCTGCAGCTTTTCCACGGAGGCCTGCGTTTCGGGATCGATCAACACCAGGGTGGCGCCGTTGAGCAGAGCCATAAAGGTTTCCCAGGTGGCCGCGTCAAAGCTCAGGGAGGCAAATTGCAACACCCGGCTCTGCCTGTCGATGCCAAAGGCCTTTTTTTGTTCATTAGCCAAATTAAGCAGGCCCCGGTGATGCAGCACAGCCCCCTTGGGCTTTCCGGTGGAGCCGGATGTGTATATCACATAGGCCGCCTGTTCCGGGAATATGGAAGGCAGTTTTCTGTCAGCTCTGTTTAAGGCCAACAGGGTTTCCATGGTGTATTGTTCAACGCTGTCACCAAATACATCGCGTGTATGTTTCGCGGTCTCTTCATTGGTTAAAATACGCGCCGCGGCCGAATCTTCCACCATATAGCGCAGCCTTTCGCGGGGGTAGGCGGGATCGAGCGGCAGATAGGCGGCGCCGGCCTTTATTACGGAAAGCATGGCCACTATCATTTCCGGGCTGCGTGACATGCAGATACCCACAATGTCTCCGGAGTGTACACCCATTTCCGCCAGTTGCCGCGCGCCATGATCCGAAAGACGATCCAGTTCCTTATAGGATATATGACTCCCACCCATGCTCAGGGCGGTGTGATCCGCATGGCCGGTGGCCACGGATGCGAAGGCCGCCGCCACATTCCCGTAGGGCAGACTGTCCGCCGGACGGCCGGAACCGGCCAGCAATCCTTTTACTTCCTCTTCCCGCATAAGGGCCAAACGGCTGACCTTTGCAGTTGGGTTTGCCGTCATTACGGACAACAGTTGGTTGAAGTGCCGGGCCATATTCCCTATGGTGGCCTCATGAAAAAGGTCGCTGTTATATTCGAGGCGCAAACGCAGACCGTCGCGGGTTTCGCTGGCATACAAGCTGATATCCACCTTGGCCACAACCGATTGGGGAACGATCTCTTCAAAACGTAAGCCGGCGGTTTCCCACTCCGTGTTTTGCAGGTTTTGCAGTATAAAAGCGGCCTGAAACAGCGGCGGATGGGAAAGGTCACGATCGGGTTGCAGTAAGTCCACCAACTGTTCAAAGGGCAGGGACTGATGGGCGTGGGCCTCTAAAACGTGGCCGCGTATTTGCGTCAGAAGTTCCGTTAATGTGGCTTGAGGGTTGAATTGACCCTTAATCACCAATGTGTTTACAAAAAAACCGATCAGTTCATTGGCCTCTTCCAGAAGGCGTCCCGTTACCGGCGTGCCCACCAGGATGGTTTCCTGCCGGCTGTAACGGTGCAGCAGGATTTGCCAGGCGGTCATCAGCGTCATAAACAAAGTGACCCCGTTCTGCATACTGAAGCGGTTCAGCCGGGATAACAGCGCCTCATCGATATCAAAATCAAACTGACGGCCGTTAAAGGTTTGCAGCGCGGGACGCGGAAAATCGGTCGGTAGTTCCAAAACCGGCGGACGGACGCCGATCTGTTGCTTCCAGTAGCTTAAATGTTGTTCAAGAATTTCATCCTTTAGCCAGTCACGTTGCCAATGGGCATAATCCGCGTACTGAAAGGGCAGCGCTTCCGTGAGCGGTTTTTCCCCCCGCAACAGCGCGTCGTAATTTTCCAGCGCTTCCTTAATCAGAATGCCCATGGAAAGGCCGTCGCTGATGATGTGGTGGATAACGCCGCATAGCAGATGGCTGTTTTCATTCATGCGGACAATTTTCATCCTCATCAGGGGCAGGGTGCTTAAATTGAAAACGGTGGCGGCCATTTCCCGTGTGGCCTTGCTGATAAGCGTATCCGCCTCTTCGGCGGGGTCGGCCGTCTCGAACTCCAGCTTAAAGTCATATTGGTCATGAATATGTAAAAAAGGCGCTCCGTCGATATTGTCAAAGGAGGTACGCAAAATCTCATGCCGGTTGATGACCGCCTGAATGCTCTGTTCGATCAGGCTGATATTGAGGGGGCCGTTGATCCTCAGCGCCAGATGGATATTGTAGGCGGTCGTTCCAGGATTAAACTGGTCGATAAACCACAATCGTTGCTGCGGCAGCGAAACGGGCAGCGGGTTTTCCCGGGAGACCTTTTGTAACGGCGGCCATTGCGGACGGCGGGCCATGGCTTTCTCCATCTCTATGAGCAGAGCCTGACGGGCGATGGTGGTGGCCTCAAACACGGCGGCCAGCGGCAATTCCACATCAAACTGTTGGCGAAAGCGCGTTACAAGACGGGTCGCCAGTATGGAGTGCCCCCCGTGATGGAAAAAGTTTTCATGCACGCCTATCGCTTCCGTTTCAAGAAGTTCCTGCCATATCTTTTGGATCGCTTCTTCCGTGGGATTGGACGGTGGAACATATTTATCTTTCTTTTGTCCGTCCCGCAGGGGACGCGGGAGCGCCTTGCGGTCTATTTTCCCGTTGGGGGTAAGCGGAAAAGCCTCCAGCGAAACTACAAAGTTAGGTATCATATAATCGGGTAAATACGCTTGCAGTTCGTGGCCAAGGGTCTCCGCTTCGGGAAGGGTATCCGTCCCGTCAGCGATGATGTATGCCACCAGTTGCCTGTTACCCTGTTGCGGCTCGAAAACATCCACCAGAACATCCCTGACATAGGGCAGGGATTTAATATGATGCTCAATTTCGCCCAGTTCAATGCGGAACCCGCGTATCTTTACCTGATCGTCCGCGCGGCCCAGAAAAACAATCTGTCCTTGCGCGTTATAGCGGGCCTTGTCGCCGGTTTTGTACATACGGGCTCCCGGCGTTGCGCTAAACGGATTGGCTAAAAAACGTTCCGCGGTAAGATCGGGGCGGTTAAAGTAGCCCCTGGCCAGACTGTCGCCGGCAAGGTACAGTTCCCCCGCCACGCCAACGGGCACCGGATTCAGATATTCATTTAAGATGTAGGCCTGCGTTTTGGGAATCACCCGGCCGATCGGTACCGAGCCCTTGCCGGTATCCTCATGGGCTTCATAAACTATGCAGCCAACCGTGTTTTCCGTCGGGCCGTATTCATTAAACAGCCGGGTGTCCGGTGCGTTTTTTTGCCAAAAGTCAATCTGGCTGAATAAAAGATTTTCGCCGCCAATCACATAGGCATGGCTTTGTTGCGGCAGTTCCCGCGCCGAAAGCTGATTGCGCAATAAATCCAAATGGGCCGGAGTTATTTTTACATAACCGAAGGGGCCGTGTCTGTCCAGCATCCGCGACAGGCCCTCCATGCCGTCTTCCTCCCGGGTCAGGATGAGGGGCTTGCCTGAAACCAGAGCCGGGAAAATGCTGGTTACGGTGGCGTCAAAAGCGATGGTGGCGTGAACCAGGGAGCCATTGCCCTTATCCGCGGGATAGGCCTTAAGGCACCAGTTCAGATAGTTGGCCAATGCGCCATGGGATATCATTACCCCCTTGGGCAGGCCGGTGGAGCCCGACGTGTAGATCATATAGGCCAGGTTTGAAAAGGAAAGTTCCGTCGGCGGCGCGGTATCCGGGCAACCTTGAAGTTCTTCGTCCAGCCGGTCCAAAAAGAGCAGGCGCTCGTCGGTGGCGGGTATCCCCGGCGCCACGGAAGAGTGGGTCAGGATGATATCCGCGGCCGAATCGGTGATTATATGACGCAATCGCTCCGGCGGATAGGAGGGATCCAACGGCAGATAAGCTCCGCCTGCTTTTAAAATGGCCAGTATGGAAACGATCATATCCCCGGAGCGTTGCAGGGCGATACCTACAAAGGACTCCTCGCGGATACCCTGTTTTATCAGCAGGTGGGCCAGCCGGTTGGCCCGCGTGTTCAGCTCCGTAAAAGATAGTTCACGGTCTTCGTGTATAATAGCCGGAGCGTCCGGTATTTTGCGCGCCAGCTTTTCAATGGCCTTATGGACAAAAAAAGGTTCTCCTCCGGCGTCGTTACTGTCATTGAGATCATAAACCGTTTTACGGTATTCCTTTTCATTTAGCAGGGAAAGGTGGCGCACGGGCATTTGTGGCTGTTCGGCAATCCTGACCAGTATATTTTCCAGATGATCCATCAAAGCTTCCATGGCGCGGGGATCGATTTTTTCACTTTGGTAGGAAATTTCTAAAAAGACCTTTTCGCGCGCGGCAGCCACAACGGTTAAGGGATAGTTGGTGCGCTCGAAGGTGCTTATATCCGAAAAAGATATGCTGGTATCGGCCTTTGAAAGCGACTCATCCACCGGGTAGTTTTCAAAAACCACAATCGAATCAAACAGGGGCAGATTCTCTTCCGGCCCATAACGGCTCTGAATATCCACCAGCGATGTATATTCAAAATCCCTGGTTTTAATGGATTGGGCCTGAATGGCCTTTAGCAGATCGAGCAGGCTGCGGTCGGGGTCAATTTTTAAACGTACGGGCAGAGTGTTGATAAACAGGCCGACCATCATCTGTATGTCCGGGATGGCAGGGGGCCGTCCTGAGACCGTGGCGCCAAAAACCACATCATCAAGACCCGTATAAGCGCTGATCAGCAAAGACCAGGCCAGTTGGATGATACTGTTCATCGTAACATGCTGCCCCCGGGCCAGGGCGGTAAGCGCGGCGGATGTTTCCGTGTCGAGATTGCGCGCAACCTTGCCAAATGCAGGGTTCTCTCCCTGAAAGTTTTCCGCCTGCAATACGGGACGCAGATAACTGGGCGTGTCATAGCCCCGCAGTAAAGTTTTCCAGTAGTCACGGGCCTTATCCAAATCCTGCGCGCTCAGCCACTGGATGTATTCCTTAAAGGGACGGCTGGGCGGCAGTGGCGCGGGGATGTTCCGCAGGCCCGACTCATAAAGGGTAAAAACTTCGTTTAACACAATGGGCAGCGACCAGCCATCCATTAACAGGTGGTGAAACGACCATAAAAACTGATAGTGATCCTCCGTTAGCTGAATAAGATAAAGACGCATTAACGGAGGTTTGGCCAGGTTAAAGCCCTTTTGACGATCCTCCCGGTAAAAATTTTCCAGGCGTTGTGGTTGTTCCCCGGCGGGGATGTGGCGCCAATCCATGAATTCAAAGGGAAGCGGCGTCTCCCTGTGAACGACCTGAAGCATTTTGTCCAGTTTTTTCCAGACGAAGGAGGTACGTAACACCGGATGACGTTGCATCACATCCAGCCAGGCCTTGCGGAAGCGGTCGCCGTCGAACCGTCCCCGGAGGCGAACCATAAACTGCTCAAAATAGACCGCTGAGTCCGGGTTGTATACATAATGGAACAACATACCCTGCTGCATCGGCGAAAGGGGATAGATATCCTCGATATTTTTTTTAGGGGACTTCGCTTGATTCATGAAAAGCTTTTTTTTTCCTTATTTGCGGTTTACCAGGTTTCCTCACCGTAAAGTTCTCCGGCAACGGAGGCTGTTAATTTACGGATTTGATCGATTTCATTCCGCTCCAATTGTTTTTTCCACAGGGTGATGTTAGAGCGGCTGTCGCGCTTGAGCGTATGCATTTTTCCGGCACGGGCTTCCGCCGTATTTGCGGCGCCGGTAAACTTTTTGATTTTTTCAATAATCGGCGGGTTAAACTCCAGGCCCAGCTCGTCATAGATTTTTTTAAACTCTTCCAGCGGATCGAGTGAGATATCCTCATGGCGCCGGAACAGCCACTGCTTATGACGCTCCTGATAATGCAACATGACGGTGGTAAAAATATTCCACACCAGAGCCTGGGTTTCGATGGAAAAAGGAATAAACTCCCGTGGCGCCAACTGCATGATCTCTTCTCTGAAAGCGGACAGAATACCTTCCATAAGTGCTTCCTGCCGGGCCAGCCAGTCAAAGTTAAAGCCCCACTTCATCCTTTTCATACTGTTGATGTATGCCGCCGGATGACGGAATAAAAAGAGCGGTTTCAAACCAAGCTGTTCATGCAGCCAGGGGGCCATGAAAATGGCAAAAGGGTCCTGCACCACCGGGCGCAGCCCTTTTTTTAACCGTTGGCGGAGTACAAAGAAACGCACCAGATGATAAAGATGGTACTTGGGGGAGGAGGATTCCCTCATAAAAATTTTCAGTTCTTCCGGTGTAAAACTTAAACCCAGACCGCTGCGGATTTTGTGGAATAAATTTTCATCCACATGCGGGAAATAGGGGTAGTTCGTGCCCGATTTAAACAGATGGATGGGATCACGCAGAACATTAAAGGGTTCCAGTACAAAAAACATTTCCGGAGAAAAGTTGATCATGCGCGCCGTCCAGGTGGTGCCGGAACGAACCAAACCGCTGACCAGCAAACCGCTGTATTGAGTTGTTTCCATTAAAATAGATACTCCGCTTTAGTTTACTCCAGGTCGTCCAGTTCGGAAAGAACGTCGTCCAACTCATCCTGATCCAGGCCGGCGCTGGAAAAATCCGATGGCGTGTAACCGCCGGCGTCGTCGCTTAAACTGTGTTCGATTATCTCTTCAAGGGCCCGGATGGTATGCGTGGCAAATTCCCGGATTGTCTCCTCCTTAAGCGTATCCGGACAAAAGTTAAAGTTAAAACTTAATTTTCCGTCAAGGATACTTGAGGTAATTTCAAGCAGATGGCTGCTCCTGTTTTGCGGTCCGATTTCGTCTCCCGTTTCTCCGGGTAACATTTCAAAGCGCTGCTTCATGGCTTCGTCCTGTTCAAACTGACCCAGGTAGTTAAACAGAACGGCAGCCCGGGGCAGGGCGTTCATGGCGGAACGGATATCTTCCGTGGCAAGATAGCGCATCACCCCGAATCCCAGGCCGTTTTGCGGAACGGAACGGAAATCTTCCTTAATGTTTTTTATGATCTCTCCCGTATCGTTCGTTCCGGGGCGCAGGTTAAAGGGATAAAGCGCGGTAAACCAGCCGACGGTACGGGCCAGATCTACTTCCTCAAACAACGCTTCCCGGCCATGGCCTTCCATGTCGATAAGCAGACTGTCCTTACCGCTCAGGGAGTGCCAGGCCATGTAAAGTGCGCTGAGTATGTTTTCCACAATACGTGTGTTATAGGCCTCGGGGACTTCACGTTGCAATTGTGAGGTTTTCTCCTCCGGCAGGTGTACACGGATGGTGTCCCGGGCGCCCTGCAGATTTTCCCCAGCCATATCCGCCTCAAGGGTTGGGGCCTGTCCACTGATATGCTTTTGCCAAAAGTCCAGTTCCTCACTCCAGTCATGTTCCCGCGCATACCTGTTCAGACGCCCGGCCCAGTAGGCATAGGACGTGGTCTTGGCCGGTAGGGAGGCTTCCCGTCCCTCCAGAAGAAGACCGTAGGCCATTTGCAGGTCTTCCAGCAATACGCGCCAGGAAACGGCGTCTACAACCGTATGGTGCAGGGAGATAAAAAGCCGGTCACCCAAAGCAGCATCCAGTGAAAAATAGATCATTTTAAAAAGAGGGCCGTTTTCAAAATCGTGTCCGCCTTGCGCCTGTTGTACGATGGTTTTCAGCTTTTTCTGTTGCCCGTCGGTATCCTCTTCCCGTAGATCATAATGGATAAAGAGCTGCTGATCGCCGGGCGGGGCAATGTGCGGCCGGCCGGAGGGCCAGTGCAGGCGCAGCATATCATGATGGCGGTAAAGACTATCGGCAACCTGCCTGAGCAGAGCGGGTTTTAAGGGCTGGTGGCTTTTGAGCATGATGGATTGGTTCCAGTGATGCCGCTGCCTGAGCGGCAGGGCGCTGAACCAATGCAGTATGGGCGTGGGATCAAGCGGGCCGCTAAGGGTTTCCTGCTCGGCATGGATGGCCACCCCTTCGCGGGCCACGGAAGCCAGCCCTTCGATGGTCGGATATTCAAACAACTCCCGGGGAGTAAAGCTAAGCCCCTGGCGCGCGGCGGCGGAAATAAGCTGGATACCGACGATGGAGTCGCCGCCCAATTCAAAGAAATTGTCCAGAACGCCCACTTTTTCCATTTTCAGCGTCTCCTGCCACAGGCGCGCAAGAAGCGCCTCCCGATCATTGCGTGGAGCCACATATTCCGTTTCCAGCATACCACGGCCCACATCCGAGGGGTCGGGCAGGGCCTTTCGGTCTATTTTGCCATTGGCGGTCAGAGGGATGGATTCTATAAAAATCCAGGCCGAAGGGATCATATATTCGGGCAGGCTGTTTTTGAGCGCCTTGCGCAGAGCCCCCTGCGAAGGCTGTTCTTCCGTGCTGACGACATAGGCGACGATGGATTTTTCCCCGCCGCCGGGGGCCCGTACCAGAACTACGCAATCTTCCACGGCGGGCAGGGCGCGCAGAGCCTGTTCAATTTCACCCAGTTCAATGCGGAAACCGCGCACCTTAACCTGATGGTCGATACGGCTGATGTATTCGATTTCACCGTTTTCCAGAAAGCGACACACATCGCCTGTTTTATACATACGCGTGCCGGGACGGATACTGAAGGGGTCGGGGATGAACTTTTCGGCGGTCAGATCGGGACGATTGGCATAACCCCGTGCCAATTGAATACCGCCGATATGAAGCTCGCCCGAAACGCCCACCGGCACCGGGTTCAGAGCCCGGTTGAGGATATACAGGCGCGTGTTGGCCACCGGGCGGCCGATAGGCAGCTTTTCATCTTCCCTTTCTTCGGGACAGGTGTAGTGGCTTACGTCAATGGTCGCTTCCGTGGGGCCGTAAAGATTGTGCAGACGCGCTCCCGGCACTTTTTTATAAAAGGCGCGGCTCAGGGCATAGGGCAGGGCCTCGCCGGAACAAATTACATTTTTTAAAGATACACAGCCGGTCACCCCGGGGGCTTCCAGAAAAACCTTTAACATGGGCGGTACAAAATGTATGGTGGTTACCCGCTCGCGCTGAATAATTTCCGTTAAATAGGCGGTATCCTTATGGCCGTCCGCCCGGGCTACCGCCAGCCGGGCTCCATACATAAAGGGCCAGAAAAATTCCCAAACGGAAACATCGAAACTAAAGGGCGTTTTTTGCAAAACGGTATCCGTCGCATCCAGGGGATAGGCCTGCTGCATCCATTGCAGGCGGTTAAGAAAGCCGTCATGTTGCAACAGGGTACCCTTGGGCCGGCCGGTGGAACCGGAGGTATATATCATATAGGCCAGCTGCCTTGGCGAAAAAATGCGCATAACGGGTTCGTCACCGGCCGGGGGCGGCGTCTCTTCCCAGTCATCCGTCAGGATAAGCGGTACCTCCGGCGAGGTGAACTTAGCGGCGTGGGCCGATGAGCTGATAACCATGACGGCGCCGGAATCGCGCATCATAAAACGGGTGCGTTCAAGCGGGTGTTCCGGGTCCAGCGGCACATAAACGCCTCCCGCGCGCATTATGCCGTGCAGAGCCAGCACCAGTTTATCGGAACGATCCAGACAAACCGCCACGCGATCTTCCGGTTTGAGTCCGAGATGGATCAGGTGACGGGCAAGACGGTTCACAAAGCTGTCAAACTCTTTGTAAGTGAGAGTTTGTCCCTCGTAGCTCAGCGCGGGCGCGCTGGGTGTTTCCAGCGCCTGCCGGGCAATCCTGGCGGGTACCGATTCTTCCCCGGGGTAGGCGACGTCCGTACGGTTCCACAGGCGGATAATCTGTCTGTATTCTCCATCCGAGCACAGCATAAGATTGCGCAGAGGAACATCGGGGTTGCGCAGTACCTGACCGAGAAGGTTTTTGAAATGGGTTAACAGCCGTTCAACGGTTTCATCCCGGAACAGCGCGGTATTATATTCAAAGGCGCCGCGAATGACGGGGCTGTCAAACATCTCCAGTAAAAGATCAAATTTGGCCGTGCCGCTATCCGTGCGGTAGGGCGTTACTTCGAAGTTTTTACTGAACTCCCGGGTGTCGTCGCCCTGCATGGAAAACATCACCTGAAAAAGCGGCGCGTGTTCCAGGCTGCGCTCGATCTTAAGGGCGTCCAACAGCTTTTCAAAGGGGTAGTTCTGATGGTTGAGTATTTCCCGCGCCTTGTTTTGTACACGGCCCAGAATATCGCGGAAGGTGTCGTCGCTTTTAAAGCGGGTGCGCATAACCAGCGTGTTCACAAAAAAGCCGATCAGGGATTCCATTTCCTTTTGCGTGCGTCCGGCCACCGGCGTGCCGATAAGCACATCATCCTGGTTGGCATAGTGGTGCATCAGCGTTTGAAAGGCGGCCATTAAAATCATGAAGGATGTGCTGCCTTCCCGGCCGCAACAGGCATGCAGCTCTTGCGAAAGCCGCGGGCCGAGTTCAAAATAGAGCCGCCTGCCTTCCGCGGCCTGACCCGCCGTGCGCGGAAAGTCCGTGGGTATT
>JALXBH010000195.1 GCA_026991535.1 Calditrichia bacterium | reverse complement strand
GTTCTCAATTGCTATCCCTCCAGAACCATTCGCCCCGATAATATCTGAATAAAAAAACCGTTTGTTTTATACGCATCACAGGGAACCATTTAGCGAAACGGTTTTACTTTGTGGCTCTCTCCAGGGCTCCAAGAAGTTTTTATTGTTCACAACAAAGACATCGTGAACGGCTTTTAATCCTGACTTGCAGGTACAGAAACAAGAGACTTCCTTCTTGTGATAGGTTTGAAAGTCTCTTTAGGTATTCACAATAAACGTTACATATTGAGTTTAGATCTATTAGATTTTTTATAGATCAGACATCAATGAATGACATTCTCTTCAACAACAAAATTTATAATACAAAACCCTCCCGACACGGGAGGGTAATTATTGTCTACTCTTTATTTAAAAAGAGCCAAAGTCATTATCATCAAGGCAAATATTGGGGTCTTCTTCCCCAACCTCTTCAATGGATTGTTCAAAATGAGGGTCTGATTCAATGTTATTCGCTATCCCCGCGGTATCAAGAACGGAATTCAGTTCCCTGGTATACTCCACATCCAGCTTAAACTTGCCGATCATCTCCTTAAGCAAAACGGCCTGACTCGATAGTTCTTCCGAAGTGGCGGCTGTTTCCTCCGCATTGGCCGCGTTAATCTGTGTTACCTTATCTATCTGGCTGAGCGCGTCATTGGTCTGATCCACGCCATCCACCTGATGTTTGGAAGCAATTGATATTTCGGCCACAAGGCTGCTTACCTTTGAGATTCCTTCAATTATCTTATTTAGTGACTCTGCTGTTTCATTGGCAATTTTTGCCCCGTTTTCGACCTTTGCCACGGAACCTTCTATAAGTTCCGTTGTCTCCCTTGCCGCCTTAGCGCTTCTTTGAGCCAGCGTTCGCACTTCCTCCGCCACTACGGCAAAGCCTTTTCCGTGCGCTCCGGCCCTCGCAGCCTCAACGGCCGCGTTTAAGGCCAAAAGATTTGTTTGAAAGGCAATTTCATCTATTACCTTTATAATCTTAAATATATGATTCGAGGAATCATTTATCTCACTCATGGCGTTGAGCATTTGCGCCATCTGCTTACTGCCTACCTCCGCTTCCTGCTGCGATTCAGCGGCAACTTTATTGGCCATTTCGGAGTTTTCCGCGTTCTGCCTGGTTTGGCTTGCAATTTCAGTAACCGACGATGAAATTTCCTGCAATGAACTCGCCTGCTCCGTGGCCCCCTGAGATACATTCTGACTCGAATCGGAAACCTGCCTTGCCCCCGTGGTAAACTGATCCACTGCCGAAGCGACCTGTGCCAATGTTTCATTCATTGATTTTATGGTTTTATTTACCGAATTCTTAATTATGGCATGATCGCCTTTATAGTCTCCCCTGACACTCGCCGTTAAATCTCCCTGAGACATTTTGTCCAGTACCTCAACGGTCTCGTCAATTGGCTTAATTATCATTTCAAAAGTATTATTAAATTCTTCCACTACTTGCCTGAAAGCTCCTTCGAAATTTTCCGCCTTTCCCCGTTTCCTCAAGTTGCCTTCTTTCGCCGCGCCGGCAAGACTGCCTACCTCATTAATCAAGGCCTCCAGGTTACTTTTAATTGTATTAAGCCCTTCGGTTATTACAAATTGCTTCCCGGGTAAATCGGGCATATCCTTCCGCAAATCACCCTGAGCATACTCTTTTAATATCTCAACAACCTTAAGAATAGGACTAACAACCGTATCCAATGCCTCATTGATACCCATTAATAAGGAAGAGTAAGACCCATTAAATCCGGCGGTCTCACACCGGGCATCAAGATCGCCTAGTTTTTGTGACTCTATCGTTTTGGAAAGCTCGCTTTGCATGTTTGTCAGCGATTGTACCATGCTCTCCATAGCTTTTCCCAGTGAATCGTCATTAGAGGCTATTTTTACATTAATCTCAAAATTACCAAGAGCAATTTGTTTGGCAACTTCCTCCTTCAGTTTCAGTTGCTTATTCATTTTCCTAAAGGAGTCAGCCAGTTGCCCTACCTCATCTCTCTGATCTATTTCAATCTCATGCTCCAGGTCTCCATCCGCTATCTTTTCCGCCATTTCATTTATTTTAATGATGGGATTACTGATTTCCCTGGAAATAATAACCCCTAAAACACTTGCAAAGATAAAGGCAAAAATCAAAAGCATCACAACAAAATACTGGCTGTTGTCCTGAAGTTGGTTGGCCCTGTCCATGGCAACGGCCATTTCCGCTTCGGACTCATCTCCCACTTTTTGCAATTTTTTCTCTACCAGGCGCGCATAAGAATCCAGGCGCTCATTTACGGCGTCAATTTTATCAATATCCATCTCAATCCCGCTTAATGACGCCTTTCGATGACTGGCCATAATTTGCACTGCCGCCGTATAAAAATTGTCATAATCTTCTTCCACCTCTTCCATAAGCTTTATTATATTATTATTATCCGTGGCAACAACCTTGATATCGCCTCTGTTCATGCCCTTCACGATGGCTTCGGCATACAGTTTAAAGGTTTCTTTTGTCTTTTCAAATTTCGATTGTGCAAGGTCAAGCTCGTTTTCCTCGCGTGACATTAAATATTCACCCATTTGATCCCTGGCCTTGACCAATGCTATAATCATTTCCATGGAAGCGTCAACTATGGGCACCTCTTCATTCAAAATGGTATCCGCAGATGTGCTAACATCTCTAATACCGGATATCCCATACCAGCCCACTACGATAATCAAGGTAACCAAAACCGCGAAACTTCCCAGCAATTTGGTTTTTATTTTCATATTCTTAAGCATCTTATTTCCCCTATTTTTATTTTCCAATTCATAAACATCGTATGGCCCTTTGTTTTTCTTTAACAATTGATTCACACTGGCAACTTTTCGACGATTTAAGCAAAACTATGTTCACAAAAAAATATCTGGCCGCCCCTGTTTAAATGTACCGCGTTAATTATTAAATTAAGCGGATACAATAATGAAACAGGATCATCCCATGAAAATCCCCATAAACAAATTTCAGGAATACCGCCGGCGCCATATCGGTCCCTCCGACGAAGAAGTGCGGCAGATGCTGCAGGTGATCGGCGTGGACAGCCTGGAACAGCTCATCGATGAAACCGTTCCCGCCAATATCCGTTTCCGGGAGGAGCCGGATATCGAACCGGCCATGTCCGAAGCGGAATTTCTTAGCCATCTGCGGGCCCTGGCCGCCAAAAACAAGGTGTATAAAAGCTATATCGGCATGGGCTACTACGGAACCATCACCCCCTCGGTTATCCTGCGCAATGTGCTGGAAAATCCCGGCTGGTACACCCAGTACACCCCTTATCAGGCGGAAATTTCCCAGGGCCGCCTGGAAGCCCTGCTCAACTTTCAAACCATGGTATCCGACCTGACCGGTATGGAGATCGCCAACGCCTCGCTGCTGGATGAGGCCACCGCCGCCGCCGAGGCCATGACCATGTGCCACCGCCTGCGGCCCCGCAATAAAAGGGAGGCCCATACTTTTCTGGTATCCGATCAGGTATTTCCGCAAACACTGGCGGTGCTTAAAACACGGGCCAGGCCGCTTAATATCAACATAAAACTTAGCGACAACCCGGCCGGCGCCCTTACCGACGATGTGTACGGATTGCTGGTACAATTTCCCGGCAGGCACGGCCGCCTGGAAAACTTCGAAACGCTTTTTACGGCGGCGAGGGAAAAAGGCATTCTGGTCACCGCCGCGGCCGATCTGCTCAGCCTGACCCTGTTCCGTCCCCCCGGTGAAATGGGGGCCGACATCGTGGTCGGTTCCAGCCAGCGCTTTGGCGTGCCCATGGGCTACGGCGGGCCGCACGCAGCCTTTTTTGCCACCCGCGAGGCCTATAAGCGACAGGTACCGGGGCGCATTATCGGCGTATCCGTGGATAAAAGCGGCAAACCCGCCTACCGCATGGCCCTGCAAACCCGGGAGCAGCATATCCGGCGCGAAAAAGCCACCTCCAATATCTGTACCGCCCAGGCCCTGCTGGCCATCATGGCCGGCTTTTACGGCGTCTATCATGGCCCGGAAGGTCTGAGAAATATCGCCGGACGTATCTGGTACCTGACGGAACAACTGGCCCGGGCCTTGCCCGGCCTGGGCTATGATCTTGGCCACAAAGATCATTTCGACACCCTTTTGATTTCCAGCGGAAAAGCCACCGAAAAGCTGCTTAAGCGTCTTCAGAATCACGGGATTAATATTTTTAAAGTTGATAAAACCCACGTAAGCCTGAGCCTGGACGAAACGACCACCGTTACCGACCTCGGGATGCTGATCCATCACTTTGCCGCGGCTGCCGGCAAAACGGCTCCGGCGCTTGCCTTTGGGGAAGAGGCGACTATTGACCTTCCTCCGGAACTGAAAAGAGACAGCCCTTATATGGAGCATGAGGTCTTCCGGCGCTACCGCTCGGAAACGGAGATGATGCGCTACATCAAAAGCCTGGAAAATAAAGACCTCTCTCTGACCGGATCGATGATCCCCCTGGGCTCCTGCACCATGAAGCTGAATCCGGCCACGGCGATGTTGCCGATCACCTGGCCCGAGTTTGCCCATCTGCACCCCTTTGTCCCCGCGGATCAGGCTGAGGGATATCACACGCTTATAGCGGAGATGTCGCGCCTGTTGTGCGCCATCACCGGTTTTGACAGCATCTCCTTTCAGCCCAACTCAGGGGCGCAGGGTGAATATGCCGGT
>JALXBH010000194.1 GCA_026991535.1 Calditrichia bacterium | reverse complement strand
GTCTTAGTGTGAGAATAAAATCGGTTTGTTATGTGGGTATGTCAGGCCTTCATTGCCGTGCGGCGCAGGGCGTTGATGTGTAACTGCGTGGTATGGCTGATGCGCGGCAGGCTGATGCGGAAGGTGGTGCCGGCGCCTTCCCTGCTTTCAAACTCAATCTCCCCGTCATGGGCCTCGATGATATTGCGGCAGATGGCCATGCCGATACCGCCGCCGTCATGTTTGGTGGTAAAGTAGAGCTCAAACAGCCTTTCCTGCACTTCCGGGGTCATGCCGCAGCCGTCGTCCTTTATCCGCACCTCCAGATGGGCGCCGTTCATTTGCGTGCCCATGGTTACCGTGCCGCCGTTATGGATGGCCTGAAAGGCGTTGAGCACGATATTGAGAAAAACCTGCTTCAACTGGTCGGGGTCGCCGTAAATCTTTTCAATCCCGTCGGAAAAGTCCGTATCGATCTTTATGTTGCGCTCGATAGCCTGCTGGCTGACCAGGGTGATCACATCCTCCAGCACGGCGTTGATATTGATGGCGTTCAGATCGGTCTTTTTGATACGCGCCAGATTAAAGAACTGGTTGATGATGCGGTTGAGCCGCTTGACCTCGTTTTGCAGCACATCCAGCGATTTGTTCAGGGCTTCCTTGTTTTCAATTTCCACATCCTCCAGACGCATATTGAGGATCTCGGCATGGATGGCCATGGAGGAGAGCGGGTTTTTTATCTCATGACTGATGGAGCTGGCCAGGCTGGCGATAACGCCGAATTTCATCGACCGCTGCAGATTGTTTTGCAATTCATTGAGCAGCTTCTGATCCTTGATGGTCAGCAGCATGCCGCTGACGGCGTTCTCCTCGCGCAGGAGAAAGGTGGTCACCCGGGCCAGCACATTACGGCCGTCCGGCAGCCACAGGTTCAGCTCATGGCCGAAGGCGTTCTGCTCATTCTTAAAGCTGCGCTCCACCAGGGCCTGCAGCTCCGTGTTCATCTGCTTGATCTGATGGAAGTGGCTTTCAAACAGCATCTCCACGGGACACTGAAACAGCTCCACCGCCACCTCGTTATAACCGACCACATCGCCGCCGGCGTCCAGCAGAATAATGCTTTCATCCACGGCCTGCATCAGAGCGTGAATGCGTTTCTCGGTCTTCTTATAGCTTTCCTTCATCACGTTCACCTGTTCCAGCGACTTATCGATGCGCGAAAAGGTATCGGTGAATTCATCCTTGCGTTCGTAATTGATGCGGTAGCTGTAATCCCCCTGGGCGATGTTTTCGGCCATGGCCTCGATCGATTCCAGCGGCTTGGTATAGGCGCGGGAGATAAAGTAGATGGAAAAGCCGATCAACAGCAGCATCACCAGGCCGATGGGTACGAATATGTAAAACATATCGCCGAAGACATTCTGAATCTCCTTTTGCGAAAGCACCAGGCGCAGATAGCCGTGCACGGCGTTTTTCTCGCGCATCAGCGGCAGGATCACATCCACCACGCGGATGGAATCATCCCATGTTTTGGTGATTACCTTGGGTTGGTTGCCCTGCAGGTTTTTCAGCTCCTCGGGCGAGGTGTATTCCCGTCCCTCCACGGCGCGGTCGCTGCTCAGCAAAATGCGCATCTTGTCGCTGATCAGCAGAATGTGGATGATATTGCCCTCTTCCGAGGTGAGCGAGCGCATCAGGCGGCGCAGACGCCGTTTTTCACCGGGGGTCAACGATTCCAGATCCTTGTCGGCGGCATTGGCCAGTATATCGCTCACCGAATCGCCGATCAGCAGGGCCGTGCGCCGGATCAGATCCTTACCCAGATCCTGATAGGTATTGTAGATTAAAACCCCGGCAAAGGTTAGAATCATTATAAAAAGGATCAGGGTCAGTATAATGCGTTTATAAACGGTTTTCATGCAAGCTACCTGCTTTTTCCCCGGGCTGAAATGGGCACGATCTGCACAGATTCACCATCGGCGAGATGATAGAAATCATAAAGATTAGCCACCACACAGGCATGATTGGGAGCGATCAGCAGCGGCGAACCGATGGCGATCTCCTCCGGTTGTTCCAGCCCGATGATGCCGTGTTCCTCCGAAAGCCGTGTCAGCGTACCCTTTACGTTCATGGGTTGTCCATAACCTTTCACCAGATGCATGCCGTGGGCGCCCGTTTCCACGTTTAAGGCCTTGCTGCCCGCGTCGCAGACGATTTGTGCCGGGCCGGGCTGCGCTATCACGGTGGCCAAAACATACAAAGCAAGCTGCTCCGCCCGGCAGGAGCCCAGGGCATGTTGAATCCGGTCGTAAAAAATATAGTTTCCGGGCCGCACCTCCGTAACGCCTTTATGACGAATCACCTCTTTGGCCGTTGGTGTTGAACCCACGCTGATTGTAGCAATTTCAATGCCGATCTTTTTTAAACGTGCGGCCGCGGCGGTTACCGAGGCCGCTTCGCGGGCGGCAATGTCCTTTATTTCCCTCGGGGATCGCGCGCCGTAAGCCTGACCGGCATGGGTAAAAACCCCTTCCAAAGTCAGGGCGGGACTTTGGCGGATCAGACGGGCCACATCCACAAGCAGGTCGCTCTCCGGCTCAATGCCACAACGGTGGAAACCGCTGTCTATCTCGATACGCACCTCCAGCGGCGGCCCCGGCGATGAAAGCATCTCTTCCAGGAGGGTAACCTGCCGGGGATGGTCGATACCGAGGATCAGGCGGGCCCTTTGCCGGACTTTATTCAGCATGGGCGCCTTGGCCTTTTGCGTAAGCTGATTGGCCATGAAAATATCATCAAAACCTTCGCCGGCAAACAGCTCCGCCTCGCTCAGCTTGGCCACGGTAAGGCCCCGGGCGCCAAGTTCCCTTTGCCGCCGGGCCAGAACGGGGGCCTTATGGGTTTTTATATGCGGCCGCAGGGCCACGTGACGGGCATTGGCCGCGGCCTGCATCCCGCGCAGGTTTTTATCCATCCGCGCGGCGTCAATCAGCAGCGCCGGGGTGGAGATGCTTTCATGCAGCCGGCTAAGAGAGGGGAACGGCATGGTTAAAAAATACCGAGTTTTCTCTTTATCCGCTTCCATAAGCCTTCACCCAGAAACTGGTTGGCCAGGGTCAGTGTGTTTTGTATGGAAGCCAGCACATCACTGGAACCGGCCCAGTGTTCATAGAGCAGGTCGCTGTCATTGTTGTTGATGAAGTCGTTGAGAATATAGGCGGCCAGGGCCACATCGTCCAGATAACCGACCGGGCCGAGTATCACCTCCGGTAACAGATCGATGGGGGAAATGAAGTAGGAGATGGCCAGAAAAAGCTTGGCCTTTTTATTGTTATCCACCCGCTTATCCAGGGAAAGCCGCACCAGCAGATGGAAAAAGTCGGGCGCCAGCAAAAGAATATCGCCGTATTGAATATGGTTTCTTTCCAGGTAGTTGGCGATCTTTATCCGTAGCTGCTGATAAAAGTCCGCCTGTTGCTTATTCATCTCTTCATTTTCCATGATACACCTCTAAAAGTTACGTTCACGTTTTATTTGGTCGTAGGCGCTGTTTATTTCAGCCATCTTCTCATTGGCAATTTTTATAAAATCCTCGGGCACGCCCTTGGCCTGCAGGCGATCCGGGTGATACTCGCGTACCAGTTTGTGGTAGGCCTGTTTAATTTCTTCCGGCGAGGCCCCCCGGTCGACACCTAAAATTTTATAGGGGCGGTCATCCTCTTTTACATACAGGGCACGGATATTTTGATACTGCATGTGGTTAAAGCCAAACACGGTGGCCACCTGTTGTAAAAAATTTTCCTCATTGGGGTGCAGCTCGCCGTCGGCCAGGGCGATTTTAAACAACAATTCCAGCATCATGTCCAGCACCTCATGCTGGTAGCCGATGAGCTGCTTAAACTGCAGGGCAATGGCCGCGGCCTCTTCCGGGCTGTTTTTGGCCTCGTTAAAGATACGGGCGATATTGCGCCGCTCATCCGCCTCGAGTCCCAGATCAAAGCTCAAAAAGCGGTCAAAGGCTTCGATCTCATCCCGTGTAACGCGGCCGTCGGCCTTGGCCATTTTTGCCGCCAGAGAAGCCAGTCCCGTATAAAACAGTACCTGTCGGTCAAAGGTGTCTTCCACTTCCGGCCAACTGTCGCCGGTCTGCTGATAACGGGTGCGTGTGTTCTCGGTATCCCATGCGTGACCCAGCACGCCGCCCAATATGGCCCCGATGGGCCCGCCCAAAACAAATCCGAATCCGGCGCCGAGCGCCTTGCCTAAAAATGCCATTCCCTGATCCTTATTTTTCTTTTGATTGAATGTTAATAAATTTTAGTTTAAAAACGAATCGCAATATTAATTCTATACTCGCGGGGCCATGAAAGGTTACATCTGTTTAACACTTCTTCTATGCGCGGGCCTGATGGCCGGCAACCGATCCGCGGATGTTTTTGTGGTAAAAGACGCAAAAGCCCTGCAACTGTACGATAAATATCAACAGCCCGTACCCTTGAACCGCCTGGCGCTTTATCCCGCCTTCAGTCCCTGGCGTATCACCGAGGCGGATGTTGTGCGGGCCGACGGCTTTACCCGGGTCAGCCGCGTATCCGATTTCAGGCAGGACTTTTCGGTCGCCCTGAACGATTCGGGCCGTCCGCGTCTCCGCTATCCAACGCCGCTGTTTTATTTTAAAAACTGCCTGCCCCGGGCGGACACGCTTACGGTCGGCGCTTCGGGCCGCGTCCGCGCCGGGGCGATTACCGCCAATCCGCGCCGGGCGCTTATAGAGGGCGACTATCTGCCGGCCGGGACGGTTTTGGAGCTTCTTTTCCGCTATAAGGGATATCTGTATGCCTATCTGCCCGGTCAACGGCGCTATGTCTGGATTGCCCGCGCGGCAAGGCGGCATTTAACAAAGACCGTGAACGGCGATACCGCGCCGGGGCAAATGGTGTTTTTTGAGCGTGAGCTAAATAAACGCATCGGCTGGTATAACCGGAAGTACCGGCTTTTGGCGGAATATCTGCAAAGTAAAAACAGAAGCACGCGTCCCGCCCCGCAATGGAAGCTAAGCCATGAGGCCGGAGGATGGACGATTGCCCTGGAAAAGCCGCACCTTGCCGTTCCTTTCCGGGAAACGGTTGAACTGTTTTTTAAGGAGATGACGGCCTGGGCGGAAAGCTACAACTACCAGGCGCGGCGTCGCGGAGAAACGCTTGTTATCGGTGAGGGTGCGGATGATTAAGATGTTCGGCAGACACTTTATTTCGCTGTTGGCGGTTACCCTGCTCCTGGGGACTTTGATCGTCCGCCTGAACCGCCCGCAAAGCGATCCGCAAAAAACGGCCTTACGTCAATGGGAAACACTCTCCTTTTTGGATGTCGGCGACGAGGCCGACCGGGTTTTGCTAAAGGAAATGCTGGACTATTATGAACCGGGACGGGAAGGCGAACACCTGCGGTTGATTGAGCAACTGAAGCAGGCGGCCAGGCAGCAGCGTCTGGAACAGGCACGGGGTCAACAGGAGATACGCACCCTGGACAGCGGCACCGTAAAACATATTCTGGAAATGTTTCTTGTTTTCAGCCTGATTTTTATCTGCGCCCTGCTGATCAGCTATTACGGGGCGCTTACCCTGGGCACGCTGCGCTTTATACGGGAGCAACAGAACCGACCGTCAGACGGCGAGCGGCTGAGAGCGGCCTTTTTTAACCTGCCCCGCCATTGGAGCGGTAAGACCCTGTGGACTTACTTTAAACCCTTGCCCGCGGCCCTTGGCCGGCCCCTGGGCCGCTTTTTCGCCTATGCGGTTTTGTTTTCTCCGGCTTATGTGCTGGCCTATTCCTTTAAAAGCCGCTTTGACTCGGACATGTTTCTTTTTGTTATCCTGCTGGGGGTGATTTCCAACGGCATGCTTATCACGTATACCCATAAGTTTTATACATTTCTGAACAGTGAAAGCCGCAAAGGCTTTGTCGATCTGGCGCGTGTTAAGCAGATGCACGACAGTTATGCTTTTAATAAAAAAAACGGAATCTTCCGGAAACAGCTTTTGCACTGGAACAAGCGTTTTCCCGGACATGTCCTGGGTGTTATTTATGAAAATGCCCATTATCAGTATACGCAAACCCTAAAGGAACAGGCCGCTTATCTGATCAGCAGCCTGATCATTACCGAAATGGCCCTGAATGTACAGGGGCATCTCAGTTACAGCATGCTGCAATATCTCTACTACGGGGATTATGCGCCCGTGGCCCTGATTGTATTGTGTCTGTTCTGGCTGGTAAAGTTAACGGAGCTGGTTGTGGATCTGGTTGCCTTTCGCCGGGATAAAAAGCTGGGCTACCATTAATCTTCTGGCAAATACCACCGGTCTTATTTTTACACAAAATCTCAAAGACACAAAGTTTTTAGATGAGCGGTGCCGGGAGGGCCACCAAAAAAAAGAAAACAGATAATCTTTTCTTAGTGCCCTGGTACCCAGGTATGGGCCAGGGTCAGTAATAAAAAAAGCCCCGGCGTGGCGGGGCTTTTGTCGCTATAAAGGGTCTGCTACTGTACGGTAACCGTAACCACGGCCGAACTGCCGATATTACCGGCGGCGTCATAGGCTTTCAGATAAACCGAATGTAACTGTCCGTCGGCGTAGGCGGCCGTATTCCAGGAGTAATTGTAGGGCCGTGAAGTGTCCGTGGCCTTAAGCTGACCGTCGATATAAAATTCCACCTTGGTCACCGCTTCATTATCCTGCGCGTCACCGCTGACGGTTATGGTACCACTGACGACGATACCGGCCAGGGGATAGAGCACGGCCACGGTGGGCGGCGTCAGGTCATTTGAGTTCCCGGTGGAAAGGAAAATGGTGGTCAGGCCGGATGAACCGACATTGCCGCCGGCGTCATAGGCGCGGGCATAAAGGCTGTGGTTGCTGTTATCGGCGATGCTCGTCGGGTCCCAGTTCAGGCTGTAGGGAAAGGTATTGTCCGTGGCCAGCAATTGGCCGTCAAAATAAAACTCCACCTTTTCAATGGTTCCGTCATCGGTGGCTTCGGCGGCCACGGTTATGGGCTGGTAAATCACCTGTCCCGGCAGGGGGCTGGCCAGGTAAACAATGGGAGCCGTTACGTCAACGGTGCTGTCGCTGATGGCCAAAACCGTGACAATGGGTGACTGGGAACTGTTGCCGGAAAGATCATAGACCTTGGTAAACAGGGAATGGCTTTGGCCGTCCAGATAGGGAGCGGTATCCCAGCTAAAGGCGTAGGGGGCATTGGAGTCACTGCCGTAATAAACGCCGTCGATATAAAGCTCAACCAGGGAGACGCCCTTGTTGTCGGAGGCTTCCACACGCACTTCTACCGTATCACGCACGGTTTGCCCTTCCAGCGGATAGGTGATCTGGCTGCTGGGGGCGGTTTGATCGCTGCTGGGAAAAACACTCACGGTAACCGGGGCGGAAATGGTGCTGTTGCCGCCGCCGTCAAAGGCCTTGGCATAAATCACATGGCTCAGCGAATCGGCCCAGGGCAGGCTGTTCCAGTTATAATGAT
Source organism: Calditrichia bacterium (assembly GCA_026991535.1). Classification (GTDB taxonomy): domain Bacteria; phylum Calditrichota; class Calditrichia; order Calditrichales; family J004; genus J004. The sequence goes on along the minus strand of JALXBH010000194.1, from coordinate 7,891 downwards.
AGGGGTAGCTGGCGTCCAGCCCCACGGAATCACCGTCGATAAAAAAGGCCACTTTCTGTATGGAGCGTTCATCCACGGCGGTGGCAGTGATGCGCACCATGCCGGCCACCACCTGTCCCGGCTGGGGGTTGAGCAGGGACACCGACGGCGGAATAATGTCGTCGCTGTCGCTGATGATGAATCTTACCAGCGGGGAATAACCTATGTTGCCTTCCTTGTCTTCGGCCGTGGCCTGGGCCACATGTTCCTGCTTATCCTGCAGGCCGGTAATATCCATATCGACCAAAAAAGGCTCCTTGGTCGCCGTGCCCACCAGGTTGCCATCCAGATAAAGGGATACCTTGACCACGGCTTCGGCGTCGGTGGCTTCAATGCGTGCCTGGATATTCTCCGAAATAATCGCCCCGTCATAGGGGAAAAGAAGCAGGGTTACCGGCGGCACGATATCCGACGGTTCGGGCAGTTGACAACTGTTTACGGTTAAAAAAACTGAAAGAATGACCAGAAGTCTTTTAAACATCGGGAACGCTCCTCTATTCACATCTTATGTGTAACACCATGTTTATGCCTATAGTCGTAGAACTTTTATAAAAAATGAGTAATAATTTCCAAGAAGCGTATTAAAATAAGCTGCCCCCGCGGAGACAGGTGTAAACGGGCGCGAATGACCATCTCCCCTCCGGCGCATAAAGTACGGGCCGTCCGTATTTTTCCGGTATACAATTATTTTATTTACATGCCTAAAAGCACTATATTCCAAGGTTTATCCATATTGTATTTATTCTATTCCGACGGATTCTTTCCACCCGGAAAGGAATCTTTTTTAGCAGGAGTTATTTCGAATGCCTAAGACGATTGAAAAAGTTTATAATCCGAAAGATGTGGAAGACAAGTGGTATGCCGTCTGGCAAGAGAAAGGCTATTTTCATGCCCGGGTAAACCCGCAAAAAAAGCCTTATACCATCGTCATTCCGCCACCCAATGTGACCGACCGGCTGCACATGGGGCATGCCTTTAACAATTCCATTCAGGATATCCTGATCCGCTATAAGCGCAAGGCCGGTTTCGAGGCCCTGTGGGTGCCGGGTACCGATCACGCGGGCATTGCCACCCAGGCCGTGGTGGAACGCGATCTGAAAAAAAAGGAAGGCAAGAGCCGTCACGATCTGGGCCGGGAGGCTTTTCTGGAGCGGGTATGGGCCTGGAAGGAGAAACATGGCAGCACCATCACCGAGCAGCTTAAAAAGCTGGGCTGTTCCCTGGACTGGGAGCGCGAACGCTTTACCATGGATGAAGGACTTTCCCGTGCCGTGCAACAAGTCTTTATCCGACTCTACAACAAAGGGCTGATCTATAAGGGGCAGCGCATCGTTAACTGGGACCCCGCCTCGGGCACGGCCCTGGCCGATGACGAGGTGGATCATAAGGAGGTGCGGGGTAAGCTCTACCATATCACCTATAAGTTTAAGGACTCCGATGAAACCATCACCGTGGCCACCACCCGGCCGGAAACGCTTTTGGGCGATACCGGCGTGGCCATCGCCCCCGATGACGAAGACAAGCAGCACCTGATCGGGCGCGAGGTGATTATTCCCTTTGTAAACCGGCCGGTTAAGATATTTGCCGACAGCCATGTGGATAAGGAGTTTGGTTCCGGTTTTGTAAAGGCCACTCCGGCTCATGATCCCAATGACTTTGAGATGGGTCGGCGTCACAATCTGGATCAGATCATCATGCTGGATAAGAACGGGCACGTTTTGCCGGTGTGTCAAAAAGTTAAGGGCAGTGAAAGAAGCGATGAACTGCCGGTACCGGAGTTTCTGGCCGGTCTGGATCGTTTTGAAGCGCGTAAAAAAATTGTTGAGGCGCTTGAGGAGATGGGACAACTGGTTAAGGTGGAAGAGCATACCCACGCCGTGGGCCACAGCTACCGCTCCCATGTACCGATCGAGCCCTATCTTTCCGAACAGTGGTTTGTAAAAATGGAAGAGCTGGCCCGACCGGCCCTGGAGGCGGTGGAGTCGGGCAAGGTAAAACTGCACCCTCCCGGCCGTTTTGAAAACACCTACCGCCACTGGATGAACAATATCCGCGATTGGTGTATTTCGCGCCAGCTTTGGTGGGGCCATCGCATCCCGGCCTGGTACAATGAAGCCGGTGAAGTCAAGGTGTGCGTGGATGACCCCTCCACCCCGGATGAAAAGTGGACGCAGGACCCCGATGTGCTGGATACCTGGTTTTCCTCGCAACTGTGGCCTTTTTCCACCCTGGGCTGGCCCGACGAAACCCCGGAACTGAACTATTTCTATCCTACCTCCACGTTGGTGACCGGTCCCGATATCATCTTTTTCTGGGTGGCGCGCATGATCATGGCCGGCCTGGAATTCCGGGGAGAAATACCCTTTGAAAATGTCTTTTTCAACGGCATCGTCCGTGACGAAAAGGGACGCAAGATGAGCAAATCCCTGGGCAACGGCATCGATCCCCTGCTGATGGTGGATCTGTTCAGCGCCGATGCCGTGCGTTTTACGCTGATCATGATGAGCGCCGAGGGGCAGGATTTGAACCTTAGCGAAAAAAGCTTTGAAACCGGACGCAACTTCTCCAATAAAATCTGGAATGCCTTCCGCTTTTTAAGCATGAATCTGGATGAGGATTTCAGCACCGGCTTTGAAGAGTACGCGGATTATCTGGAAACGGCCGACCGCTGGATTTTAAGCCGCCTGCAGGATACCATCCGCGAGGTAACGCGCAACCTGGATCAGTTCCGTTTTCATGACGCTCTGGAAAGCGTGTATCACTTCTTTTGGGGTAATTATTGCGACTGGTATCTGGAGATGATCAAGCCGCGCCTGTACCGCGCGGAAAAGCCGGAACACAAAAAAACCGCCCAACGTGTTGCCGCTCATGTGATGAAAACAACCATGGAGCTGCTGCATCCGGTTATTCCCTTTATCACCGAGGAGATCTGGAATTATTTCAGGACGGAGAAAGAAAGCTCCATCGTGATATCCCCCTGGCCGCAAGCCGACGAAACCTTGAGGGATAGCGATGCCGTGCGGACCATGACCTTTGTGCAGGAGGCTATCGGTGCCCTGCGCACTATGCGCACGGAGATGAATGTACCCCCGGCCAAAACGATGATCCTCTATATCAGTGGAGAGGAGAAGGCTCTGGGGGGGATTATGGAAAATGCCTTACACTTTAACACTCTGGCCCGGGTGGAGGAAATCCGGAAGACGGATGACACCCTGGACAAGGCCCATTGTGCCACGGCGGTGGTACGCGGGGTTGAACTTTTTGTCCCGCTGGAAGGTTTGATTGATGTGGAAAAAGAACGCGCCCGCCTGGAAAAGGAGATGAAGCGCCTTGAAGGATTGGTGACGGGCATATCCCGCAAGCTGGAAAATAAAAACTTCACCGAACGGGCGCCCCGGCATGTGGTGGAAGGTGAAAAGGCAAAGTTGGCAGCCATCCGCGAAAACCTGGAGAAAGTGAAGGCGAACTATGAGAAGTTTCAATAAATTTCTTTTAACCGCTCTGGCCGGTCTGACCGGCCTTACCCCCCTGACGGGCCAAACCGTCCTGTCGCTGACCACCAGGAATATCGGTCTGGTGCGGGAATCGCGCGAACTGGACTTAAAAAGCGGGGAACAGTCGGTTATTCTGAAAAACGTGGCCGGGCAACTGATCCCTTCCAGTGTATTTACCGACGGCGGCGGCTTTGAAATTGTTGAACAAACCTTTGAAGCCAGGCCGCGGCCGGAGGAACAATTGCTAAAGCGGGCGCTGAATAAAAAAATAACGCTGGTTCACCCGGAAATGGGCCTTATTGCCGGAACCCTGCTTTCGGCGACGCCGGCAATGATTGTGTTACGCGACAGCAACGGTGATTATCAAATGATCCCCAGAAGCAAAGCCCTGCGCGTGGTCATCCCCGCGGGGGAAACGGCCACCCGGCCCCTGCAGATGGAACCGCAATTGCGTTGGCGGCTTAAGACCGACCGGGCCGGAAAAAAGAACTTCCGCCTGTCCTATCTGACCCATGGGCTGAACTGGAGCGCGGACTATGTGGCGCTGCTCTCCGCGCGGGAAGATAAGCTGCGACTCTCCTCCCGCGTTACCCTGGAAAACAACAGCGGCCGCGACTATCAGCAGGCGCGGATTAAACTTTTGGCGGGGGATGTAAATATAGAGAAGATACGCGGCGGTCGCGGCTATGAGTTGAGAGCCATGGACAGGGTGCTCCCCGCGGCGGGTGAAAAGAGTTTTTTTGATTTTCACCTTTATACCATAAACCGTTCAACGGATTTACCCGACGGGCAAAGCGTGCAAATGCCGCTTTTTCCGGAGCAGGTGGTGGCGGTGACCAAACGATACCGCCTGTATGCCGAGCGCCCGGACAAGGTTAATGTTTTGCTGACATTTAAAAACGATAAAAAAAGCGGTCCGGGCCGTCCGCTTCCGGCGGGGAAGGTGCGCGTCTTTAAAGAGGATGAGGGCGAGCCGGTTTTTATCGGTGAAAAATCCATGGATCATACGCCGCGAGGGGCGCAGGTGGAACTGGTTCTGGGCAGTGCCTTTGATATTTCCGCCAGCCGGCAGCAACGGGTGGAACGCCCGGCAAAAAATATGGAACGGCAGCGGGTCAGCTATACTCTGCATAATCATAAAAAAGAGGCCGTAAGGCTGGAGATTTGGGAATCTTTTCCGAATCGGACTGAGGTGGAGGTGCTAAAAAGTGACATTGAGGTGACCGGAATTGCCAACGGCCGCATCAGGATGGTTATGCTACTGCCCGCGAATGAAAAAAAAGAAATCCATATCGACTATCAATATAAGTGGTAAAAAATAAGCTATGAGCGCAGCGGATAATAAATTCAACGAAGAAGAACTAAGACGAAAAATCAGGGAAGAGCTGGAGCGTAAGCACAGCGAACGCAAAAGCAAGACCAAGGAAACCGTGGAGCAGGCCCAGCCCATGGCTCAGCCGGTGAATGAGTCTTACTTCATCGAAACCTATATCCGGCGGCAGTTGGAAGAAGAGGTTTACGGCGCCCATCCCGAATTTGTAAAATGCGAAAACCATCTGAATCAGATCCGCTGGCTGACGCCGCTGGAGATGGAAGAGGAGTTCGAGTTTTTTCCGGTGGAAGAAGGTTTTTGGGAACGGTTGCGCAACAAGTGGTTTGGCGGCCCGCGGGTAAAAATCCCCGATACTGCTGAAATTCAACAAATGATTGATAAGCTGCGCACCGAGTTTGAGGAAGATGCCCGAAAGCGTATTGAGGCCTATAAGGCGCATATGCAGGCCAACAAAAAAGCCTTTGCCGATGATCTGGAAAAGAAAATCTATGAAGAAGAGCAGGACCGTTTTTACAGTCAGTTGAAGGGCTACTATAAATATAAAAACCATATCGGTGAAACGGCCTGGATGACTCCCGAGGAGTTTGAAAACCAGGACGAGTTTATGGAGCGCTACTATACGCCGCGGCAAATTCTGCTAAGAAGGATATTGACGGGCGCGGCGGCATTGTTGGTTCTGGGCGGCCTTTATGCCGGCTGGCAAAGTTTGCAGCCGGAAACGCCCCGGGGCTATGTTCTGGTGGAAACCGGCGGGGTAAAAGGCAGCCTCTATATCGATCAGAACCTGGCGGTGGGCTTTTCTCCCGGTGTGCCCTATCCCGTCAGCGAAGGCCGGCATGAACTGACCGTCCTGGCCTCCGGTTATACAACATCCCCCGATTCGCTGGAAATAGAAGTTGCGGCGGAAGATACGGTAAGCATCTCTTTTCAACTGAAGGCCATGAGCGGAAAAAACGGCGTGGTGCATGTTGTGGCCCCGCATCCGGAGGCGGGACTTTATGTGGATGGTGACTTTAGGGGTGTTTTAGGCGATACGCCTTATGTGCAACTGCCCGAAGGCGACCATACTATTACCCTAAAGCATGACTACTATTTGCCGACGCCGGGTTTTCATACCTTTTCCCTGGCGGCGGGCGACACGGTGGAGCTGAGCTTTTCCATGCGCCCCACCCGTAAAAAAGAGAGCCGTGTTTCCGCCTCTTCACTGGGATTGATCGAAGTGAATACCAATGTGCCCGGCGCGCGTATCTTTTTAAACGGCCGCCCGACCGGCTTTCAAACTGATTATGTTTTGCAGAAAATTCCCTTTGGCCGTCATGTTATCCGCGTGGAGTTGGAGAATTACAAGGCCTATCCCAAGGAGAGGGTGGTGGAACTGAACAAGGATCGGCGCAAGGCCCAGGCAGAGTTTACCCTTTCGGCCACCCTTCGACCGACGGTAATAGCCGTTGAACCTCAAAACGCCCCGCTCTTTCTTGATGGTAAAAAACTGGCCGTGGGACGCTATTCCGGCAAACTGCCCCTGGGTAAACATACGATCACCTTTGGCGATGTTAAGGGCTTTTACACCCCTCCGGCCCAAACCATAGAAATCAGGGACGAGCTTGAAAACAGCTTTAACTTCAGCTATGGTATCCGACTCAGTGTGGACATGACCCCCGGCAATATCCGTGACAGCTACGGGCCCGTGCGTCTGATTCCCGGTTATATAGTAAAAGGCATAGAGTTTAAGCGCAGCACGGAAAACGCCCCGGAGGTGGTAGAGATGCCCAATGGCCTGGGCACAGCCTGGCAGATGGGTTTTGCCTTTCAGTACCGCAATCCACCGGGCAGCGACGCCCTGGAGCTTTACTTTCAGGTACCCTCGCCGCTGAATATCACCAAAGATATCGTGCTGAAACTGTGGATTTACAATTCAAGGGAAAAATATCCGCTGGTGATTGGCGGCAAGGCGCGTTATCGCGTTATTCTAAACAACAGCGTGGTGCGTGATCATATGACGGTGAAGAATGATCTTTCCGCCGCCGGGGAAAATACCTATGAAACGGTAACGCTTTCCCGCTATCTGAAGCCCGGTTTAAACAAGCTGATCATTGCCACGGCGGATGACAACACGGTTTTTCTGAATTTGTGGAAAGCGGCAATACGCTAAAGGCAACCTATGACCTCCACATCCGATCTTTTTCAGCAGCAGGCGTCACAATCCCTCAACCGGCCTCTGGCGGAACGCTGCCGGCCCCGGCGGCTGGAGCAGGTGGTGGGTCATGACGCGGTTTTGGGCCCGGATGGCTTTTTATCCAAAAATCTACGTGGCGGCCACATACCCTCCCTGATTTTATGGGGACCGCCCGGCGTGGGCAAAACCACCCTGGCGCGTATCCTGGCCGGCGAGGTTGGTCTGGAAATGATCGAGCTTTCCGCCACCAGCTCCGGCGTTAAGGATGTAAAAGAGGTCATCGGTCGCGCCCGCCAGAAATTTTCTTTTCATCAGAAAGCGACTCTTTTATTTATAGATGAAATCCACCGTTTTAACAAGGCCCAGCAGGATGCCCTGTTGCACGCCACCGAACAGGGCATTATCATCCTGATCGGCGCCACCACGGAAAACCCCTCCTTTGAGGTTAACTCCGCTTTGCTTTCCCGCTGCCGGGTATTGCCCCTGCAAACCCTGCAAAAGGAAGACCTGCAAAAAATCATCGAGCGCGCCCTGAAGGAGGACCCCGTTTTAAAACAGCGGAAGATAAAGATAAGCGGTATGGAAGCGCTGCTCTTTTTGGGCGGCGGGGACGCGCGGAAAACACTGAACCTGTTGGAGGCGGCCTGTAACATGTTGCCCCCGGGGGAGGAGATGGACATTACCGCCGCGTTGATAGAAGATGCCGCCAGTGGTCTGACCCTGCCCTATGACAAAAAAAGCGACTATCACTATGATACCATATCGGCTTTTATAAAAAGTGTGCGCGGTAGCGACCCCGACGCTGCTGTTTACTGGCTGGCGCGCATGCTGGACGCCGGGGAAGACCCC
>JALXBH010000193.1 GCA_026991535.1 Calditrichia bacterium | reverse complement strand
TGTCCGCGCCCACGCGGTTGCCGTAGACGTCCAACAGCGCCGCCTGTAACAGACGCGTCGTGCCCGCCGTGATCGAGGAGGTGCTGGAAAGGATGCTGATGCTCGACACATTGCCCGGATTGACCGTTACCAAACCACTGGTGCCGCTGACGCTGCTGTCGGTCTTCTTGACCGCCTTAACCGTGAAGCTGCCCGTGACCGTGTCGCTTACCGATACGCTGACCGTGCTGCTGTTGGCAAAGGCCAGCCGCGCCGAGGGGCTGAATGTGGCGCTCGAAGAGCCCGAAGCGCTGAAAATGATGCTGTCCGTATTGGCCACCGCGTTTCCAAAACGGTCGCGGGCCGTTACCGTGTAGCTGACGTTGCCGCCCGCCGTGATCGTCTGATCCGTGGAAGGTGAAAATTCATAATAATCCACCGGTTCCGTGGCTCCGGTAACATTGACCGACCAGCCGGCATCATTGGCCAACTGGATGGAAGAGGAATCGAGAACGGCATCCACACTGGAAACATAAGCATTACCGGTACTTACACTGGAGGGCAGATCCTGATAAAAAGTAACAACCAAAGAATCGATGGTTTCCATGGTTGCCGTTTGAATGACCAGGGAATCGGCCACCATGCTCCAGGTGGCATAGCCCCTGTCCGTCGGGGCGGCGGTTGAGTTTTGAATGGCCGCCACGCCGCTGTTTATTTTTATGGAGCTGACCACGGGATCGGCCACAAAGGGGGTGGCAATGGAAAAGCGATCCAGCTTTCCCATTAAGTCCGTACCCAGGGGGTTAATATTGTTAAAGGTATAGGTAAACTTAACCGTTGAGTTGACATCGCCGGAAGTGGGCGTTATGGAAGCATCGGTACCGTTAACACGCTTACCACTCCATAAAATGGCGAAGTAGGAATCGACGGAAAAAGCCGTATTGGCTGCGTACTGCAGCGCTTCCGTGGATGTGGCCTGCAAGCCGATGGTGGCGCTTGCCCCCGGGTCGGTAGACAGGTCGATTTTTCCATATTGGAACTTAAACAGATTAGTCGTTTCATAAAGAATGACCTGAAACTCAATAAAATTTGTAATATTGGGCAAATCCCACTGAATCACATATTGCCGGTAGGGAGCAGTTCCCAGAGTTTTGACATATACATTGGCTAATTCGGATGAAGTACCACTCAGGTCGTCCCAATAAACCGCCATCATCGAATCCTGAGCCAGGGCATTGGGCAGGGTCAGGTTGTCAGGCTGGGGATCGGTGGTGGTACCCGGGTCCTGAAAGGAGACCCATCCATTGGCCGATACATAAATTTGATTATGTGGTTTGCCGTAAAAATAGAAGGTAAAAGGCAAGGCTATGGTCGTTGACACCTGATTATCAATGGCGCCAAAAAAAAGAGCGTTGCCATCCTTGATATCCACCCAATTAAAGTCGGTTTTAGGCGATACCAGGGACGTGGTCCACATATAACCGAAGGTATCGTTCCCGCCCTGGGAGGCCATGGCCGGCATTAGCCCTACAAGAAGCGCTATTAAAAAAGCTTTCAGGGAAGGAAATTTCATTTTGCGCCCCTCCCGGAACCCAACGCGGGCGGAACCGCTAATTGCAGCGACGCCACATCATTCCCACGGGCAACCACGCCGCCAAAGCGTACGCGTACGCTATTGTGCTTTTTCAACTGTTTTTTATCCGCAAGAAATTGGGCAACAAGAATATGGCTGCCGGCGGTGTATTTTCCTCCCAGACGAAATTGAATGCCTTTTTCGGTGGCATTCCAATGGACGGTATTTTCCGATTGCGGCAGACCGGGGGCTTGCTTCAGCCACAACATTTCTCCGTCAATCTCCACGGAGATGAGTACCGGCAGATAAACCGAATCCACGGAAACAGTTAAAGCGCCGACCGCGTTTATCCCGGCCTCCACCTGTAAAACGGGGTTGGGACGATCCAAAAGCCACAGGGCGCGGGGAGTTGTAAGCGACTGTGCCGCCAGCGTGGAAGTCAGGATAAAAAATATCCAAAAAGAAAGATATGATTTTTTCATAAAAAGGCTAACCTTGCGTATTAATGTATTAATCTAAAACATTAAATAATAGCGAATTAGGGAATGTCATGCGTGACACATAGCACATTCGGAAGAATACTATAAAATATCAAGTCTGTTTAATTATATTTTTGCATTTGCCGGGATTCATCCAAATGCGCAATAAAGGCTTTCACCACCTGTGTATCAAAACGTTTTCCGGCATTATACTCCAGGTATTCCCGGGCGGTTACCTGTGAAAGAGCCTTTCGGTGAGGTCTGTCGGAGGTCATGGCGTCGAAGGTGTTACAGACCGACAGTATGCGTACGCCGTCATCGAGTTCCCGGCCTCCAATTTTATGAGGATAACCCTTACCGTCAAAGGACTCGTGATGATGCAAGGCCAGATCGACGATTTTATCATCAAATCCGGCGGAGCGTAAAATAGCCGCGCCCTTTAGGGTATGTTCCAGAATTTTCTGCTTGACCAGACTCTCGTTTTCGCCAAACACCTTGGGGTCCAGCAAATATTTATCGCGGATGGCGATTTTACCTACATCATGCAGCAGCGTTCCATAGGTCAGTTCCTTCACTTCATTGGGTGTCAACCCCATTTTAGCCGCCACCTTGCTCACGTAGGTGGCCGTTCGGGTATTATGACCGCGGGCAAAAACATATTTGGCCTCAAGGGCCTTCATCATGGCCTTAATGGTTTTAAAGTATATATCCTGGAATTCGCTGGTCAACTGCGCCTGTTCCATTACAAAGGCGGTTTGGTTGGCCACAATGGAAATGAGGTTTAAATCCTCGTGGGTAAACATCTTTCCCGTCATTTTTTTACCGACGATAAGCAGGCCGGACATTTGTCCTTTTATCAGGATGGGACAAAAAATATCCTGTTCAAACAGCTTGAGCAGTTTAATTTCATCGGAGAAAAGATTGCCCCTGGGGATGGAACTTACCGGGAAGGGTTCCAAAACCCCGTCCATATAGCCCATCAGGGCGCTGTTCAGATAAAAACGCACCTTGGAGGCGGAACTGCCCCGGAAGCCCCTGGCCGCCAGGATGCTGTAGTAATTATGCTCTCTGCGCGCCCGTGTCAGTATCAGGGCATGGTCGGAACCGATTTGCCCGATAATGGTCAACAAAAAAGATTCCAGCGCCTGACGGGTATCCGCCGTTTCATTTAACTGGCCGGACATGGTCAGGATATTTTTAATCTCGATATTTTTCTTTTTTACATCCTTATGCAGCGAGTGAACCATCTGCGTATTCAGATACAGTTCCTTGCGCACATGGCGATACTGCTTTTTTAAATTTTCCTCGCGATTTTCCAACTCTTTGTTTTTACGCTGGATATGACCAATTACACTGAGACTGAAACCGCCGACGGCATCAAACAAAATAGCGGAAAGAATGGTAAAGGCCGCTTCGCTGTAACCGTGTGTGGTAAGGCCAAAATAATTATACACAAAAACCGCCATGAGGAAAGAAGCCATCAACACGGCATTTAACTGAAAGCCGCTCCGGCGCCCCAGCAAAAAACGACTGCCGACAATAAGTACTAAAAAGGCCAGGGGAAAAAGAGGATTTTGCAAAAAACCAAAAGCGGGTAAAATAAGCAGGGGAAGCATCTCACCGGCAAAGAAAACGCGGGCCTGCTTTTTCTGAAAAGCCTTTTTGTCCCACGTGATATGATATAAAACCAGCACAAGGATGGAAAAACCACTAATCGTAATCACCACCGCCGGTTTATCCCAGGAAAACCATAATTTTTGAACAAACGCCATAATCGTCACAAGGGCAACATATCCCCCCAGGAGATATCCCGTGCTCCGGCCACGATTTTTGCGTATATATTCAAAAAGTCTGATCATTATTTTAATATGGCCCTAAGTAAGATTAAAAATTCCTTACCGTCATTTTCAACAAGTTTTTTATTTTTCAGCGCCTTTTCGAAATTAGGATTTATCTCCAGAGCGCGGTTAAACTCTCCCAAAGCCTGCAAAAAGAGATTGCGGCATTGTATCAGATGAACAATACCCAGGCTATTCCATAGGTCGGCATATTCTCCGCGGATTTCAATGGCTTTGGCCAGATCCCGTTCAAATTTTACCAGCGAGCGGTTGGTCAGGCTCTTTCCGCCAAACATAAAACGCAGATAAAAGTCGATACCGATCAGATTATACAGGTCCTCGGGAAAAACCTTTTCACGCATGCTTTCCAGAACCTTGACGGCCGCTTTTACATCCTTTTGTTTTAAGGCTTTTTGCACCTTGCTCATCACCGATGCAATATTCTTAAGCTTGAGCTCCTTCAATTGCTGCAGGGAACGCTCGGCCCGGATGGATGCCGGAGGAAGCTTGGTATCTTTTTTATCACTCAGAATGCTATCCAGATATACAAGGGCCAGGTTGTACCGGGCCAGCTTATAGTCCGGGTTCATCCTGAGAGCGGTTTGAATATGATCGATGGCCTTAAAGTGCTGACGCTCCAGATAGTAAGCCATTCCCAGATTGTGGTGCACATCGGGATAGTCCTTATTAATGCGCAGGGCTGTTTCAAAAGTGCGTATTGCGTTATCGTAATTTTTAAGCTGAATTTGCGCCAGGCCCAGATTGTTATAGGCATCCACCTCGTTTTTATTTAACTCAATGGCTTTTTCAAAATGACGGATACCGTCGTTTATGAGATTGTTTTTCATAAACAACAGACCCATTTTAACATGGGAGGGCGCGTGTTTTAAGCCGTTGATCTTTTCCGCGATGCTGAACATAAGTTCTATTTCCTGCAGGGTTTCGTCATGGACGGACTCCACCACATTGCGGATACGATTTTCAAATTTTTCCACATCGGCCCGGCTGCGACGCTCAAAGGTCACATAGTGTTTGTTGATCAGACGGCCCTGTTCAAACACCTCGCAACTGGCCGTTCCCTGCGACAAATGGCTTGCGGTTTGTACATGAAACTTACGACCGCCGACATTAACATCATCATTAAATCCGATATCGGACATTTAATTTCTCCGTTGAAGCAATGGGATTTTTCGCTTTACTCTTCATTATAAAGCGTCAGACGGTTACGTCCGGCGCCCTTGGATTTATACAGGGCCTGATCAGCCTTGTAAACCAGGTCTTCAAAATTGTCGGCATCACTGGGGAAGCAGGAACCTCCCAGACTGACGGTCAGTTTACCGCCGGGTTGCACATTTTCCTTGTAAAATGGGTACTCGTCAATTTTGGAACGTATACGTTCGCCAAGAATGGGGATCACTTCCTTGGGAATGCCCGGCAGAATCACGCAAAATTCTTCACCGCCGTAACGGTTTACAATATCTTCCTCACGGACGGCGTTTTTCAATATCCAGCCCACGCTGCGCAAGGCCTCGTCTCCTGCCTGATGGCCAAGTGTATCATTATAATTTTTAAAATGGTCAATATCAAGCATTAACAACGAAACCTGTGTATTATTTCTTCGGGCACGGTTTATTTCTTCCTTCAGGCGATCCTCGAAATAGCGGTAATTATTAAGGTTGGTCATGCCATCGGTCAGCGACAGGTTTTTTACCTCTTCATAGGTTTGGGCATTACTGACCGATATGGAGATCATGTTGATCAGGATATTGAGAATATCAAGCTCGTCCTTGCCGAATTTTTGTTCGGACAACAACTGGCCGCTGCCGATGATCCCCTGAACACGCTCACTATGGATGATCGGCGCCAGCACTTCGATTTTTCTTTTAGCCATATACTCGGCGAAGGGCCGGAACTCTTCCTTTTCCAGCAGGTGTTCCACGGTTACCGCGCGGCGATTGTGTTCAAAATAGGTAATAATGGGATGATCCACGGCCAGCTCAAAATCCGAGAGTTCCAGGGCATCCACGCCCTTGGCATATTTTTTGGAATAACGGCGCAGGTTGTTATCATATAACAACGCCAGACTCCGCTGGCAGCCGATTTGCCCAACGATTATCAGCAGGGCCGAATTGATAAGCTGGTTCAAATTAAGGATAGAATAGAGTTCACTGCTGACCTCGAGCAGGTTATGGATTTCATAAACCCTGCGGCGCAGATTACGCTCCACATTAACCAGGTGTTGCTCTTTTTTAACCAGCTTTTCCTCAAGCTGGCGGATAGTCTGCCGCAATTCGCCGGATCGGCCATATTCCTCCTGCAGGCCGGCAAGCGTATGGACCAGCTTGTCCACAAAGCGCACAAAACGCTTGGCCTCCGGCTGGCTGTTATTATAAGAAAACAGGAAATAACTGTAAGGGGTCAGTTTAAAAAGACACAACCAGTATGAGGAGGGCATCATCTGCCCTTCAACAACCCATTTTTGTTCGGTGCTTTGGGCGCTAAAAACCTTAAAGACGCTCTCCCCGGCCAGTTGTTTAACCAGTATACTGCCTTTTTCAAAGGGAACCGTCATATCCTGTTCGGCCGGTTTCCACTCCCAGTCCGAACGGGCAAGGGCATAATACAGCTTGCCAAAACCGCGGATATTAACGCTGATTTTTTCGAAAAATGAAAGAAAATGTAAATGATATTGGGCCTGTGAACGCGGGCTGTCCAATGCGTCCCGGGAACTGTTGATAAGCTTCAGGAATTCATTTAAGGCTTTTTGGACTCCGGCCTGTCCCTTGTATCCATACCGGCCCATCAGGCGTTCTAAAAGCTCAGTCATGCTTTATCTACTTTCTTCCTGCTATACATGGCTATCCCGCTATTAATTCTGTATTAGGATATCCGGCATCCTTGTTATGGCAGGCCGGTGGGTACGCGCCGGACAAAAGCATCTATGCGCCTGTCTTCCGCGGCGGGCGAAAGAAGGCAGAGCAGAGGTACAGATTCAATCAGCTCCCGGAATCCTAATCACACTAAAACAATGAATAACGGCAATTTAAAGCCGCCCCTCAATAGTATCATTGATCTATGTCGTCTTTGATTGAAAAAACAGACGAGTTCTCATTTTCGCTCTAACCGGGCGCTTTGTTTAACTTTTATAGTAAAATAATTGCCCGGGGGGACTCCGTTGAGCTGCAGATCAACTATCCAATCTGTTTTCGATAGGTATCTGCTTTTTAAGATCGTCAATCCATTGACGGTATTCTTTTTCCAATTTGAAGTTCTTGGCCATCTGTTCAATCTTTTGCCAGTCCTCCTCCAGGGACATGGGCCGGGCCGCGATATGACGGTTAAGCTTTACAATATGATAACCGAAGTCGGTTTTAAAAGGCATGCTTATTTCTCCGGGCTTCATCCCTTCAAGCACGGTTTTAAACTGAGGCACCACAAGCTTGTCAATTTCAAAAACGCCTAAATGACCACGATCCTGCTTCACATTCTCATCATCGGAATACTCAACGGCCAGCTCTTCAAAGGAGGAGTCTTCCAGCGCCTTGCGGCGTATTGCCATCAACTCGTCCACGGTACGTTTTTCATCCTCGGCCGTGGGCGCCACCCGGATTAGAATATGACGTGTATGGATTTTTTCACCCCGGCGCTCCATCATTTGAATAATATGAAAGCCAAACTGGGTTTGAACAATGCCGGATATTTCACCGTCGTTCAGGGCAAAAGCCGCCGTTTCAAACTCCGGAACAAACTCGCCCCGCCCGATCAGCCCCAAATCGCCGCCGCGTACGGCCGAAGCCGGATCGTCGGACTCAGCCTCGGCCAGTTTTGCGAAGTCCGCTCCGGCATCCAACAGGGCTTTTATGGAATCTATTTTCTGATAGGCCCGCGCCTGAGCCTCGGCGGAAGGCTTGACCACCTTTAGGATGTGGCTGATATCCACGCTCTCCTTTAAGCGGGGAAGGCTGTCGCGATATTGATTATAAAACTGTTCCACTTCCCGGCGCGATACTTTAATATTCTGAAAGCGCGATTGGCGCACCTTTTCCACCAAAAGTTGTTCTTCCAATACCCGACGCGTATCCTTGCGGATTTTTTTCATCGGGCTGCGAAAGGCTTTTTCCAATTGCTCTTCCGAACCCACCCGTTGAATTAAGTACTGAATACGTTCGTTGACTTTTTGATCCACATACTCCGGGTCTACCGTTATGGTGTCAATCGCCGCCTGCTCTTTTAGCAGTTTCTGTTCCACCAGGGTGTTTATGGTCCGCACACGGATGCGCTCCACCATTTCCGGATTTTTTTGCGGATCGATGCGGTTCTGCATCAGGAAATTACGCATATGCTGCTCAATCTCGGAGCGCAGAATAACTTCTTTTCCCACAACCACCGCAATGCCGTCCACAAGTTGCTGACCCTGCAGCGCCTGCGCCGCCAGCATAAAGGCCAGAAGGAGTTTAAGTGTCCTTTTCATAAAATACCTTTCTATTCCGCTTTACTCAGATAGGTCTGTATCTGAAATTTTTGTTTCCATTCATCGAGCAGGCGTTCATGTTCCTGCTGGCGCTTTTGCCACTTCAACCGCAACACAATCTGATCCTTTACCAGGTCAAGATCGCGGATACTGCCTTTTTTGGCCGCATCGAGCAGTTGCACAAAGTGATAGCCCTCTTTCACCTTAATCGGCGGAGATATGGCGCCGGTCTTCAGCCTTTTAACAGCCTTTTCAATAAAAGAAGGCAGGACGGAGCGCTCCACATACCCCAGGTCGCCATTGGGCATGATTTCCGACGATCGTGTATTGAAGTAATATTTTTTTATTATAGCCAGCAGATCCTTGGATTCACCGATCTCCTTGAAAATAGCACGGTCACGGTTTTCCACAAACAGGTGAACCACATGGACCTCATCCGCGGAGCGGACAAACTCCGCCTTATGCTCATCGTAATAGTCCTCGATCTGCTTTTGAGCTATGCGATAGTTCTTATTCAGTCGGCTGTCCAAAAAGGATTCGGCCAGCAGCGCCTTGCGGTACTGCTCCACCATCTCCTTTTGGCGCGGAGTAAGCTGCATGCCCTCAGCCAGGGCCGTCTGGTAAACAATTTCATCGTTCACCCACTTTTTGATCAGGGTGCGTTTCAGGGCCAACCGCTCCTCATCCGAAAAGCCCACCGGCACCTGGGCGTTCAACTGATCCTTTACCAAAAAGGCATCGTTAACCTGAGCCAGCATATCGGGCGGCACCTGAGGGCCGTTTTCACAGGAAGCCAAAATCAGAGCGCCGGTTAACACCGGTAGCAGCTTATATTTTTTCCAGTAATTCTTCATTGATGCGCACCGTATATTTTTCTTTCAGTTCCTTGTTCCAGGCCTCGCGCAACTTACGCAGGCGAAGCTGTTTATATTTAACGCGAATTTGATTATAAGCGTTCTCAAAACTGCGTAACACCTTCTCCTTTTTAGGTCCGGTTTTTATCACGACCCAGCCTTCCCGGTAAGGAACCGGCTTAATAAGCGCATTGGGGCCGTGCTCAAAGGCAACTTCCGAAACGCCTTTCATACCATTCCTGGTTTTAAACCCGGCATATCCGCCGCGCTTGGCATAGAATTTATCATCGGAATACCTTTTGGCCAACTCTTTAAAATCCGCCCCGGCCCGGGCTTTTTGGTAAACCTTTTGCGCTTTGGCCTCCGACTCACAATATATATGATAAATTTCAATCTCCGCGGGCAGTTCAAACTCCGAAGGATGCGCATCATAATAGGCACGCAGGGAATCCTGATCGAGTATTATCTTATCCCTAATTTCAATTTGTTCAATTTTTCGGGTGAGTAAAGCATTTCTATACAACTTTAAAATACGAGCAAGGTCAGGTTCCTTATCTATGCCCAAGCGTATTGCCATAAATCCAAATAACTTTGATTCTCCACGTGTGTCAACCTCTTTTGTTAAGCGTGACAAACTTAGTAAACCTTCTTTATATCGATCCATATTATTGCCATATGCTAGTATTAACTCTCCTGTTTTAAGATTACCTCCATCCCATTTAACCAAAACAATATTCTTTTGCGCTTCACTAAAATTATCCGGCTTTAATCCCGGTCCTTTGTCCAACTCTTTGATGATAGAATTAAATTCCAAAACTGCAGAATTAATACGTTTATAGTGATATTTCTTTTTCTCTTTTTCTACTATTACCTGCCAATGTTTCATACCAGTCTCATTATAATTTCGAAACAGCGAATGTTTGATCTCCCGTTTTTGCGCCTCATACAGGCTTTCCTTCCACCCCTTATTGGGCCGGCGCTCGTGCAATAAAATAACATGATAGCCGTAACGGGTTAAAACCGGATCGGAAATCTCACCTTTCTTTAAGCCATAAGCCGCATCCTGAAAAGCGGGCACCATGTCCCCCCAGGTGAAGAAACCGAGCATGCCCTTGTTTGTTTTGGCGGAGGGATCATCGGAATATTTAACGGCCAGTTGTTCAAAGCTTTGCCCCTTACGCGCTTTTTGCGCTATTTCCAATGCCAGTTTATAGGCATTGCGCCCGTCACGTTTTTCGTTTTTGACTTCGCTGCTGTTAAAGCCTATCAGAATATGACTAACCCTGAGCTGCTCTTTTCTTTTGTTAAAGGCCTCGCGGATTTCCTCTTCCGGCACCAGGCTGTCGATGATGATCCGTTCAAAAAGACGATCCGTCGTGATACGCGTGCGCCGGCGGTTGTATTTATAGTTGATCTCCGGGTCTTCATCCAGCCCGGCGTCCAGGGCGGCATTTATTTTTAGCACGCCGTTTATCAGTTGATTGAGCACAACCCGTTTTTCCTTCAGATCCACGGTGGTAAACTCTTTTAATTTGGGAAAGCGCCGTGACAGAACATCCTTATATTCCTCCTGCGTTATCTTCAAATCGCCCACTTCGGCCACCGTATCCGGTGACATTCCACAGGACACTAATCCTAATAAACCCACTAGAGCGACTAAAAATTGACGCATATCTGTTCTACCTCCATTTTGACAAATTTTAAATTAGGTCTATTGGATGATGCTTTGCAATACTTTTTTTGCAAACTCCAAACGTTGTTGATTGTTTTCCCCTTTTAGGGTAACAGCCACAGCCAGGTCTTTTTCCTGATCCAAAAAGCGCACGGCGGCCTCTTTTTGATTGAGCAGAGCCGGTATGGTCTCTTTAAAAAAGCTTTCATCATCCTTAACGCGGGGATCAAATATCAGCCGCGTGGTTTTGGGCCCGACGATGATCCGACGCGCGTATAAACGCCCGCCGAGGATTTTTAGTTTCATCACGTCAAGGAACAGGTTCACCTCATCCGGTACCGGGCCAAAACGGTCACGCAATTCCAGGCGCAACTGATCGATCTGATCCATGGTTCTGTAATTAACCAGTCGGTGATAAATGGAGATACGCTCCAGGTCGTTTTCAATATAATCATGCGGTATGAGCAGATCGAAGTTGACGTCGATTTCAGGATCGGTGCGCATATAATCCGCCGCCCGGGCCTGTTCCGGCGCGTCTTCGGGCAGACTTTTCTTCAACTCGGCCACGGCTTCGTCCAGGATGCGGCAATACAGATCAAAACCCACCGTTTGCACAAAACCGCTTTGTTCCTTGCCCAGCAAGTTTCCGGCACCGCGGATTTCCAGATCGCGCAGGGCGATTTTATAGCCGGAGCCCAGGTCGGTAAAATCCTGTATGGTTTGCAGGCGCTTGCGGGCCAGATCGGTTAGCTTATCCAACGGCGGCACCAGCAGGTAGGCATAGGCCTGACGATTGGATCGCCCTACTCGTCCCCGCAACTGATACAGTTGCCCCAGACCGAATTTATCGGCCCGGTTGATAATCATGGTGTTCACGTTGGGTATGTCCAGACCATTTTCGATGATCATCGAGGCCACCAGGATGTCATACTTATGATCCATGAAATCCAGCATTACTTTTTCCAGTTGCCTTTCCGGGAGCTGCCCGTGCCCCACGGCAATGCGCGCCTCGGGCACAATTTCCTCCAGGCTCTGTTTCATGGCCTCGATGGTTTCCACGCGGTTATGCACAAAATAAATCTGCCCGCCCCGTTCCAGCTCACGCTTGATGATATGATGGATTTTGACATCGTTCCAGTGCAGGATTTCCGTATGCACCGGCAGGCGGTTGGCGGGAGGCGTTTCTATATTAGAAAAATCACGCGCCCCCATCAGCGCCATGTGCAGCGTTCGCGGAATGGGGGTGGCCGTCATGGAAAGGATGTCCACCGACAGGCGGTATTTTTTCAGCTTTTCCTTATGGCGTACGCCAAAGCGCTGCTCTTCATCGATAATCAACAGTCCCAAATCCTTAAACTGAACATCGCCGGAAAGCAGACGGTGGGTGCCGATCAGTATGTCCACCCTTCCCGCCAAAACCCCTTCCAGAATTTCCCGTTGCTGTTTCGGCGTGCGGAAACGGTTGACCATCTCCACCTGAACGGGAAAGGAAGCCAGCCGCTTACGGAAATTTTCATAATGCTGAAAAGCCAGAATCGTCGTCGGCACCAGTATGGCCACTTGTTTACCGGACATGACGGCTTTAAAGGCGGCACGCAGAGCCACTTCGGTTTTCCCAAATCCCACATCACCGCACAACAGACGATCCATGGGCTTGGGGTGCTCCATGTCTTTTTTAACACTTTCGATGGCCGTGAGCTGATCGGGGGTTTCCTGGTAGGGGAAGGAGGCTTCCAGTTCCTTTTGCCAATGGTTGTCATCGACAAAGGCAAAACCCTCCTGGGCCTTACGCCCGGCGTAAATCTGCAACAGCTCGGCGGCGATTTTTTTAAGTGATTCTTTTGTCTTCTTTTTAGCCCGTTCCCAATCCCTGCCTCCCAGTTTGGAAAGCTGCGGATGGCCCCCTTCCTCGCTGTTGTATTTTTGCACCCGGTTCAGGCGATCCACACTTACCAGCAAATGATCACCGTCCCTGTAGGCTATCTTCAGGCATTCCTTGCGTATGTTCCCGTAGCTGACCACCTCCGGCCCCAGATATTGGCCGATGCCGTAATCGACATGCACCACATAATCGTACACATGCAATCCGCCCAACTGCCGCAGGTAGGAGCCGCTTTTAAAACTGCGATAAACCTTATGGCGCCGCGAACGGTTAAAAATCTGATGATCGGTCAACAACTCCAGACCGGCATCGGGCAAAATAAAACCGGCATGTAATCCGCCCTCCGTATAGCGCAAGGGCAGCAAAATATCCTCTTCCTCTATGATTTCCCTTAACCGTTGGGACTGTTCGGCATTATAGGATTGGATCACCAGCCCGCGCCGGGCGCCGGTCTCTTCTTGATGCCTGAGATATTCAAGGAACTTCTTTATGGAGCCGTTAAAATCGGGATGGGGACGGCCCTTAAGGTCGACAACCGCCGACCGGTCATCCTGTACCAGATCCGTGTGCGCCAGCGGGTGATTTTCCATAAAGCCTCGCACATCGGCGGGACGGGCATATTTTTCTTCCGGCGGCGGTTCGGCCAGGCCCAGGGAGGGATCATTTTCGTAATTACGGGCCGCCTGCCGGGCAAAACTTTCGATATGGCCTAAAAAATATTCACGGTCTTCAAAAAACAGAATGGTTTCCGCGGGCAACAACTCATGCAAAAAGGCCTGTTCGGCGCTACCGTTGGTGTGCGGCAGGATCACCACCTCGTCATATCTTCCGGTGGTACGCTGGGTGATGACGTCAAAACGGCGGATCGACTCTACCTGGTTGCCAAAAAACTCGATGCGCAGGGGTTCGTCATAATTAAAGGCAAAAATATCCACGATGCCGCCGCGCACGCTATACTCGCCCACCTGTTCCACGATATCCACGCGCTCAAAGCCGGCGGCGGTCAGTTGTTCCTGCAACAGTTCAAAATCTTGGCTTTTGCCTGCGCGCAGGTAAACCTGTAAATCCAGAAAACTCTCCGGCAGGGGCAGGGCCTCCATCAGGGCCTGGGCCGTGGCCACGGCTATAAAACGTTCTTCCTCCAAAAATACCTGCATGGTTTCCAGACGCATACTGACCAGTTCCGGGCGGGCCCGCACCCGCTCATAAGGTTCGGTTTCCAGGCCGGGTAAAAAGGCATTGGGCACCCCGGGCAGGATGCGCCGGATGTCCTCATGGATCACCTCGGCCTGTTCCAGACTGTTGGCCACATACAAAACCGGATGGCGGTGTTGACGGTAAAGCGCGGCCAGACCAAAGGCAACCAGCGCACCCGGCGCATGACGCAGATGGAGCGGGCGTTTCGGAGATATATGTTCAGCCAGGGTGACCAGAGGCGGCCATTGCAATATCTGCTCAGTCAGCTTGTCCATCAGCCTCGGTATCGGATTCTTTTTTAGTCCCTTTTTCAATCGTGGCCTTCAGCTTGTCCAGCTGTTCGCGATAGGGACTTTCAGGGAAGTTTTTTACCATTTGATGATAATACTGTTCAAAAACATCATGACGCCCCAAATGATAGAAAGAGGCGGCCATTAAAAAGCCCAGCGCTTCCTTATCATGAAAAGTGGGATGTTCCCGGGTGATCTGCTCGCACAGATTGATCACCGCCAGATAATCTTTTTTATCAAAAGCGATATAGGCCAGCCCGTAATGGCCGTTGGCTTTGACCACATCATCCCGGGCAATATCCACCAGATGGCGGAACACTTCGCGGGCTTCATCCAGCTTTTTGGTATAGTAATAGGAAAAGCCCTTGATGAACAGGGCGGAGAGCCAGTAATCGGGATTTTTATCTTTCAGGATTTCCTCCACCCGGGCCAGGGCCTCCAGGGTTGCCGCATAGTCCTGCTTGCGGAAATGGAGTTTAGCCAGCTCGTAGTGGATAAGCTTTTGTTTTTCCGAGGCATTATCGATTTCCAGGGAACGAACCAGGTATTTTTCAGCCTCGTCCAGATCGTGAAGCATCATATGGCTGTAGCCCATAATACGGTACAGATCCTCGCGGGCGCCGTATGTGGGATCGAACTCCAGGGTGCTTTCCGCCGCTTCCACCGTTTGCCGGTAGTTGCCCATGCGGTAAAAGGTCCAGGTCAGCTCGGCCCAAATGTGGGCGGTATCCTTATTGCTGGGAGACTGACTCAGGGCCTGCAGATACAATTTCGAGGCGGCGGAGAAGTTGCCCTCGTCATAGGCTTTGCGCGCTTTCTCCGTTATTTCGATAAATTCATTCATTCTTGTTACTCCGTATCAAATAGCCAAGCAGTTTAGGGAATCCGCGCACATTGTGCAAATGCTTGTGCCGCCCGCCCACACAATGCCCATTTTTCACAAAAAAAAGGCTCTGTTCTTTACCCCGGCGTGACCAAACGCACCGAAAGTATTTTTTACACATATTGGATTGCCTGTTATGTTCAACACGGGAGCCGGCCTGTGGCAATATTTCTGCCTTTCCACGGATTGTATCGATACCCTGAAAAATGAAATATCCCCCGATTTTAAGATATTGATCTTAAAACCGGAGGCGAAGGTTGGCGACACCTGGACCAGTACAAGAGGCCTCTCGCAGTTGGAGAAGGTCCTTGATGAAATCAGCTTTAGCAACGGGGTCAGTCCGCGTGCCTACCGGGACGTGCTGGTTATAAAAAGGACGTCACCCCCGGACGGGGAGACCTTTTATGATTATTATGCCCGGGATATTGGCTTTATCGGCAACGGCGACAAACATTACCTGCTGCAACACGGCACCCGCTCGCCATAACCCTGGACGCGGCGCTTTGCACCTCCCCTACTCCCCTCCCCGGGGGTTCGGGGAGGGGAGTAGGGG
>JALXBH010000192.1 GCA_026991535.1 Calditrichia bacterium | reverse complement strand
GCGCGAGGCCAGTGGCAGATAAACAAAGCGCAGCTGTTGCGCCCGGGTAAGCCCCAGCACAATGGCCGACTCCCGGATGGCGGGCGGGATGGATATCAGGCCGGCATGGGCGCCGCGCACAATGGGCAACAGACTGTAAAGGAAAAGAGCAATGAGCGCCGGCCCCTCGCCAATGCCGGCCAGAGGAATCATCAGCACCAGTAAAGCCAGCGAGGGTATGGTTTGCAACATGCCCGTAACGCTTAAAATTAACTGTCCCGTTTTTTCATGAAAGGCGGACACGATACCCAGAGGCAGGGCGATCAGGATGGCGGCCAACAGGGAAACCGCCACCAGAAAGAGATGCTCCCGCGTGCGTTGAGCTATTTCCGGCAACAGGCCCTGCCCCGCGGCGGCGACGGGAGCTTTCACCCCCAACGTTTTCCTTAAAAAGGCGGCCGCAACCCGGCGTGGCTCCTTCTTTTCAATTTTAACCCGGGCATTCAAGCGACTCATGGCCGCGGCGTCCATGCGCCCCGCCAGCCGGTTTATGGCACGTGCCAGGGCCGGGGGAATACGTCCGGCGCTTTTATTATAGACAAAAACCGCCTGGTAGTCCGGAAAAAGAGAGCGGTCGTCTTGCAGGGTTTTGATATGGTAATAGCTGATTTCGGCATCGGTGGAATAGAGTTCCATCACATCGATATCACCGCTAATCAGGGCACGATAGGCCAGGTCATGATCCATACCGCGCAATTCCGCCGCTTTCAGCTTATAAACTTTTTGCAGGGCGGGCCAGCCGTCCGTTCGCTTTAGGAACTCATTACTGAAACCGAAACGCAGTTCCTTAATTACGGCCAGATCACTGATGGCGCGCACCCCTTTTAAACGGGGATTGCCGGGCATGATACCCAGGGCATAGGTATTGTTAAACCCCAGCGCGGGCGAAACCTCCAGCCCCAGAGCGCGCAGGTGCTCCCGCACCTGATCAAAGCGGGTATAATGTTCCCGGGCCAGGATTTCATACTGCAGCGTGCCGGTGTATTCGGGATAGATATCGATCTCACCGGCCAGCAAGGCATTCCATAAAACGCGCGTGCCGCCCAAACTAGGGCGGTGGCTTACGGGGTATCCGGCGTCTTGCGCCAGGAGGCGCGCCATTTCACCCAAAAGGATGTTTTCTGTAAATTTTTTGGAAGCCACCCGTATCTCCTTTTCCGCGGCCGGCAGGAGGCCGATCAGCAGCAAAAACAGAAGCCCGATCCTCATGCGCCCACGCCCCGCTGACTATTGACAAAGCGGCGCACAAAGCCGGAGGCCGGCTGCCGCAGCAGCGCATGGATGGTTCCCCGCTGTACAATCTCGCCTTTATGCATCAAAAAGATTTCATCGCCAAAAAGGGCCGCTTCCGCCAGATCGTGGGTCACCATAACCACGGTCAGACCAAGGGCGTCGATCAGCTCCTTCAGCGTGCGTTGCACATCGGCGCGAATCATGGGGTCCAGGGCGCCCAGGGGCTCGTCCAGCAATAATACGCCGGGCTTGCTGCTCAGGGCGCGCATCAGGCTGACCCGTTGACGCTGGCCTCCCGAAAGCTCACGGGGATATTTGTCCAATAGACCCTCTTCCAGATGGGTCAGCCCGCATAAGCGGCGGATTTCCGCCATGCCCACTTCCCGTCCCCGGGCCCGTCCGGCCAGGCGGATATTTTGCACTACCGTCAGATTGGGAAAAAGCCCCCCTTCCTGAATCACATAGCCCAGACGACGCCGGATATTTTTAATAGTGCCGGCCGAAACCCGTTCCTCCTGAAAGGTGATCTCACCGGCAGCAGGCTGTTCCAGACCGGTAATCAGCCGGATGAGGGTAGACTTGCCGCAACCACTGGGGCCGATAAGCACGCTGCATTGTCCCGCCTTAAAGCGGCAGGAGAAATTCCGCAACAGCGGTTGTTCATCATTATAGGCAAAGGTAACCTTGTCAAATACAATCATGGCCGTCCGATTAATATATCCTCGCAGGCGTGCAGCGCCGAATCCAGAAAAGCGTCAATATAGCCGGCAGTCTGTTCAACCCGCGTATAATCCGAAGCTTTTAATACCGCGGCGGTAAAACCCTCCGTGTGCCAGAATCCCTTACCGGCCAGCGCCTCGTCACTCAGAACTCCGCTTTTTTGCGGATAAGGCCAGGGTGACACATAGTAATAGGGTTCGTTATAGGAACCGTCTCCGGGGGAAAGTCCCAGCCCCACGGATTTACCTGCCTCGCTATCCAGGGTGATCAGCGCGCCCAGATCAAAGTGATGGGGCCAGATGCGTAAATCGCCGGCATTCTTTTGCGCCAACAAACGTTCCAATGCCTCATGGGCGGTTAAAAAATGTTGGGCCAGGCCGACAAAGGCCCGTTGGTTTTCCCGCTTAAAGGGACGGCCCTTCGCATAATCGTTATCCGGGATTTCAAAATGCAGCGCGGTGGAAAACGCTTCCGGTTCCGCGCCGGCGCGTATCACCTGCCGCATAAACCAGGCCCGGGCCTCATCAATGGTTTGTCCGTGCAGAGCATATTCGCTGAGCGGCGTATGCTCTTCCCCGTCCAGAAA
Organism: Calditrichia bacterium; assembly: GCA_026991535.1. Taxonomy (GTDB): domain Bacteria; phylum Calditrichota; class Calditrichia; order Calditrichales; family J004; genus J004. The sequence continues at coordinate 13,248 of JALXBH010000192.1, read as the reverse complement.
CAGATACTTCAGGGCACTAAAATCCAGCGCCAGCCGCCAGGAACGCTTTCCGGGACAAACCGCGCCCGCCCAGACATTCAGCGGCCTCAGCAGCTCCATATTGGTGTGGCTGTCATCCGCCTGATGTTCGGCGTAGCTCACACCCGCCGCGGCAATCATCTGCGCCGCCTGATGCAGTTGTACCCGTGCCACTTCCAATTCCCCGCTATCCGACCCGTATAAAGACATATGTTCCTCCCACCGCGTTCACGGCAATATAATGAATCCACCCATGAGGAACCATCTGTTCCCCTTACGACCTGTTTTTTAATGTAGCGTTTTACCACACCCCGTCCGGCACCGTTTGGATACAAAAGGATTGCGCAACGGTCACGAAAGGGGTGGCACTCCCCGGCGCCTATTCCCGGACTTATACAAAAAAAGATACGTCCGGCCCGGAATTTGCACAATAAATAGTTGAGCATTTGCCAAATCTTTCTTAAATCTGTGTCGGTCCACAACCAGGACCCGTTCTCCCTATGTACAAGAAACCGAACAGATTTATAATCGTATCAGACAATCGCGTTAAAAAAAGTGAGGCTTTTATGAAAAAGATGATCCTGTCTGCCATGCTTGTTGCCGTGCTCAGCGGTTGCGCCGCCTACAAACAGCTTACGCCGGAACCCGAGGTAAAACCGGAGGAGAATGGTTATATCGAGCTTAAAGATGACCAGGAGTGGTTTGAACTGGACGCGGGCAAGAAGTATTACATCGAATTTCCCGCCGCCCCGGCCGATAATTTTTACCTGGTCACCAAAAGCGATGCCGGCGATAAAATCAGCACGGTTCTGAGCAGCGCCTTTGACGCCGACGAGAAGGGGCCGCTGAGTCCCCTGCCCAATGAAGCAGCAGCCGACGCCGGAGAACAGGCCTGGCCGGTAGACGACAGTGTGCAAAAATTTTACCTGGCCATAGAAAACGTGCGTGAAGACCTGCCCCTGCATCTGCAATACCGCTATCTGCCTCGCTGGCGTTACAAGTTTGAAACCCAGGCGGCCGCCTTTCGCGAGCTGCTTACGGAAAACACCATGTCCCGCGATACCTATGAGGCTATCGGTGTGAGCGTTAAAACCACGGCCCTACCCTATGAAAAACTGCTGAACGAACTGAACAGCAAAAACGGACAGATCAGGGGTTTGCAAAAGCAACTGGCCACCATAGAAAAACTCTTCCCGGCCTCCATTATCAACTCATCCGACCCGGCCTATCTGGATTTTACCCGCCTTCAGGAAGACCTTGAGGTTGAAAACACTTTTCAGGAGAACTTCCGCAAGGCTCTGGAAGCATTGCAACTGGAAGTACGCACCCGCGGCTCTATTCCGGCCTTCGCCGGGGCCGCGCCGCAATTCAACGCTTTTCTAAGCGAAAAGGAACGGTATCCTCAAAATATAAGCGGCACATTGACACGGGCCATCGACGCGCGGCTGGATGAGCTGGTGCCCTACTATGATGATCTGCTGCGCCGTAAAAAAGATATTGAGCCCGTCGACCTCAATACGGAGGAGATTACCTCCCTTTATGAAAACGCGGGCAAAAATATCGGCCCGGATTACAAGAATATTGCCGCCTATGTGACCCTGTTCAACCGAAAGGCGGAAAAACACGCCGAGGCACGCGGGATATTGGATGAAGCCCGCCAAAAACTTCAGGGTTTGAAGGGACGCCCCACAGTTAAATTCTTTAGCAGCCTGGCCGGTAAGGCCCAAAAGGCCCTGTCCCTTTTGCCCTCGGCCGGATTCGGTTCCTCTCCCTATAAAAAAACGGCGGCCGCAAAAAAAATGACTTCGGCCATTCATAAAATTTATAACGAAGCCCTTTCCCTAAAACAAAAATACACACAGGCCGCAAACCTTGTAACAACACTCAACCGCCTGGAAGGACAAAAGCAATACGGACAAATGATCGAAACGATTAACAACAATCCGGGACTCTCTTTTTTTAAAACCCTCTATGCCGATCTCGACCGCAAATCCCTGCAACGGCAAAAAGGCGCCATCACCTCCGCCCTGGCCCGTCAAAAGTGGGCTGAAGCGGAACAGGCCCTACGGCGTTTGTATAATGAAAAGCGTTTTATTAACACAAAAAAAACCGCGCCGGTAAAAAAACAACTGGTACGGGCCCTGGAGGATACGCTGGTCAACCGGGTGGAACGTTTTACGCGCCGGCGGGTGGATGCCTTTGTCAACGAAAAATACGGCACGCTGGATAATGTAAACGCTCTTTATGACAATCCCGTTTTTGAACCGGTCTGGGATATTACCTTTACCTCGGGCAGCAAGGCACAACTGGCCGCGCGTAAGCAAAAACTGCGTCAGCGACTGCAAAAGCTTAAGGAAGTGGAGTTCCCCGCCCGGGCCATTACCGCCCTGTATCGTGATTTTACCGCCGACGTCAACAACAACGGCGTGGCCCGCGCCCGGGCCATTGTGGCTCACGGCCAGCACTACAAAGGTAAGGATCGCAAAATAAAAACCCTGGTGGCCGAGTGCGACCCCTGGGCCAGTAAATGGCTGACCAAAACGGCGGATTACAGACTGGTATATGCCCTGCCCACCACTTCCAATGATCAGGGCGAAAACACCTATGTCTTCCGCATCAATATCCGCATTCCCACGGAAGCACGCTTTCCGGTTTACGACCTTAACATAAAACTGCCCGCCGAGGTGGGTCAAAAGGGCGGCGCCTGGTATCAGCAAATGACCATGAACAAAAAGGTACTTAAACCGGAAGGACGGTTTAGTATCGTTGCCCCCGGCAAAAGCAATAATTACACGGCCCTGGTCACCCCGCTTTCCGTGGAACCGAAGGGGGACAATGTTCTTGAAGTGCGTTTTAAACAAAAGGGTTTAAAAGTTTTCCCCGTTAGCGTTATGGCCGAAAAACCCATCTTGCGGAAAAACTAAACCAAGGTGCATGAGAAAGATGTAAATGAAAATATGTGAAGGAGCTACATCATGAAAAAAGGCTTAATCATTGGTGGGGGCGTGGTACTGGCGGCGGCGGTGGTACTCTTTATCCTCAAGCCCTGGAAGAATCTGGAAAACCACATTGTCTTTCCTTTTATCGCCCATCAACAGCCGTTGACGGACCCGCACCTGCCCAGTTCCACGCCCCTTTCGGACAAGCTGGACGAAGTGTTGTTTGACGGACTGTTCAATGTAAGCGCCACCAGGGGGGGGATCACCTACGAGGACGGCCTGGCCGAACTGGTGGACATCCGGAAAGGCAACCGCGCCTATGAGGTGGTGTTGCGGCTGAAACCGCGTAAGAAATGGCACAACAGCTACGAGATTAAAACCAACGAGGATGGCGATACCGTCATCGGGGAAAAAGAGGCCGTTTATTTTACCGCCCGCGATCTTAACTTTACCCTGCGCCGTATTCAACGGCTGGGATCGCTTTCGCCCGACTTTCTGTTATTGTCGCAATCCATGGAACGGCTGGAATTCAGCGGCCCCGATGACAATAACGAAATCATCTTCCGCTTTAAGCCGATCCGCGACTGGAGCAGCGATGATGTCAAGGAGATGCTCTCCTTTAAAATTCTGCCCTATGACTCCGATGTGATGGCCCGCCAATATACCATCGGTACCGGTCCCTATATGGAAGCCGCTCATGGAACCGACGGTATGCATTTTTTAAAAAACCCGGCCGGAGAGGCCCGGGTGGAACACGTTGACCTGAAGCCGTTTATCGACAACAGCACCTACACCACAGAGCTGAGCAACGGCAATATCAATGTTCTGCTCAGTACGCCTTACGGCGCCCTGTCTCCCATTCTGGATGATACCTCGGACTTTTTTGTAAAATCCAATATCAGCACCACCAACTTTGCCCTGCTGTTTAACACTCAGAGACTAAACCGTGAACAGCGCAAGGCCCTGCGCGCTCTGATCAGCAATAAAGTGGTCATGGATCGTTTTTTTAAGGTGGGCACGCCACAGCAACGCCACATTGTGGACTACAAGGGCAACCGCGATAATTATGACGACTATCTAAATTACAGCCTCTTTCCCTCCACATCCTACTATGTGGAGGAAAGTATCGTCGAACCTCTGAAAGACAAGGGAACGCCCGATCTTTCCCTTTTGCCAGATTCGATTGTCATTCAGGCCACGCTAAACTATGGCTACCGGGAAGAGTATTCCGACCTTATTGAGATATTTAACGATCCCTCCCTGTTTAAGGGGCGCCTGCGCGCTCGCGCCGTGGGCAACGAAGAACTTAAAAAAGGCAATTACGACGCCCTGCTGATCGCCATCAGCGGATACCGCAACAATTTCTTTTTTAACCTCTACAATATCTTTTTGCGCGAACCTGATTTATCGTTGCACAAAATCAACCTGGTCACCGATTCCGACGGACGGGGAAACCGCAGCTTTAACACCGCCTCCTTTGCCGGGGATAACAACTTTTTCCGTTTGGATCTGGGCAGCCGGAATGATGAGTATGATGATGTTTATACCCTGCTGGATTATGTGTACGGCTTTATGAGCACGCGCGAGGTAAGCGACCGTCATGAATATGCCCGGCGCATAGACCTGTTGGATCAGGAGATGGCCCTGGGATGCTGGCTTTTCTCCCTGCCCTCCACCGCCTATTTCTCACGGCAGTTCGACGAAAAGAGCATCAACCTGTACGGACACGCCGCACAGCTTTCCACCATTGAAAAATGGCGTGAAAAAAAATAAAATCACGAAGAGTATTCGACCAAGGGGCTTGCCCTATAAAAAGAGAGCCGGGAGATTGCGCTATCGCCCGGCTTTTTTATTTTTTATTTAACTAAAACAGAGTGTCCACAAAGGCGTCCACATCTTTCTGCAGGTCGCGTATTTCGCCCATCAGCAAAAGAAAGGCGTCGTTATCCAGTTCCAGGTGGGTCATCAACTGCATGGCTATTTTATCCTTGCATTTCGCGCTGAGCTCTTCCACCGTAAAACTGGCACAGGTGGATGCCAGGGTTATGATTTTTTTAAAATCAAGATGGGGATCGTCCCGGCGTAAATTATCCAGCTTATCCAGGGTATGATATTCACAGGCCATTTTTACATTCTGCGGCAGCTTCCAAAAGGTGCACAGGATGGAGCCGAATTGTGAACTGGGCGGAAACTTGAGCAGAGCTTCCGCCTCATTGGCCAACACCCCGCGTTTATTAGCCACAATGTGAATGGCCTTAAAGTGCTTTGGATAAAATTTTAAATAGAAAAGAGAACCGATATCATGCAGCAATGCCGCGGCCCAGATTTCCTCGGGGTCCAACAAACGGGCATAGCGCGAGGCCAGCACGCGGGCAATGATGGCCGTGTAATAGGAGTGATACCAATAGGCCTTTAAAATGCTTTGATCTTCCTCACCCAGGGCGTTAATAACAGAGAGGGACAAAACGATGCGGTGTATTTCGTTTATGCCCAGAAAGGCAATGGCTATTTTTAAGTCCGACACTTCGCGTTTCAAACCGAAATAGGCGGAATTGACGATTTTCAATATCTGGGCCACCAGGGCCACATCGCTTTGCACCAGCCTGGATATTTCACTGATATTTATATCGTCAGACTGAATTATTTCCTGGAGTTTGCTCACAATTCCCGGAAGAGGCGGCAGTGTATGATGCTGAAGAAACTGCTCATCAGAAGTAATCTCAATAGGTGGTAGATTCAAGTCCATAATCCTGTGTTGTGTTGGTAATTTCTGGCAAGCATCGACAGATATTGACATTTTTTTAGAGGAAAGTGAACAAATAAGCCCGATTTGACGGGCTTATTCCCTTTTTTTTCTTTAGTGTGCCCCGGCCGTTTTAAATGCGCAAATATCATTTTTATTTCATAGTTTTAAACTTCTTTTATTTATAAAGGATTATCATGAACTCTTTTGAGCAGCTTATCCGCGCTTTTTACAGCGCCTTTCAAAACAGGGATTTTAAAGCCATGCAGGACTGTTACCATCCCACGGTTTTTTTTAGCGATCCCGTCTTTCCCGCCTTGCGAGGAAAAGAGGCTTGGGCCATGTGGCATATGCTATGCGAGCAGGGAAAGGATCTGCTCATCGATTTTGACGGCATAAAAGCGGATGACAGAGGCGGTCAGGCCCGCTGGCGGGCACGCTACACTTTTGGAAAACAGGGCCGCAAAGTGACCAATGAAATAGAAGCGCGTTTTCAATTTGAGGATGGCAGGATTGTGCAGCATGAAGACCGCTTTAATATGTGGAAATGGAGCGGCATGGCCCTTGGCCTGCCGGGACGCTTACTGGGCTGGTCATCCTTTATGCAAGGGAAAATCCGCAAACAGGCGGCGCGGGGTCTGCACAAATTCATCGCCCGTCACCCGGAATACCAATAAACCGGATATCCCCGCTTTCTGTTTTAGTTTTGCCCGTATCCTACGCTTAATAATAAAAACAGCATTTCAATGCCCTGTTGCAGCCACGGGCTTAGACGCCACCGGCCATCGGCCAAACCATACCCGCCTGTTCCCAAGCTGATCAGATGCGCCCAGGCGCCTCCCCATACAGCCCCAATCTCCATTTCCTATTTTGTATTTTTTATTTTGTATTTTGTACCCCCTCACTCCGCCTGGCGGATGGCCTCGAGGGTTTCCGGTTTTTCCAGACTGCTGACGTCGCCTAAATTCTCGCCCAGATAAGCGGCGCGTATCAGACGGCGCATCACCTTGGCGTTACGCGTTTTGGGCAGCGCCTTTGTAAAAAGAACCGCGCGCGGTTTCAGCGCCTTGCCCAGCCCGGCGATCACCCGTTGCATCAACTCGTCCCGTAGCTTTTCCCTGTCATCCGCCTTTTCCTTCAGCACCACAAAGCAGACCACCTCGTTATCCTTTAGCGCGTGGGGCACGGCAATGGCCGCCGATTCCAGCACCCGCGGATCGGCGTTGAGCAGGGCTTCCACCTCAGCCGGGCCCAGCCGTTTTCCGGCCACCTTAATGGTATCATCGCTGCGCCCCAGAATATACCACAAACCATCCTCGTCGATGGCCGCAAAGTCCCCATGCCGCCAGATACCCTTAAAGGTACTCCAGTAACTTTCCAGATAACGTTCCCGGTCACGCCAAAAACCGCGGGTCATACCTATCCAGGGGCGGCGGATAATCAGCTCGCCCACCGCCTCCCGCAGGGGACGTCCCGCTTCATCCACCACATCGGCGTCCATGCCCGGCACCGGGCCGGAAAAGGCACAGGGTTTCAGTGCTTTAAAAAGGTTACCACAGACAATGCCGCCGCTAATTTCCGTACCGCCCGAATAGTTCAGGATCGGTTTGCGGCTTTCCAGCACATTTTCAAACAGCCACATCCAGGAGTCCGGGTCCCAGGGACTGCCGGTGGAACCGGCCATTCTTAAGGTGCTCAGGTCATATTTTTCCAATGGCGTCCGGCCATGGCTTTTTAAGGCACGTATCAATGTGGGTGAGACGCCAAGGTGGGTCACCTTGTGTTCTTCCACCAGTTGCCACAATCGTCCGGCGTCCGGATAGTCGGGAGCGCCGTCATAAAAGAGCATCGACGCGCCGATGAGCAGGGAGCCGAAGACCTCCCACGGGCCCATCATCCAGCCCATGTCGGTCATCCAGTACATGGTTTCCCCGCGCTTTAGATCCATGGGCTGGAACATATCCTGCGCCGCCTTTACGGGAAAACCGCAATGGGTATGCACGGCGCCCTTGGGCCGCCCCGTGGTGCCGCTGGTATAAATGATCATACAGACATCCTCGGCGGATGTGCGATCCGTTTCGGCCTCATCGCTTTGACCGGCCATAAATTCCGCCCACATCACATCCCGCTCCGGCTTAAGCGCGCGCCGGCTACCCAGAACGGGCGCGACAATTACCCGCCCCACCCCGGGGCAATCTTCCAGGGCCTCATTCAGCGTCTCTTTCATGCCGACAGGCCGCCCCCGGCGCAGATAGCCATCGGCGGTAAAAACCGCCCGGGCCCCGCCGTCGGTCAGGCGGGTGGCAATGGCCTGTGCCCCGTATCCGCTGAACAGGGGCAGGATAATCCCGCCAATTTTGATCACCGCCAGAAAGGCCACGGCCAGCTCGGGCACCATAGGCATATACAGCCCCACGGCGTCGCCCTTGCCGATGCCGGCCTTCCTCAGGGCATTGGCGCAGCGGTTGACCTCTTCATATAATTCCCGGTAGGCTAAAACCCGTTGCCGTCCATCCTCGCCTTCATATTTCAGGGCGGGCGTTCCGGCCACCGGAGTGTTTTGCCATTTATCCAGACAGTTATGAACGATGTTCATCTCACCGTTAACACACCAGCGGGGAAACTCCGGGCCTCCGCTCATATCCACGATCCGGTCATATGGCCGGTAAAACTCAATTTCCAGATCCTGCATAACCGCATCCCAAAACCAGGCGATATCGGCAACGCTTTTGGCCATCAACTGGTCATAACCGGCGATAGCGTGACGCTCCATAAAGCGTTGCAGATTGCTTTCGGCTATCCAGCGGGGATTGGGTTGCCAGACGGTTTTTTGATTAAAAGGAAAGCCGGTGTTGCTCATGATGTACCTTTCAGCATTTAATCCGGTTATTTTTCTGGACGGAAGGCCTTGCGTTGCAGCGTGAAACGTTCACCCAGCTTTGTATACTCGGCCCCGGCCAGACGGCCGATGGGATTAAGAAGAGCGGTATCGATGCGTCCGTTATGCAACAGTTCATCTTTTACATGAAACATAACAATCTCGCCAATAACCAGAAAACCGCCCCCGGCCCGGGCCTCCCCGATCTCGATCACCTCCATCAGCTTACACTCAAAGCTGACCGGAGACTCAGCCACCAGCGGCGCTCCGACGATTTGAGCCTTTTTGGGCGTCAGACCGGTTTCCGAAAACTCGTCGTACTCGGGCGGAAACTCCGTGGCCGCGTTATTCATGGCTTCGGCCAGCTCCTCATTAACCACATTGATGACGAACTCTCCCGTATCGCGGATATTTTTCAGCGTATCCTTGGGTTGGCCGTCCGTTCCCCGGCGCGTGGGGGCAAAACAGACCGTGGGCGGCTGGGAGGTGATGCCCGTAAAAAAGGAGAAAGGCGCCACATTGTATACGCCCTCCGCCGACACGGTGGAAACCAGTGCGATGGGTCGCGGCAGGATACTGCCGATCATCAGCTTATAATTCTCTTTAAACGTTTGTTTTCGGGGGTCGATATTCATAATGCTCCAGAACTTTATTGGTGATCATGTGACGCCGGGAATTGTTCAGCGTCGTTTTTAACTTAAGGGTACGGCCAAGCCGCCCTTTTTTATTTTTTATCGTCTTCCAACCAACTATAGGGATAGGCCGGATCATCCACCTCATCGGCGTCGGCGGCCACAAACAGGGGCCCAAAGGTATCGAGCATCACGGCATATTCCAGGGTTTCCTTCAGACCTATGGAGCCTTCGTACTTACCCGGCTGCGGACCGTGGGGCCACCCGGCGGGATGCAGGGTGATGGAACCCTCGGAAATGCCGGTACGACTCATAAAATCCCCTTCCACATAGTAGAGCAGCTCATCACTGTCCACATTGCTGTGGGCATAGGGCGCCGGGATGGCCAGTTCGTGATAGTCGAACAGACGGGGGCAGAAGGAACAGATGACAAATCCCGGCCCGTCAAAGGTTTGATGCACGGGCGGCGGCTGATGCACCTTGCCGGTAATGGGCATGAAATCCCGGATATTGAAAATCCAGGGATAAAAATAGCCGTCCCAGCCCACCACGTCAAAGGGGTGATGCGCCAGGGTATAGTCCTGCAAGCCCTGCCGTACCCGCACCTTAATGGGAAACTCACCCGTCTCGTCCCGGGCTGCCATCGGTTCCGGCACGCGAATATCCCGCTCGCAAAAGGGGGCGTGTTCCAGGAGCTGCCCGTGTTTGTTCAAATACCGCTTCGGCGGGGTGATTTCCCCCATGGCCTCCATAATCAGAAAGCGGGGTTGAACCGCCTGGTCATAACTCAGCCGGTACAAGGTTCCGCCGGGGATAACGATATAATCTCCCGGGCCAAAGGACAGGCGGCCGAAAAAACTTTCCAACACGCCGCTGCCGTGGTGCACAAAAATCAACTCATAGGCATGGGCGTTGCGGTAAAAATAAGCGGCCTGTTTTTCGGGCACGGCCACGGACATAATCACATCCTTATTATAGACCAGCACACGGCGCCCGCTTAAAAAATCCCCCCGGGGCTTAAACTTAAAGGTTTCCATATGGCGATGGCGGTGGGCGTCCCGGCCTCCGGGTTTAATTTCCAAGGTTTTAAGGCCGCCCACCTTACTTACACGCGTGGGCGGATGGATATGATAGACATTGGAATAGATATCGGAAAATCCTTCCCGCCCCAAAAGTTCCTCATAGCGCAGCCTGCCGTTGGCGTCGCGCAGTTGAGTATGTCTCTTACCGGGGATGTCCCCGTGTTTTACATAAAAAGGCATTTTTACATCCTTTCTGTTATTCCTCGGTTATATAAGAACATCTCAGGCAGAAACCGTATGACGGAGCCGCCCGATATGCTCGATTTCCAATTCGATTTCATCTCCGGGCCTCAGCCAGCCATCGGTGTTTTCCGGGCGCAGCTCCAAAATGCAGCCCGTGCCCACGGTGCCCGAACCCAGCACATCGCCGGGATACAGCGTTACCCCCCGGGAGGCGCGGGCTATCATTTCGCCAAAGGAAAAGTGGATATCGGCAAAATTACCCTCGGAAATAAGACGACCGTTTTTGCGGGCGGTCATCCTCAGGTCAAAGCCTTTTCCCTTTCCCCGGCCCACAAATTCCTCGGGCGTTACCAGCCAGGGCCCCAAACCGCTGGCAAAATCCTTGGACTTGGCCGGTCCCAGCCCCACCTTCATTTCACGACGTTGAACGTCGCGGGCGGAAAAATCATTTAAAACCGTATAGCCGGCAATATACTCCCCGGCTTTCTCCACCGGAATATCCTTTCCTTCCCGGGCAATGATGCAGGCTATTTCCAGTTCAAAATCCAGCTCTTCCGTGTAAGGCGGCTTTTGCAGGGAACGTCCATGCCCCGCAAAGACATTGGGATTGGAAAAATAGAAGACGGGCGCCTCAAACCACTCTTCCGCCACCGGCAAACCGCGCAGGGCCCGGGCCGATTGCACATGCTGTAAAAAGGCGTAAAAATCCCGGAAGGAGGGACGACGGATCGTGGGCGGCAGAAAACGGGTCTTTTCTTCATCGATCCTGCAGGAGGCGTAGTCCCGCGGATGGGAGAGGATACGGTTATTCAACTCGGAAAGGATGACATAGTTGTCATCCCAGCGCCCGAACAGACCGTCCATATTTTCCGGCATCACCTGCGAAAGGGAAGAGATATTATACAAATGCTCCCGCACCTTCAGCGCCAGCGAGGGCCGGCCGTTGTCATTTTCAATCTGGGCTATTTTCATGGCTGCCCCCTACAAGTTTCCGCGACGGGCCTGCTCGCGTTCTATGGATTCAAACAGGGCTTTAAAATTTCCCTTGCCAAAACCCTCCGCGCCCTTACGCTGTATAACCTCGTAAAAAAGCGTGGGACGATCCTGCACCGGCTTGGTGAACAACTGCAACAGATAGCCGAACTCGTCGCGATCCACCAGCACACCCAGACGGGCCAGATCGGAAATGTCCTCATCAATATCGCCCACTCTTTCCCGCAAATCCTCATAGTAGGTTTGCGGCACTTCCAAAAACTCCACGCCGTTGGCCGCCAGTTGATCCACGGTGGCTATGATGTCCGAGGTGTCCAGCGCGATATGCTGCACACCCGGCCCGGAATAGTACTCCACAAATTCCTGAATCTGCGACTTACGCAATCCGGCTGCCGGGCGGTTGATGGGCATCTTAATGCGTTTATTGTCATTGGTCATCACGATGGAGCGCAAAGAGGTGTAGTCCGTGGCCACATCCTTGTCGTCCACCGTCCAGAAGCGCTCCCAGCCAAACACCTGTTCATACCATTCGGCTATTTTTGTCATCTGATTTTCCGGCTGGTTTCCCACAAAGTGATCCACAAAGTTCAGCCCCACCGGACGAACGGCCAGGGGTGATTTTTTTGGCGCATAGCCGGGCAGAAAGGGGCCGTTATAGGCGTCGCGCTGCACAAAGCTGTGGATGGTATCCCCATAGGTCTGTATGGAGGCGATGACCACCTTGCCGAAATCATCTTCCAGCACGGTGGGTTCCTGTACGGAAACGGCGCCCCGGGCGGTTACATATTCCCAGGCGGCCCGGGCGTTGTCGGTCCAAAAAGCCACATCCCGGACCCCATCGCCATGCAGGCGCAAATGTTCGTTAAGGGGCGAGTCGGCCATATAGGGCGAGGTAAGCACCAGGCGCACCTTATTTTGCTCCAGCACATAATTGGCCGTTTGACGATTGCCCGTTTCCAACCCGGAAAAGGCCTTGAGTTCAAAGCCGAACTGCGTCTGGTAAAAATGGGCCGCCTGTTTGGCGTTGCCCACAATGAGCCGGATATAGTCCGTGCCCATAAAGGTAAAAGGTAAACCCATACTGGTTCCTCCGGTTTATTATTTTACGGCAACAAGATACGCACTCGAACCCAAAAGTGAAAAGAGAAAAATTGCACAGCCTGAACGATAATATCCGTTGCCGGAAATGACGGTAGAAATTTTGCCCGGTCTTGCTTATCTTTAGCCTTTCACCAAAATAAAATTCTATGACAAAAAAAATATTACTGTTCGGCGCGCTGCTCGTTTTTCTGGGGCTGAGCACCATGTTGCTGTTCCCGGAGCGGGACCCGCGCCTGCTAACCCCGCTGGCCCTGGGCGGCATGCTTATCCCCCTGGGTGCCATGACCCTCAATCAAAGCTTTAAGCCCTATGGCCTGCACGGTTCGGCCATGGTGGCCCTGCTCGGCTTTATGTTTAATATCGGTAACATATCTTTTTTATGGCAAGGCGCCGTAAACGGCGCGCATCTGCACGCGGCTGTTATCAAAACCATCACCGCGGTCATTCTGCTTATCCTGCTGATACTCATCGTCATCCACTTAAAGGCGGAAAGGCTGGCCCGCGAGGCCGAAGAGGAAACCCGGGGAGGCAACGATGTGGACTAATCCCTGGTTTATCGCTCTGATTATCATCGTTCTGGTTGGGCATGTAATCTGGTTTATTCATTACGCGCTCAAAACCTTAAAGGAAAATGAATCGCCCCATGCGGAAAGGAAGGAAAATGGAATCCCGACTCGGC
>JALXBH010000191.1 GCA_026991535.1 Calditrichia bacterium | reverse complement strand
AAAACCAATGGAAAGGAGAGGCACGAGATGAAGACAATTAAGATATTAGGCATGGGCTGTCCCAGTTGCGCCCAAACGGAAAAGGTTGTTCTAAAGGCATTGGCGCAATCCGGCAAAGAAGCAAAGGTTGAAAAAGTGGAAGACATTCAGGAGATCATGAAATACAACGTACTGACCACGCCGGTACTGGTTGTGGACGAAGAGATCAAAATAAAGGGCCGTGTGCCGGATGTACAGGAAGTGATAGACCTGATATAAAGTGAACGCTTAAAAAGGGAAAAAAATGCAACCGAGAAGATTAACACCAAATGAGGCTTATAACGCCCTGGAAAAAGACGCCATATTAGTGGATGTACGGAGTTATAATGAAATAGAAGCCAGCGCGTTTCTAACAGATAATATTCAAATAATTCCCATTACCGAGTTTGCGGAAAGATATGAAGAATTGCCGAAAAATAAGCTGTTGATTATGGCATGCAACGTTGGTATGAACTCGCTCAAAACCGGATATTATCTGTTAAATATGGGCTATGAGAACGTGGCAAATTTAGAGGGCGGTATCGAAACATGGGAACAAGCAGGCTTGCCTGTTTTTAAAGACCCTTCTAAAATTAAAGAAAATAGCGGCTGTTGTTGCGGTGGAACGGTTGAGGAAGAACAAACGGGTTGCTGCCCGGACGATAGCGGCAGTTGTTGTTAACAAGGGGGAGAAATGCTTACGGATTTTGCCAACTTCATAACCTATGATCTGCTTAAGATCAGCATGAACGGCGCCCTGGGCGATGCCGTCCGGTTTTTTATATACGACACAACCAAGATTTTGCTGTTGCTGGCAATTATCATTTTTTTGATGGGCATCATCAATGCCTATTTCCCGGTGAACAGGCTGCGCATCTTTTTGACCAACAATAAAATGTATGGATTGGAGTATTTGCTGGCTTCCGGCTTCGGGGCTATTACGCCGTTTTGTTCCTGTTCGTCGGTGCCGCTGTTTATCGGCTTTGTAAAAGGCGGTATCCCTTTGGGAGTAACCTTTGCCTATCTGATTACATCGCCCCTGGTCAACGAGGTGGCCATCGCTCTTTTTTTCGGTCTGTTTGGCCTGAAGATCACCCTTATCTATGTAAGCAGCGGCATTATTCTGGGCATGGTGGCCGGTTTTATTCTGGGGAAACTGAATCTGGAGAACTGGCTGACAGACTGGGTGCGCCAAATGCAACAAAACGCTATACGCGAGGAAGAGGTTTTCGAGGCGGAAAAGCTATCCTTTACAAAACGATTGCCCGTAATCACCAGAGACGCGCTGGACATTATCAAGGGGGTTTTACCGTATGTGATTATCGGCATCGCCATTGGGGCCGTGATGCACGGCTATGTGCCGGAAGGTTTTTTTGAAAAGTACCTGAGCGCCGATAATATCTGGGCCGTGCCCGCCTCCGTCATCCTTGCCGTGCCCTTGTATTCCAGCGCTTCGGGCATCATGCCCGTTATACAGGTGCTGGTGGCCAAAGGCATTCCGCTGGGCACGGCCATTGCCTTTATGATGGCCGTTGTCGGTCTCTCCTTTCCGGAAGCGATGCTGCTAAAAAAGGTGATGAGCATGAAGATGATATTGACCTTTTTTGGCGTGGTGGCCCTGTGTATCATTTTTTCAGGGTATTTGTTCAACATAATATTAGTGTAGTTATCTTTTTGGGAGTTTTTATGCAAAAGCTAACAAAGCGCCTGTCGTTTTTAGACCGTTATCTGACTTTATGGATATTCGTGGCCATGTTGACCGGCGTGGCCTCGGGGTATTTCTATCCCGGCATCGTTGACTTCTGGGGACTGTTTCAGGTGGGAACCACCAACATCCCCATCGCCGTCGGTTTGATTTTAATGATGTACCCGCCTTTGGCCAAGGTGCGTTACGAGGAACTGGGCGAGGTTTTTAAAAACTGGAAGGTGCTCACGCTTTCGCTGGTGCAAAACTGGATTATCGGGCCGGTTTTGATGTTTGCCCTGGCCATTGTTTTTTTACAGGATTATCCCTCCTATATGTATGGTCTGATCATGATAGGGCTGGCGCGTTGCATTGCCATGGTTATCGTCTGGAATGAACTGGCCCGGGGTGACAGTGAGTATGCCGCCGGTCTGGTGGCTTTTAATTCCATCTTCCAGGTTTTGTTCTTTTCTGTGTACGCCTATGTTTTTATCACCATTTTACCTACCTGGTTCGGTCTGGAAGGCACGGCCGTTGCCGTAACCATCGGGCAGATAGCGGAGAGCGTGCTGATATATCTGGGCATACCCTTTGCGGCCGGGTTTATTACCCGGTTTGTGTTAGTCCGTTCAAAGGGCAAGGAGTGGTACCACAATAAATTTATTCCGAAGATAAGCCCCATAACGCTGGTGGCCCTGCTTTTTACCATACTGGTGATGTTTTCGTTAAAAGGTGAATTTATCGTGCAGCTTCCGCTCGATGTTGTCCGCATTGCCATACCATTATTTATCTATTTTGTGATCATGTTTCTGGTCTCTTTTTATATGGGGCGCAAGGTGGGGGCGGACTATTCCAAAACAGCCACGCTCTCCTTTACGGCAGCCAGCAACAACTTTGAACTGGCCATAGCGGTGGCCGTGGCCGTTTTCGGCATCAACTCCGGTGAGGCCTTTGCCGCGGTGATCGGTCCGCTGGTGGAGGTGCCCGTATTAATCGCCCTGGTCAATGTGGCCCTGTGGTTTCAGAAAAAATATTTTGGCGCCGGGGTGGAGCGGGGCCCTGTCGAGGCGCCGGATGTGTGCCCCTGACACCTGCCTCAACGGGTTACGTGATATTAACATTTTATTGGGAAAACCTTTTAAAATCCTTATCTCCTTTTTTCGGGAGATAAGGATTTCTTTTTTGACTAATATCGAATAGGGATATATGGAAGTTCGAATGGGTTCTATTTCCCGGAGGTCTTAAAAACGATATCCCGGATGCTCTGTTTCACATCCATATTTTTCACCTTGAAAAATTGAGATATATCTCCGGGGGGGCCGCTGATACGGTTTAGCCTGTTATGGAAACGGACGTTCATTTTTCCTTTTTCATAACTAAAAGCGCCCCCGGCCCGGCCATAGCTGTTTTTAAAGGAAAAATCCTGCTGCCGGGTATCCACGGACCATTCTTCGGGAAAGCGAATGGTAATCTCCTTGACATTCTCTTCATCGATCAGCACCTCAATCCTGTGCTGCCGTTTTTTAGGATCATAGGCGACACGGTTTATATTGGTGGGGGAGAAGAGCCCTGCCGTTTGGAAGATAGCCTCATCGGGCATGATGGTTACCAGGTTATCTATGGTGTAATTTATGGTGAAGGTAAGCGGCTTTTTATAATCTGTTTCGTTTTCAATGAGAATGCTGTCTATGGCTACTTCACCTTCCTCGTAATAGGGTAGCTCTTCCATAAACTCCGTTTTTTCCTCTTTCTCCATATTTTCCAGGGCGCTGCGTAAAACAAAGGCTTTCATGCCGCCGGCAATGTGCTTTTCCCTGATATGGATAAGCCCTTCTTCATCGATTTCCATATTCATTTTGATCACATAGTTATTGGTAAAGTGCGCTGAGTCTGGCGTTTGTACAATCTCAATCCGCTCACCTTCGTCGGAACCCAGTTCCCTGGGCAGCTTAAGAGCGGCCTGCCCGAGCAGGTAGGGAGGAATGATCCGGTAATCCAGATACTTCTCATACGGTAAAATTAAATAGGGCCGGCCATCCAATGTAAGGGAAAGCGCGGCGGTACTTACCTGGTCCAGTGTATAAAAGTCCGGATCAAAATAGCCCTGTTTGGCAGAGTGTATCAACAGATAGTCCGAGGGAATGCCGGCCCGCTCCAACATGATCCGCGCCAGTCCGGTGATGATATAGGGGTCGCCCTTTCTGTATTCTATAACATCCGCGAAATCTTCAATATCGCGTGAAAAGGTCACCTTAATATTTTTCTGGATAAAACGGATTATCTTATCCAGCTTTTGCCGGGGCTCGTTAATACCGTTTGTCAGGCTGTCGGTGATATTTTCCACCCGGCGGCTGAAGAGAGCCTCGTTGTCGACCGCATAATTATGAAACCGGGTCGTGACGTCTTCCCAGGATTTATTGCCGTTAAAGGAAAATCCGCCCATCTGCATATTTTTTACCAGCCATTGAATATACATGCCGTCGGATTTGTAATAGGGTGAGTAGGGCTCGTCCAGGTAGGCGGGAATGCGCCTGGCGCTGAAAGAGTATATGATTTTCTGATTCTCCTCATCCAAGGTGCGGGCCATGGGCAGGGTAGAGTCTGGAGCAATTTCCTTAAACTGTACATTCCACCATTCGGGATAGGCGAACTGAAAAGAGTAATGTTCAATGGGGATGCTTCTTTGTATGGTAAAGGTCTGGTCCGTGGGCGGGACATTTCTTGGAACGCTGTTTACCAAAATATAGAGTTCTTCAACCACCGTTCCTCGTTTAATACCCGGATAGGCCAGGCTCCAGCGTGTTTTGCCGTTGGAGTCGGTTGTTTTTTTTAAATCAACCTTGCGGAACGTATGAACGGTGCCATCGGGCTCGCGTACATTAAGCACCACCTTAAACAGGGAGGCGTCCGGCACGTTGTTTAGGCGGAAAACGGCATAGTCTTCGTTATTGGGATTTAAAACAATATAGCTTCTGAAATAGTTTATTTTGTATATCCATTTGCTTGTGGGATTTCCCCAATGTTCCACGCCAACGGTTTTATAAAGATACACAGCGTCATAATCATCCTCACGGTATTTACCTAAAATAAAGGTTCGGTAGGCTTTGCTGAAAGTCGGACCCATATCGACCTTTAACAATACCTGCTTGCTCAGCTTGCAGGATGAGAAAAGAAACAGAATCGTCAATCCAAAGCTTATCAGGCGGAAAAGCATGCGGAACTCCTTTTGTTGGTTACAGGGGGACGGCAATACAGGGAAGCCAGCTTATTACCGTTTATTTACTTTGCAAAGTCAAAAGTTTTTTCCGGTATTTTTTGAAGGACTTGAAAAAATCCATAAAAGTCTTTTTCTCTTCCGTGTTAAACTCTTTTTGCATCACCTTAAACTTAAAGCGCGATGTGAGCCGGTCGTCGTCTTTTTTTTCAACACGGGTTTCAAAAGCCAATGGCAATCCGGCGGCTGCCTGAGAGATGATCGTATCACCCAGGGAAAAATGCCCGCCTTTAAAATGTATTTCCATTTCAGAAAAAATCAGTTCGTTATAAAAGAGGGGAAGGGAATCGTTGGCCCGTTTAAACAGCTCCCTGTCGCCATAACGGAAGGGGCTTTGGGGCAGATAGCTTTTAGTGGAAGATGAAATAATAAAGCGGGAAAGATCGGCCTGGCCCTTAAGGGTAACGGCGGCAGGGGTCAGGGAAACCATTTTTAGTTTACTGATGGATATTTTATAAAGGTGATCGTTGATAATACGGGTTAGGGCATTGCTCCTTTTAAGGGAAGACAATTCGTCGAACAGCCTGCGAACCAGGGGAAGGTAATCCTCGCTGAGGGTCACGGTGACCCCGGCCTTTTTCAGGGAATCCACATGGGCATTTACCTTTAAGCGCAGGGTAGGTTTTTTAATGGATAGGGGAATGGTGACAAAACGCGGATTATCCGGATTAAGTACCAGGGCCTGCTTGCCCATCAGCCTTTCACCGATACGCCCAAAGCTTTGGTATTTCTGTGTGGGGTCGAAAAAGATTGTCGTATCTCCCTTATCCCAGGCACAGATGACATGGTCAAAACGGTCTATATAGCTCCCCTCGAAGTCTGCCTGATCGCTGCTGTTCACCAGGGCCATGTAAACCGGTAATTCCTGACTGGCGGCCAGGGCGACGGAGAGGGCGGATTTATCCTTGCAATCTCCATAGGCATTTTTAAGAACCTGTTCCGGTTCCAGCGGGGTGATGGTGTGTCCCTTTCGGGCATCGGCCAGATAGCGTATGTTTGATTTTGTGAAATCGTAGATGCGGGCAATCTTTTGAATGCTGTTTTTAGCCCGGAACAGGGAGTCCGGCACTATGGCCAGGGACGTGCTGTCGACCCGCGGAATCATGGGCGTCAGTCCGCTGTACCATTTAAGGAATTTTCCGGGATTCAGCAGGTTGAGCAGGGAATCGTTTTTATAAAAAAGAACCTGTATATAGCCCAGGGAGCCGTTAAACGGGTAGTAATCCACAGGCTTATGGTGTATCAAATTGTTGAGTTTTAATACGGTTCCGCGCCTTCCGTGTTGCTCCTTAACAGCGGGTTTGTCGCCCGGAAAAAAGAAGTTAAACTCGATACGCATCTCCGGGGGGTGGCTAAACTTTAGTTCATAGTTGGCAATACTGTCAATATTAGGTATGCTTAACACGGGAAAGTAATTGAGCTCATCATATTTTTCGGTGTAGGTATAGCGGATAAAATCTCCTTTTTGTATTCTGCTCCCGTAGTTTATAGTGTGTATGCGCGTATCGGAGATAAACACATCATTAAAGTCCGCATAATGATAATCTATGGCCGAGTCGTATATTCTTCGTTTATTATGGTAGGCGTTTACATCTTCTACCTTAACGTAACTGGGCTCGTGAATATAAAAGATGCGATTGCCGGTGGATTTTTTTGTGTTGAAATAGACCGTTATTTCACTTGCGGATTCCAGCGAGAATGTGTTTTCTTCTTCCGATATTGTAATTTCGTGTTTTTCCGAGTATGTAAAATCGGGCTTTTTTTGACTGTAAAGGGAGGAAGGAAAAATCAGGACGGCTAACAAAAACGGCAGGGAATCCGTAAGGCGCCGGGCACAAAAAGACAACAGTGTCATAATGATCCTATCTTAAGGTGTTCACGTATGGGTTTTATATTTTTCAAGGAGAGTCTGTTTGCCGGGAGAGAACGCTTGCGTGACCATCGTCCCGGAGACAATGATATACCGGAGCCGTTCCCAAATAGCAATTTATGTTCATATAACAATCATTTACAAACTACGTTAAATGATTTTTTTATGCAAGGTACCGGCTGTCTCTTTCCTCCATATAGTAAAGTCGTTATGGAAAAACAGGCTCAAGTCCGGGACCTCCCCGGGGTTCGCGTTGTAATTTCCCCCTCTTTGCCAGGGTTTGTTCATGGTTTTAAGTAAACGGAACGGGCGCCTTCTGGAATGAAGAGCCTCACCGGCGGCCGCGCGGCGCTTTCTCCTCCCGGACGGGGCGACGGATTATTTTTAAGTTCGTTGATGTTTAACTTTCAGCTAATATTTTGTAATTTCCGTGTCTTACAAAAAATGAGGTGATCATGGCTGAAAAAATTATCGAATGCGTACCCAATTTCTCCGAAGGCAGAGACGCCGGCAAGATAAAGCAGATAACGGACGTCATTGAAAGTGTGGAAGGGATCCGTTTGCTGGACGTGGACCCCGGCGCGGAAATGAACCGCACGGTGGTTACCTTTATCGGTAATCCGGGGGCGGTAAAGGAAGCTGCCTTTCAGGCCATCAAAAAAGCGGCCGATCTTATTGATATGCGCCACCATAGCGGATCACATCCGCGCATGGGGGCCACGGATGTCTGTCCCTTTATTCCCGTAAACGGCGTTACGGTGGAAGAATGTATCGCCTTGTCCAAAGAGGTGGCCCAACGGGTGGGCGATGAACTGGGCATTCCCGTCTACCTGTATGAAAAGTCGGCTCAAAAGCCGGAAAGGGAAAATTTGGCTGTAATCCGTGCCGGAGAGTATGAGGCTCTGGAAGAAAAGCTAAAACAGGATGAGTGGAAACCTGATTTTGGTCCGGCCAAATTTAACCCGAGGGCCGGAGCCACGGTGATGGGGGTTCGTGAATTTCTGATCGCCTATAATATCAGTTTGAACAGCAGGGAAAAGCTGCATGCCACCGACATTGCTTTTGAGCTGCGAGAGAAAGGTCGTTCCGCGCGGAAGGGCGCGGATCAGCCCTACTATTATAAAAAAAGAACTATCCTGAAATATAAGGAGGGCAGCTACCCCTGCGGCAATTGCGACTTTATCGGTAAAACGATGACAGAAACCGTTAACCACTGCCGCGAGAAACATGATTACGACCTTCCGGCCCTGTTGCGTCTGAATGGCATAGACCCTCAAACTCCGGAAGGGAAATCGGTTAAGAAGCCGGGGTTATTTAAAAACTGCAAGGCCATAGGCTGGTTTGTACCGGAGTTTGACCGGGTGCAGATATCGATCAACCTGACGAACTACAAAGTGACCTCTATGCATCATGTACTGGACGCCACCCGTAAACTGGCGGCCGAACGGGGTTTGGTGGTTACCGGCAGCGAGATCGTGGGACTGGTGCCTTTTGACGCTCTGCTCGAATCCGGTTTTCATTATCTGAAAATGCAGGGCCGTTCCCGGGGCATCCCCTACAGGGATGTGCTGAATACGGCGGTACAATCCCTGGTGCTTAGCGATGTGAGCGATTTCAATATCGATGAGCGGGTACTGGGTCTGCCGCGGGTTAAGGAAGGCGATTTGATCCATCTGCGCCTGCATGAATTTGTCGATGAGGTTTCGCGGGAATCCCCCGCGCCCGGTGGCGGCTCCGTGGCCGCTCTGGCCGGGGCCATTGGCGCGGCACTCTCTTCCATGGTCAGTAACCTGACCGCCAACCGCCGGGGCAGCGAGGAGGTGGACGGGGTACTTAATGAAACAGCGGAAGTATGCCAGGAAATACAACAAAAGCTGACACGGGGCATCGATGAAGATACCAATGCCTTTAACGCCTACATGGAGGCCCGGCGTATGCCGGCAACAACCGCCGGTGAACGGGAGGCCCGGGAGGCGGCCATGCTGGAGGGCCTGAAAAGCGCGGTTAATGTGCCCATGGAGACGGCCCGGCAAAGTTTCCGTGCCATAAAGGTGGCGGCGACGGTGGCCAAATACGGCAATCCCGCCTCCATAACGGATGTGGGCGTTGGAGCACAAATGGCCTTTGCCGGCGTTAAAGGCGGGATTTATAATGTACTGATCAACCTGAAGGATATTTCCGATGCTGATTTTGTAGGGGAAATGCGCAGACGCTGCGAAGCCCTGGAAAAAGAGGCACGGGAAAGTTTGGACGAGGTTCTGAAAATAGTTGAATCAAAATTGTCCTGAGCGGGTTAACAGACAGAATAACAGCGACTGAAAATATATGTGGCTAAACAAAGAGAGAATATGAGCATAGAAAATCTGGTACAAAAAAAAGAAAAAATGCGCGAGAGTCAGGGCTATATTCAGTTTAGCCCGGATGAACTGAATGCCTTAAGCCTCAAACAGGTGGAAATGCTGGTCCGCCATTGGCATGGTCATACCATGATGCGCCTGCCCGAGGAAGAGATTGCCTTTTTTGAATGGTTGAAAAAGGAAGACCCCGATGTCTGGAATGATTTGTGGGGCGACGGCGAGGACAGCTATATGGTGAGTATTGATCTGTTGCCGCAGTTTTTAAAGGAAAAGAATAACTTTCCCATTTGCGACCTGCGCGATACGGATAATTACTACTTTACCCATGAGCATATTAAAAGCAAGGGCCGGGAAGAGATGCCGGCTATTATTGAAAAAACCGACAGCAATACACCGCTGAATCTGGACGAATTGCTTTTGTTTGAGCTGCATATCGCCCCGATAGATATCTGGCACTTTTGTTACCGGTACGATGCTCCCCTGAAAACGGTTAAGACCATGATAGACGACATGGTCTATAAAGGCTGGATCGTCCATTTGACGGATAGTGAAGACCTGGTACGCTATATCGATGTCTGATGGGGGAAAAAGCCCGCGGCAATATCGGGGAGTGTTTCTGGCCGCATTGAGCGCATTTGTGGCCTATAATACCTTTTTACCGTTTCGATTTTATACGGCCTGGTCAAAAATCCGCCGCCAGATAGGGGAAATAGAACCCATTCCCTTTAGACATGGTCATCAGTGGGTATCCCTCACCGATATACTGGGCAATATCCTTTTGTTTATTCCCATTGGCGCGGCCGCCTGGTATTTTTTTTACGGAAAAAAAGGAGAGAAAAGCAAGGCTGTGGTTTGGAGCCTGGGATACGGCTTTGCCCTTAGTATCTTTATTGAAATCACGCAGATTTTTTTACGATACCGCGTTACCTCTATCCATGATGTACTTATGAACAGTCTGGGCGCCTTGCTGGGCGCCTTTATTGCCGCACATCTCTATATTTGCCATGGCCGGAGAGGGTGGGCCTATTTTGTGGCCCATCTGAAAAAATACCCCGAGGCCCTGGCCGGCCTGTTGTTGCTGCTTTACATTCTTTTTTATCAGCTTTTGCCCTTTGATTTTAGCTTTAACGCGCATAGTTTCGCCATGAAAAGCTTGAACCCGTACTCCTGGCTAAGCGGTCGCCAACGGCTGGAAGATTTTTTTATGTTGGGATCAATGGCCCTGGCCCTGGGTATTTTAAGCGGCTACCCGTTAAAGGGCAGCCGCCTGAGGCATATTCTGACTCCGACGTTGCTTCTTGCGTTGTTTGCCACCACGGAGGCTATTCATCTTCTTATGTTCAGCCGTGCCTTGGATGTATATCGCCTTTTGGCCCTAGGTGGCGCCTTTTGGGCCGGGAGACATCTAAAGCATGACCGGAAGAGAGCCTTAAAATCCGCTCTGCTTATAAATATCGTTTTTGCCTATGTCTATCCCTTTGAATTTGTAATGGGGCCGTTTCCGGAAATCGACCAGGTGCTGAAAATGCTCACCCCTTTTTATTACTATTATAAAACCACCAGTATCTGGAATCTGTGGGATATGGCCCATGCGCTGTTAAACGGAGGGATGATTGCCTATCTTATGGGCCCCGGCCGGCGGGGCATTGTTCTTTCACTGATACTCATAGTGCTATTGGAGAGTATGCAGCTTATTCTGAGATACCGTATCCCGGATATTACCGATGTGCTGATGGCTACCACGGGGGTTTTATTAATGGGGCTGTTGTGGCAGACGGAAAGCCCTCAGGCCAGAAATCCACTGACCAAAAAGAGAACAGACGAAAGGGCGCCGGCCACCAGAGCGTAGGGCAATTGTGTTTTTACATGGTCGATATGATCACAGGCCGAGGCCATGCTGCTGATGATGGTGGTATCGGAAATCGGTGAACAGTGATCGCCGAAGATGCCCCCGCTGAGTACGGCCGCCACCGCCAGGGGCAGGGCATGGTCAAACTGCTGGGCCATGGGTACGGCAATGGCCAGCATGATGGCAAAGGTACCCCATGATGTGCCCGTGCTGAAGGCTATAAAAGAGGCGGTAATAAAGAGAATAACGGGAACCAGCCCCGGATGCAGGAATGATTTGCTGACTTCGGCCAGGTAGATTCCCGTCCCCAGATCCTTGCTCATCTTACCGATGGCAAAGGCCAGCATCATTAACACCGCCAGGGGCATCAGACTGCCTATGCCCTTAAAGGCCAGGTCGATCAGTTGTTTGGTGTTAAACAGTTTTTGGGTACGGTACATGACGGCTGCCACCAGCATGGCCGTAAGAACGGCCCATAAGACGGAGGTGGAACCGGAGCCGTTGCCCAGGGCGGTAATGATCATGTTTCCGGCTCCCATATCCGCTGTAAATAAATCCGGGTTCCAACCCGTATATAAGAGGCTGACGGGCATCATCAGCACCATAACGGCAATGGGGATTATCATATTCCACATTGAGCCCCGTACCTTGTCATCGGGTTCCAGCATCACAAGGTCATCACTGATCAGAGGCTGGGCTTTGGCATCATGCAGAGCGCCTGTGGAGATGATCCTTTGTTCCGCTCTTTTCATTGGTCCGAAGTCCTTTTGCCTAAAAATGATAAAAAGCACAAACAACAGAGTGATAATAGGATAAAAATTATAAGGATATGCCTGTACAAGCAGATGCAACGGTTGCGATACTCCCAGGGTGATCAGTACACCCATGATATATGCGCCCCAGGCATTCAGGGGGATCAGGATACAAACCGGCGCCGAGGTAGAATCCGCAATATAGGCCAGTTTTTCGCGTGAAATACGCATCCTGTCAAACAGGGGACGAAATATGGACCCCACGGTCAATACGGTGATGCTGGATTCTACAAAAACAACCACACCCACCAGAAATGCCAACAACTGAACCTTTATGCGATTTCTTCGATTAGCGGTATCCAAAAGCTTCTGCTTTTCGTTTATATAGCGAATAAAGCCCTTCACTCCGCCGGATTTTTGAATATAGGCAATTAGCACGCCCACAAGCGCGGAAAACATTATGGTACGCGTATTGCCGTCTTCCTTAAATACATCCACCAGATACTGAATGGCCCGCATACTTCCGGTGAGAAGGTTGCCATCCATGCGTATAACCGCGCCAAGCCAGACGCCCAAAAACAGAGAAATAAAAACCTGACGGGAAATAATAGCCAGAATAATGGCAAACAAAGGGGGCAGAACGCTAAAAATACCGTAATCCATCTCTTCTCCGGTTATATCATAAATGCATTTCAAACAATACGGATTGAAAACATCGGATTCAATGGTTGGTTACCGCTTCTTTTAAAAAACTAAACTCCTAAAGGGGATCGTCGAATAAAAGAGAGGTACTAAAGGAAAGGAAGGATATCATGGCTGATAAACTATTGGACTATAACGATGCCCTGGAACGTTTGGGGGGCGATGAAGAGTTTTTAAACGAACTGCTGGAAGAGCTGTTAGGACAGGTGGATGAAAATCTCAGTCAGATCGAACAGGCTTTGAAAAGCCAGGATTATGAAAACCTGAAATCATTGGCCCATAGCCTGAAGGGGGCCTCGGCTAATTTGAATGTAACGCGCATGGCCACGCACTTTATGGAACTGGAAAAACGCGGTAGTGAACATAACATCGCCGGTGCGGATGATCTGTTACAACGGGTTAAAACAGACAGGGATGAGTTAGCCGCTTTTTTGCAAAGAAACTAAATCCCCGTTAACATCCCGCTCCAACTGTTCCTGCAACAGGGTGGTTGGCGTGGCTACCGCCGCCAGATCAACCACCCTGGCGCCTCCATTTTTTAAGACGGCGGCGCAGGTGTTCAATGTCGCTCCCGTTGTGATGACATCATCTATCAGCAATATTTTTTTCCCTCGTACGACCCCGACCAGTTGAAAAGCCCCGGCCACGTTTTGTAAACGCTCCTTTCTGTTTAGATGTGTTTGTGTTTTAGTATAATGTATCCTCTCAAGCAGGGTATTTCCCAAAGGAATATCCATGATCCGGGAGAGTTCACGCGCTATAAGCAGACTTTGGTTAAATCCCCGCTCCTTTAGTTTGGCCCTGTGCAGGGGAATGGGGACTATATGGTCGTAATTTCCCGGAAGAATATCGGCAAGGGCCGCACCGAAATATTGGGCGATCTGTGTACAGCGGGCATATTTCAGGTGATGGATTAAAACTCTGAAGTGGGGATCAAATTGAAAACGTATAAAGAGTTCATCAAAGCATGGATGATTAATCCGCTTTAGTAAAACAGGTAAATGTTTTTGATCAAAATCCGGAATTTTATTAAAACAATCAGGGCATACATACTTTTTATCCGCCGGGACACTATTTTCACAAATCAAACAGTAGTTGGGAAAGATGAAATCAAGGATATTTGTTAATAACGCAAATTTTTTCATTTCAAAGCTAAAGATTTAGTGGTATAAAAATGCCCACCTAAAATAAGCAAAGTGTTGAAAAATAACACACTTTTTTGGCGAGATAAACACCATTTTGTGGATAACCAGTTTAATTTGTGGAAAACTTAAATCGGGGAAAATGTGTATAAGTGCTTTATTTATATATGCTTATACAAAAATGGGCATAGTGTGTGAATTATTTGGCACAATAACTGCAATTAGAGGGGAAAAAATATCACCATTACAGGGGGCAAAATATGCAACAAGCTACCGATTCCATGTGGCATGAATATAAAGTAAACAGCAGTCAGGTTTACCGCCAGCAAATCATTCTCCGCTATACAGGCCTTGTTAAGTATGTTGTAAGAAAGATGATTAAAAACTTTCCCCAGGCAATCGAGGAAGCGGATTTGCATCAAATCGGCATACTTGGTTTATGCGAAGCGATTGAGCGATTTGACCCGGCCTATGGAATAAAGTTTGAAACATATGCCATTCCCCGCATTAAGGGTTCAATAATCGATGAACTGAGAAAACTGGATTGGGTACCGCGTTCTTTACGGGCCAAGTTAAATACCATGAAGGAGAAGGCAGTGGAGATGGATCAGAAATTCTCTGGAATTTATACTGAGGCGGATATGGCCAATGGTCTGGGCATTGAAGTGAAAGACCTTCATAACTGGAAGAAAGATATCAATGCGGTTAATATGTATTCCCTGGATAAACCGATTGATGATTCCAATAAGCAAAATCTGTATGATGTGATCGAAGATACAGATTACATGAGTGCCAGTGATAATATCGAGGATGATGAAATGAAACATATTTTATTAAAAGCCATCAAAAAGTTACCGGAGAAAACCCGCCTGGCCATTACATTGTACTACTACGAGAAGCTGACTTTTAAGGAGATCGGAAAAATTTTAAACGTGTCAGAATCTCGAATTTCGCAAATTCATTCCGAAACCATGAATAAACTAAGAAAAGAGATCAATCGTCTGACGTACGCTTAGTCTCATTTATTAATTACATTCATTGCGGAAGAAGGTGCGAATGACTGCGGGGAAAGCACGACCCAAAGTACTTATAGTTGACGACAATAAAGAAAATCTGGATCTGGTAACCTATTTTTTAAAACCCCAAAACTACCAATTGCTGACAGCCGGAGATGGTGAAACGGCTTTGGAATTGATAGTCCGGGAAATGCCGGATATAATTCTTCTGGATATCATGCTGCCAAGGATGAGCGGCTTTGAGGTCTGTGAAAAGGTGAAAAAGAATCCGGCGACCCGCTTTATTCCCATTGTCATGATTACCGCTCTGAAGGAGTTGAAGGATAAAATCCGTGCTTTGGAAGCCGGAGCGGATGATTTTATTTCCAAACCTTTTGAAAATGTTGAACTTCTGACCCGCGTAAAATCCTTATTGCGTGTAAAGAAATATCACGATGAACTGGAAGAGAGTAACCGGGCCTTACAACGTATGGATCAGTTTAAGGAAGAACTGGCCCACCTCATCGTTCATGATATGAAA
Organism: Calditrichia bacterium; assembly: GCA_026991535.1. GTDB lineage: Bacteria > Calditrichota > Calditrichia > Calditrichales > J004 > J004. Next base: position 718 of record JALXBH010000191.1, on the reverse strand, counting down.
AATCCCATTTTTGTTATTCAGGGTAATTTACAAATGATGGGTATGGGGCTCAATGATAATATAAGCCCTGCCATAAAGAAATATGTAGACCGTATAGACAGAAGTACCAAGGGTTTGTTAAGGATGGTTTCAAACCTTATAGATATTTCTAAAATTGAAGATGGTACCTTAAAGCTGAACTATGAATTGCATATTATAAACAACCTGATTGAGCGCACCATTCAAACTTTTACGGATTACCCCGAACACTCAAAAAAGAAAATCAACTTGTCTTTAAATCCCGGCATACCCCGTTGTAAAGTAGATGGATCGGTTATCGAAAGGGTCTTTGATAATATCTTTAATTTTGCCTTAACCAATGTTGCGCCGGATGGCAACGTAACGATAAACAGCTCCTTTGATGATCAGTTCATAACGGTCAGTGTATCGGATGACGGACTTAAAATACCGGAAAAATACCAGGACTCTATTTTTGAAAAGTACAGTCAGGTTGAAATTAAAAATGAAGGATACCGCTTAAGCAGGGGGCTGGGATTCACCTATTCCCGACTGGCCATGGAAGCGCATAAAGGCTCCATATATCTTGATACAAAAAATAAAACAGGTAATCGTTTCGTCTTAAAATTCACGCTTTCCTGAGCCGTATTCATATTCAAAATATTCTTATTTTCCGCGGGGATACCTGCCCGGGGCTATATTTTTACAAGAGATTTATAGA
>JALXBH010000190.1 GCA_026991535.1 Calditrichia bacterium | reverse complement strand
CCTTGATCTCAAAGGTAAAAAGGTTCTGGTGCGTTGTGATTTTAATGTGCCGCTGGATGAACACGGCCAAATTACGGATGACAGGCGTATTCAGGCCTCCCTGCCCTCTATCCGCCATATTGTGGAACAGGGCGGCAGCGCCGTGTTGTGTTCTCATTTGGGGCGTCCCAAGGGCGAGGTGGTGGAAAGCATGCGCCTGGCGCCGGTGGCGGCCCGTTTGGGAGAGCTGCTGCAACAACAGGTGACCATGGCGCCGGATTCCGTGGGCCCGGAGGTTCAAAAGCTGAAGGAGGCCCTGCGGCCGGGAGAAGTGCTGCTGCTGGAAAATCTGCGCTTTCATAAGGGTGAAACGAAAAACGATCCCGAAATGGCCCGGCAACTGGCCGCGGGTTGCGATCTGTATGTCAATGACGCCTTTGGTACCGCCCACCGGGCCCATGCCTCCACCGTCGGTGTTACCGCCTATTTTAAACAATGCGCGGCCGGCTTTTTAATTGCCCGGGAGCTGCGCTTTTTGGGAGAAGCGCTGGAAAAACCCAAGGCGCCGTTTGTAGCTGTTCTGGGTGGGGCCAAGGTTTCCGGGAAGATCGATGTTATCGAAAACCTGATCGGCAAGGTGGATGTTTTGCTTATCGGAGGCGGCATGGCCTATACCTTTTTAAAGGCACAGGGTTTTAACGTGGGCAGCTCCCTGTTGGAAGAAGATAAAATTGAACTCTCCCGGGAGATTATCCGCAAGACCGCCGGCAGTAAAACCGAACTCTATCTTCCCGTGGATGTGGTTGCGGCGGATCGGTTTGATAACGAGGCGGACAGTCTGGTTGTTGAATCTTCGGGCATACCGGCCGACCGCATGGGACTGGATATCGGGCCGCAAACATGCCGGCAGTTTGCCGATATTCTTAAAAAGGCAGGCACCATTGTCTGGAACGGCCCCATGGGTGTTTTCGAAATGCCCAACTTTGCCGTGGGCACGCGCGCCGTGGCCCGGGCCATGGCCGAAGCCACCGACGCCGGCGCCGTTACCATCGTTGGCGGGGGCGATTCCGCCGCGGCGGTAAGCCTTTTTAACATGGAAAAAAGTTTCAGCCATATTTCCACGGGAGGCGGGGCCTCGCTGGAATTTCTGGAAGGTAAAAAACTACCGGGAATTGAAGCGCTGACAGATATTTAATCAGGAGCAGACCATGAGAAAAATGATGATCGCCGGAAACTGGAAAATGCATAATGACAATGCCCAGGCCCAGCAACTGGCCAATCAAATAAAAATCAAGACAACGGCGGAAACGAATGTGGAAATCGTTGTTTGCCCAACCTTTACCGCCCTGAGCGTCGTGAATGACATTTTGAAGGGCTCCCATGTTATTCTGGGAGCGCAGAATATGTTTTGGGAAGCACAAGGGGCCTATACCGGCGAGATCAGCGCCTCCATGCTGAAAAGCTGCGGCGTGCGCTATGTGATATTGGGCCATTCCGAACGCCGCCAGTATTTTGGCGAAACGGACGAAACGGTAAACAAGCGCCTGCGGGCCGTGCTGGAAAACGGATTGAAAGCCATTGTCTGCGTTGGCGAAACCCTGGAAGAGCGTGAGGCGGGACGTGCCCGCGAGGTGATCGACCGTCAGATAAACGGCGCCTTTGCAGGGATAGACGCCGCGGCGTTTTCTGCCATTGTTGTGGCCTACGAACCGGTTTGGGCCATAGGCACGGGAAAAACGGCCAGCCCGGAGCAGGCGCAGGAAATTCATGCCCATCTACGGCAACGGATTGAAGAACGGTATGGCGCCGATACTGCTTCCGCCTTGCGCATTTTGTATGGCGGCAGCGTTAAACCGGCCAATGCCCGGGAACTGCTAAGCCAGCCCGATCTGGACGGCGCATTGGTGGGCGGGGCCTGCCTGAAAGCGGAAACCTTTGTGCCCATTATCCAAACCGCCGGAGAATTAAGCGCCTAAAAAAATCATATTTGTATTTGCGCTGATAAAATAATCTCGCTAAATTAAAGTCTTTTGCAAAATACAGGAGCATAAAAATAGATGTATACCTTTTTGGTAGTTTTATTCGTATTACTCAGTTTTTTAATGGTTGTGGTTATCCTGCTGCAAAGCGGTAAGGGACAAGGCCTGGCCGGTTCCATCGGTGGCGGCATGGCGGGGCAAAGTATGTTCGGCGGCCGCGGTGCGGGAGATTTTCTCAGTAAAACCACCGCCTATCTGGCCACCGCCTATTTTTTGCTGGCGATTATAATCGGTATTTATTATAAAAATACGACCGAGGATATTCAGAAGAGTCTTATGCAAAAGCAGATAGAACAACAACAGGCCCTGCCTTCCTCGGATTTACCGGTGGCGCCCATAGAGACGGCTCCGCAAGCGCCGGCTACGGATAAACCTGATAATAAATAGTTTTTTTGCTGGGGTGGTGGAATTGGTAGACACGCTATCTTGAGGGGGTAGTGGGCGAGATGCCCGTGCGGGTTCGAGTCCCGCCCTCAGTACAAAAAATCAGGGGTTTGCATTTTTATGCAAACCCTTTTTTTATTCCCGGAAATCCTCGTTAAGGGGGATGGAGAGATGGAAGGTGCAGCCCCCCTCGCGGTTGTTGTAGGCGCGGATTTTCCCCTTGTGGGCCTCGATGAAAAGACGGGCCACATAAAGGCCCAGGCCGAAACCTTTTTTGGAGCCTCCGCCGTGCACACGGTAAAATTTATCAAAGATAATCTGTGTATCTTCCTCGCTGATTCCCGGGCCGCTGTCCGTTATGCTGATGAAAAAACAGGTCGGGGCGTTTCCGCTGTAGGAGCGGCCGATTTCTATACGTATGACGCTGTTTTGCGGACTGTACTGCACGGCATTGGTCAGTAAATTGGAGAGCACACGAAACAGGGCCATGCGGTCGGCATGGATATCAAAGTTTTCATCAGAGGCGCCGCTAAAGGTGAATTTTATGTTTTTCTTGTCCGCCTGTATCCAAAGTGCCTGAATGACGTCCTGCAAAAGTGTTTTTATGGGGAAAACGGTCGGATGAATTTTAAAGGACTTATTCTCAAAACGCAGCACGTCTCCCAGTTCCGACATCAACTCCAAAAGGGTGTCGGTAAGGCGCAGGGTGTTATCCAGTATTTGCAATTGTCCCTTGTTTAATTCACCGAAAACACCATTCTGCAAAAGCTCGGTATAACTGAGAATGCTTTGCAGGGGGGAGCGCATATCATGGATCAGCATGGCCGAAAGGTCCGTTTGGGCCTTTACCTTGTGGGTGATGGAGAGGATGCCCGTAAAGAGGTGTTTTAGGGCGCGCGGATTGGTGTAGTCTTCCATGTCCAGCAAAAAGTCGAACATATCCTCGGAGGGACGGCGGGTATTGTAAATGCCCAGCAACAGGGTCGTTTCACGGGAGATGCCCAGACCGGAAATCAGCCTTTCCATATCGCCGGCATTATTTTTCGTGATGTGAACCGCCAGCATCTCATACTTACCATAGGCAAACTTCTGAAGCGCCTCGTCCACGGTTGTAACCAGGCATAACTCCAGGGAAAAGGTTTTCAGGCTGTCCACATAAACCTTAATCGCCCGGGGCTCGGGGGCCAGCAATACCAGCTTGGGTCTCTCGGTGATCATCTACTTGCCGCTGAACTTTGCGGGGCGTTTTTCAATAAATGCCCGGGTGCCTTCTTTCATGTCTCCGGTGGAAAAGGCCATGCCAAACAGGGAGGATTCAATCTCCATGCCGTTATCGACGGTGGTGGCCCGGCCCTGCTGAACCGCTTCCAGACAATAGCGAACGGCGAGTGGCCCTTTGGAAAGAATTTTTTGCATCAGTTGCACGCCGGCCTCATACAGCTCTTCCCGGGGATAGACCCGGTTGACCAGCCCAAGTTCGGCGGCCCGTTGCGCGGAGATCATATCGCCGGTGAGCAGCAGTTCCAGGGCATGGGCCTCGCCGACCAGCCTGGGCAGGCGCTGCGTCCCGCCATAACCGGGGATCAGTCCCAGATTAACCTCGGGTTGTCCCAGCCGGGCATTATCCGAAGCCAGCCGCAGGTGGCAGGCCATGGCCAGTTCCAGCCCGCCGCCCAGGGCAAAGCCGTTGATAAGGGCGATGGTGGGAAGGGCGCTCTTTTCCAGCCGCGCGAAAACCCGCTGGCCGTACTGGGAGAGTTCCTTGGCCTGTGCCGGACTCAAACCGGCCAGTTCCTTGATATCGGCCCCGGCGATAAAGGCTTTGTCGTCCGCTCCGGTTATTAAAAGGCCTTTGACGTCCCCGGCCAGCGCCGTCAGGGCATGGTCAATCTCTTCGATGGTGGCCTTGTTCAGAGCGTTTAACTGCCCGGGGCGGTTGATGGTCAGGGTGGCGATTCCGGCTTTGGTTGTGAGGATAATATTTTTGTATGTCATCTCTTCTCCGTTTTTACTTGGGGATTAAAAAAGATAATACATCAATTCAGTGAAATACAACCGAAATTTATTTTTTCTGTGTTTTAGTTAAAAAACTGTTGAAAATATCACAATCGGCCCGGGGAAAAGTAAAACTTTTCAGCCTTAATTTTTGCCATGAAATTCCTTTCCCGGAGAGATTCCCGGCGGCCATAATTAGATGTGATTGATTCTTGAAAAGAATCAGTCATATCAGTAAATTACCTTTCTGTGGAAAATGAACTTTAAACCGAAATATAAAATCAATAAATGGAGGAAGAATTATGGCCAAGCAAATATTGTTTGATACGGAAGCTTACGCCAAACTTAAAACAGGCATCGACCTGTTGGCGCGCACGGTAAAGACCACCCTGGGCCCCAAGGGCAAGAATGTGGTGATCGACAAGAAATTCGGCGCCCCGACGGTAACCAAGGACGGCGTGTCGGTGGCCAAGGAGATCGAACTGGA
>JALXBH010000189.1 GCA_026991535.1 Calditrichia bacterium | reverse complement strand
AAGCCTCGGGACTCAGCTCCACTGTAAAGCTCGTCGCAGGATGGGCTTTTTTTATATTGACCCAAAGCAAGAGGTCAGCGGTTTCCCGAAGCCTCGGGATTCAGCTCCACTTTTCAGGCAACTTCCGTGTCCATCCACCCCGCGAATGAATGCGCGGGTTAAGCCTATGTGGCTTTGGGTTATATTCATTCCCTCACAGGGCCGGAAAGGATTCGGTTAACCCCCAATTTCAATCGGGGAGGTATAACGTCTTATAAGAAGACCAAACCTTATTTTCCACCCCAACCTTAGTAGAAAAAAGTAAACCAAAAAAATAATCTTATTACCTTATTCATACCGCCACATCAAAAAATAAGCTAATTAAGGTCAAAAATATTTTAAACACCCGGGGCTACTAAGGTTGGATCGTTATATAAGGTTATCCTGGTCTCAACCCGAATCCGATGATTCGGATTCTTTCGAGGGTGGTACGCTACCATCCGCCCCGCGAATGAATGCGCGGGTTATCCCTGCGAGGCTCTGTAAGGCTTAGATAGAGCGTATTCCCTCCAATAAAAAACCCCCGGACGCAGTAGCGCCGGGGGTAATTAACAGAGTAGCCCTTAAGCTAAAAGATATTAAACTTCTTCCGGTTGTCCACAATATCGGCGTTATCCTTAAGCTGCTGGTACCACTTACTGAAAACAGCCTGCCGGCGTGCATTAAGGATACGCAGACGAATCAGTTCCTTTTGATCATTAAAGGCCGTGCTGTCAAATGCACTTTTTTCAATCAGCTTTTCAAAAAACATTCCCGATTCAGTATCGATCATCTCCGAGACCTCTCCGGGCTTTAACCGGAAGGCGGTGCCGTTGAATTCCGGAATTTTGCCAACGCCGGGAACCGATTCGCTAAGGGCAAACATACGGGTTACATCATATTTAACTATTTTACCGGTATCCGCCTCGGCAATGGTTTTAAAGGCCTTGCCGGCTTTTACATCGGGTTCAATCCGCGAGGCATAGGCGCGGGCCAGGGAACGGGCCTTGTCAAAACGGACTTCATTTTCAACCAGGGCACGCACATCGGCCAGGGGCTTGTATCCCGCGGGCAGAATGTCGTTCACTTTAAAAACAGCATAGGCTTTATTGTTGTTTAGGGAATATATTCCGGAAACCTCCCCTTTTTCATTCATAAAGGCAAAAGCCATAATGGCGGCATTACGTCCGATACCGGGAATAAAACCGCTTTTTTCCTCAAAATAGCCGGTGGTTTTAACTTCATAATTGTCAGCGGCCACGGTTTCATCCCAACCGTTTTCCTTGGCATCCCTGGAAAAAGCCTGGGCTTTGTCTTCCTGTTCGGCCAGGGTGCTGGGGCCGGCCACAATCTTAAGCAGGATGTGGCTGGCTTTCACTTTTTCAACACCGTCTATCTTTTTCTTGTCTTCAACCTTTATGATATGGTAGCCGTAGTTGGTTTTTACCGGCCCGATTACTTCGCCGGGTTTTGCGGAAAAAGCCGCATCACTGAATGCCGGAACCATGGCCTTACGTTCAAAATATCCCAGGTCTCCGCGGTTTTCGGAAACACTGGGGTCTTCTGAATATTGCAGGGCCAGCAGGTTGAAATCCTCACCAAGGGCAAGGCGCTCCTTTATCTTGTCGATTTCGTTAAACACGATCTGCGTATCGCGCGCGGTGGGCTTTATCTCAAACAAAACATAGGCCAGGTCACGGCTTTCGTCACGTTTATATTCATCCTTGTGTTTTTCGTACCACTCCTCCAGTTCCCCGTCGGTAACGTCGGTTTGGGTACGGAAGCGGTTACTGAGCACGGCCAGATACTCCACCTTGGCCTTAACATTCTTACGGATAAACTCATCCTTTATTTCCGCCGGACTTACGCGTACGGAGCTGGTTATGAGGTTCTGCAGTTTTTGAAATGGAATCTGTTGACGGTAAAAGTCCTCGATCTGTGCCCAGGGAATATTCGGGTTGGAGAGGGCCGCCTGGTATTTTTTCATGTCGAAAATACCATTGGTCTGCAGGGCGGGGTCCTTCTTGAATTCATCCAGGGGATGATTCATAATTTGATAGACGATTTCGGAATCGGAAACGGCGATATGCAACTTTTCCATTTCTTCCCTAAGCAGCACACGCTGAACAAACTGTTCCCAAACCTGATCCCGGATTTGTTGGCTTCTTAATTCGGAAAGCTCGCCCTTTGTCCGCGCCCGTTCGTTTTCCAGCGCGGCCCGGTAGAGATCGTTAAATTCCTGTAGGGATAGTTTTTGCCCGTTTACTTCTCCCAGGGTCGTATCGCCCCCGCCGCGGTTAACATCCGCGCCCCACTCAAAAACAATCAGGGCAATAAAGGCGAGCCCTACAACCCAGAATATCATCTTGCTCATTTGGCGCATTTTTGTCATCATAGCGCTTTGTTCTCCTTAAGTTCCTATGGAAAAATTCGTTATGTCGGTCGTTGTTAGTAGAAAAGCCTATAAATTTAAAGGTTGCCCCTAAAAAGTTCAAATGTTTCTCTCTTTTTCAAATTAATGGGAATCCGGTTGCTATTTATCCCCGCCGTTCTTTAATTTTCATTCCATGATCAATCTCTTGTCCGTATCCATCCTGTGGGCATTTTCCTTCAGTCTCATCAAAGGTGAACTTAGCGGTGTCGATGCCGGCTTTGTGGCTTTTTTCAGGCTTCTGTTGTCCTTTGTTGTTTTCGCGCCTTTTTTGCCCGCCCTTTGGCGAAAGGGGCGCGCCGCCTTCCTCGCGGCCTTTTTCAGTGGCATGGTTCAATTCGGGCTGATGTATCTGCTTTACATTAATTCCTTTAAATGGCTGACGGCCTGGCAGGTGGCCCTGTTTACCGTCTCAACCCCTCTTTATGTGTCTCTTATGTATGATCTTTACAACAGGCGTCTGAACAGCAGGAATTTACTTGCGGCCATTATTGCCGTGACCGGAACGGGCGCTATCGTTTACGAACCCGGAAAAAGCTATGCGCTGACCCTGGGCTTTTTCATGATTCAGGGAGCCAACCTCTCATTTGCCGCCGGTCAGGTGGCCTATAAAATATGGCGCAATAAAAACAGAGAGACCGGTGACGCTTCCCCCATGGGCGCTTTCTTCCTCGGGGCGGTATCTCTTACCCTGGTTTATGTGCTGGCCTTCGGCGAAATCGTTCCCCGGGGTCTGGAAACCGGACAATGGCTGACTCTGATCTACCTTGGTCTTGTGGCCTCGGGACTCGGTTTCTTTTTATGGAACAGGGGAGCGACCCTTGTTAATGCGGGGACTCTGGCCGTGTTCAATAATTTAAAAATACCGCTGGCCATCGCGGTAGCCCTTGTTTTTTTCGGCGAGAAGGCGGATATTGCCCGTCTGACCTTTGGCGGTTTGTTTGTGCTGGGCGCCCTGTGGCTTACGGAAAAAAAAGTTTTATATAAACCGGGAAAAATCGATGCCAGAAAATAAAAAATGGTCCGCGCGCCTCTCCGGCGCCGTTCTGCGTCTGTTTGGATGGAAAGTGGAGTACACCACGCCCCCCTCGGAAAAATTTGTATTGCTGGCGGTACCGCATACTTCCAACTGGGATTTGGTGGTTATGCTGCTGGCTTCCTATGTGATGGGGATTGAATTTAAATGGGCGGCCAAGGACACGCTGTTTAAAGGCTTATTCGGAAAGTATATGCTGTGGCTGGGCGGTGTACCGGTAAATCGCCGTAAACGTACCAATTTTGTGGAGCAGATAGCCGAACAGATAAAAAAACATGATCGCTTTGCCTTTGTGATAGCCCCCGACGGCACCCGCTCCAGGGCGCCCTATTGGAAAAGCGGCTTTTATCGCATTGCCCTGGCGGCCGGGGTACCCATTGCCATGGGCTATGAAGACTGGGAAAATAAGGTGGCCGGTATTGGTCCCTCTTTTATGCCCAGCGGTAATATACCCGAGGATATGCAGCGCCTGCGTGATTTTTATGCCGGCATGAAGGGCAAAATTCCAGAAAACCAGGGGCCGGTGCGCCTGCGGGAAGAGATGGCCGATAACGAAGAGTAGCTGCGTCTGTTTTGGCAGATACTTATTTTATCTCTGTGATAAAAACGTGATATCCATTCGGGACTTTGTGGGCGAACATTTTAGGAGATTTTATGAAGGCAGTATGGAATGGTAAGGTTGTGGCCGAGAGCGATGAGACCATCGTCGTGGAAGGCAATCACTATTTTCCGCCCGCCAGCGTGCGCCGGGAATATTTGGAAGAGAGCCAAACGCACACCAGTTGTCCCTGGAAAGGGATCGCCAGTTATTACACCCTGAGCGTGGATGGAAAGGAAAACCGCGACGCCGCATGGTATTACCCGAAAACAAAGGAAGCGGCCAGGCCCATAGAAGGCTATATTGCCTTTTGGCGCGGTGTGGACGTTTCGGAATCGTAAGGAAAAAGTATGGAGCCTGAAGTAAAAAAGGATGATACGGGAATAAAAGCCATGTACCGTGAAGTTTTATCTGGACTGAGCCTGCGTCCCAAAACCCTGCCCAGTAAATACTTTTATGATGAGCGCGGTTCAAAGCTGTTTGACGCGATTTGCGACCTGGATGAGTATTATGTAACACGCACCGAATTATCCATTATGGAAAAATATATGGATGAAATGGTGGAGGTGATTGGGCGCCGGGTCATGCTGATAGAATACGGCAGCGGCAGCAGCGAAAAAATAAAGCGCATTCTGGATGCGAAAAGCGGCATAGAGGTTTATGTGCCCATAGACATATCCTGCGCTTTTTTAAAAGAAAGCGCCGCCGCCATAGCCCGTCGTTATCCGCGCCTGGAGGTTATTCCGGTCTGTGCCGATTTCAGCAAGCCTTTTGGCTTGCCGCAACCGCGTACGCAGGTAGAAAAAAGAGTCGTTTACTTTCCGGGATCCACCATCGGTAATTTTCACCGGGATGAAGCACGCGCCTTTTTGCAAAATATGGCCGCCGTGTGCGGCCGGGGCAGCGGCCTGATTATCGGCGTGGATTTAAAAAAGGATGAACGTGTTTTACACGCCGCCTACAACGACGCCCGGGGGCTGACCGCCGCCTTTAACCTGAACCAACTGGAACGGCTGAACAGGGAACTGGGCAGTGATTTTGATCTGGACAAGTTTGAACACAAGGCGCTGTACAACGCCGAGGCCGGCCGCATAGAGATGCACATAGTCAGCAATGACAAACAGCGGGTCAGCATAAACGGCTCGGTAATTGAGTTTGAAGAAAATGAGTCTATCTGGACGGAATCTTCCTATAAATATGATATAGAAGAATTCCGGCAGTTGGCGCGCGAAGCCGGATTTCAACCGCAACGGGTCTGGACGGATGAGCGCCGCTATTTTAGCATACACTACTTAAAGGTTGTTTAAATTGAATATTTCGCTATCGCACCTGAGTAACGGTCAGGCCTGGGTGTTGTTAAGCCTGGCCGGATTGTTTGAAACGGCCTGGGCTCTTGGCCTGAAATACACGGAGGGTTTTTCACGCCTCGCTCCGGTTTTTTTTGTTTTGGCGACTATGGCGGTTAGCGTCTGGCTGTTAAGCATCAGTGTACGCTATTTACCCGTTGGCGCAGCCTACGCCGCCTGGACCGGCATAGGGGTTGTAGGCACCGTGGTGGGTGGTTTCCTGTTGTTTAGCGAGCCGGTCACCCTGGCCCGTATATTGAGCATCATGCTGATTATTGCAGGCATTGTGGGCCTGCGCATCTTTCACTCCTGATTATGCGCGTCTGGGCCATTTCCGATCTGCATACCGACTTCCGGGAAAACATGCGCTGGGTGAGCAACCTCTCTCTGGAAGATTACACTTCCGATATAATAATCGTGGCCGGTGACATCAGCGATGATATCGGCATCCTGGAGAAAACGCTTCTTTTGCTGAAGCATCGCTTTGCGCGTGTATTCTTTGTTCCCGGCAATCACGATTTATGGATACGCCGGGACGGATACAGCCATTCCCTGGAGAAATTTTATAAGGTGCTGAATGTATGCGCCTCCTGCGAGGTTGAATACAGTCCGCGCCTGATAGGGGAGGAGACTCCTTCGCTCTGTGTTCTGCCACTCTTCTCCTGGTATGTTAAACCGGAGGAAGGGCCTGACAGCCTTTATATGCGCAAACCGGGGGAAGACCCCGGCCTTAAGGTATGGATGGACGACTATCATATAGTCTGGCCGGTTTTTGACGGCGCGGATAACGCCTCCGATTTTTTCTTAGGCCGGAATCTGGAGCACGATACCCGTTTTTTTCAGGCGCCCGTATTGTCCTTTAGCCATTTTTTGCCCCGCCGTGATTTGATAATGAGCCTGAAAAGGCCCGTGGATAAACAGGGCCGTCCCTTTAAAGACCCCCATCCGAAATTTAACTTTAGCCGTTTTGCCGGCAGCGCCCATCTGGATATTCAACTACGGGCCATGGGTTCTGTTTTTCACATATACGGCCATCAACACCGTAACCGCTATCGAGAAATTGAAGGTGTGCGGTATTTTTCCCATAATCTGGGCTACGGGCGTGAACGTGCGTTTGCGGGGATTGATGATAAATTGTATTTTCCCAAATTGGTTTGGAGCGAGGAAGATGGATTTTCCACCTACCCCGAAAATTAATCTTATGGCACAGGGAGATATTCGATGAGCAGAAGGGTTGCCTTTTTATTACTTATAGTTGGCTTGCTTACAGCGGGCGAGCGGCCGCACAAGGGATTTATTGAACGATTGTATAAGCAGGCGCAGGAGAAACATCAGGCCTATGATCTGCTGCGGGAACTGACGTCACAATATCCGCATCGTTTATCGGGTTCGCCCGACGCGGAAGGGGCGGTTCAATGGGCGCGTAAAAGTATGGAAGCACTGGGCTTTGACAAGGTTTACCTGCAAGAGGTAATGGTGCCCCATTGGGTGCGCGGCGAGGCGGAAAGCTGTTTTATGGTTGATCCCCGGGGCAGGCGGGAAAAACTGTCGGTGCTGGCGCTGGGGCGTTCCGTGGCCACGGCGGAACAGGGCATTAGCGCCCCTTTGGTGGTGGTGGATGACGTGGAGGATATCAAAAACATGTCCGCCGGGGATGTGAAAGGCAAAATTGTATTTTACAATGCCGCGTTTCCGGATACATTTGTTCAAACCATGTACGGATACAGAACTGCCGTAATGAAAAGGGTGGCCGGCGCTTCCGAGGCGGCGCGCAAAGGCGCCGTGGCCGTGGTTATCCGTTCGGTAACCACCGCCCGCGACGATTATCCCCATACCGGTTCACTGGTTTACGCCAGGGACGTTCCCAAAATTCCCGCGGCCGCTTTGGGCTATCAATCCGCCGATCGCCTGTACCGGGCCTGGCAAAAGGAACCGGATACCCGCTTGTTTTTGAAGATAAACAGTAAAACCTATACCGATAAAAAATCCTACAATGTGATTGGTGAAATTCGCGGATCGGAGCATCCCGAAAAAATAATCGTCATTGGCGGTCACCTGGACGCCTGGGATGTGGGCGAGGGAGCGCAGGATGACGGAGCGGGGATTGTCCATAGTATCATGGCCGCGGCCCTTCTGCGCCAGGCCGGTTATAAGCCGCGTAACACTTTGCGTGTTGTATGTTTTATGAATGAGGAAAACGGTCTGCGTGGCGGTAAAAAATATGCCGAAACAGCGGCCGGGGAAAAACAGTACCATATCGCGGCTATAGAAACGGACGCCGGTGGTTTTACGCCCCGGGGATTTGGTATCAGCGGCAAGGGGCGGCAACTGGAAACGATGAAGTTATGGTTGAAATATTTCCCCCCCTTTACCATAAGTGAAATCAGGGATGGCGGAGGCGGCGCGGATATCGGGCCCCTGGGCAAAGCCATGGGAACAACGCTGATCGGCCTGATTCCCGATTCCCAGCGTTATTTCGACTTTCACCACTCGGACCGGGATTTATTTGAGGCCGTCAATCGCCGGGAACTGGAGCTGGGCACGGCGTCGCTTAGCGCGCTGCTTTATCTGATCGACAGCCTGGGCCTGTAGGGGACGTTACATACTTTGCCATCCCTCGTCCAGATCGATGATTTTATCGGTCAGCATAACAGGGATATCGTCAATGATGAGATAACAACGACTGCCGTCCTCCGTTATCAGGGCCCCGGTAACGGGCAGGTCGATCCCGGAACCGTCCCGATAGTGAACATCCGCGGAACGAATCCAGCGGTTCAGGGTTGTAATCTGTTTATCGTTCATAACTTTAAGGTCCTGCCGGGTTTCGGGGCAGCACAGAATGTTGAGTAATTCTTCGGCTATGGACATAGATTCTCCGCGAAAATTAAAAAGAGTGGATCGTGTTTATCCTTAAAAAAACAATCTATGAACATGCATAAAGGCAATCAATCCAAAATTAAGGAGAAAATAATGGCAGATATTCAGGAAGTGACCCTAAAAGTAAAAGGTATGATGTGCGGTGGGTGTGAAAACACCGTGCAGAATGCGGTGATGGAGGTTGAAGGGGTGCAATCGGTTAAGGCTTCCCATGCGGATGGCACGGCCACCGTGGTTTATGACGCGGAACAGACCGATCCGATGTTTATCACTATGGCCATCAACGGCACCCACTATGAGGTTGTTGAAGAGTAGAACCAGCTCTTGATTTTATCCGGCGCCGTATTCGTGCGGCGCCTTTTTATAACTTTTCCTGGATCTCACACCAGGCCGTAAAGGCAATATGTATTAACCCTGATCTCAAGGTTTGGAATCCAAACCGGAATCCGATGAATCGGATTCCATCGAGTTCGGTACACCTCGATCTGCCCCGCGAATGAATTCGCGGGTTAACTCTATGTGGCCCGGACTGATATTCTTTTCCGCACCAGGCCTAAAAGAATACCGTTAACCCCCGATTTCAATCGGTGGTACAACGCCTTATCACACACCCTGACCTTATTGGCCCCGCCCATTAGCCCTTTGTGTGTGAATCAGAATCCGATGAACCGGATTCCATCGGGGGTGGTACGCCTCCATCCGCCCCGCGAATGAATTCGCGGGTTACCCCTATGTGGCCTGGGCTGATATTCCTGCCCACACCTGGCCACATGGAATACTGTTAACCCCCGATTTCAATCGGGGGCATAACGCCTTATGACACAACCCAACCTTATTGGCCCTGCCCATTGGCCTCTTTTTGTGGGAATCGGAATCCGATGAATCGGATTCCATCGGGGGTGGTACGCCTCCACCTGCCCCGCGAATGAATTCGCGGGTTACCCTTATTTGCTTTTGGCGTTATTCTTTCCCGCACCTGCCACAAAGGAATTCGTGGTACTGTTACTCTCCGATCATCAATAAAGCAGATAACTAAAACCAATGGCGACCTTAGGCACAAAGGTGGGTTGATTTATAGCTTCATCCGCATCCTTGAAGTTGTAATTCTCACGACCGTTATAGATTTCACCATTGGAGTGGTAGGTTGTATCATGTCCGTGGAGGTAGTCGGTGATATAGTAATCCAGGCCGGCGCTGAGAACAAGATTCAGCTTTTTTGATACCGGGTAATTAGACTGCAAACCCGCCCCAATACCCCATTGGTCGCAGTAAATATCAAAATCCTCATTACCGCCCACAAAATCAAAGCGCCCCGTAAACCAGGAGTAGCGCGGTCCGGCAAAGAACCAGGCATCCTTAAGCGAAAACCAGTCAACCCTGTAAAGCACGTCAAAACGGACGTCCCACATCCAGCCCTCTTCCTCGGGCGTTCCGTTGGTGGCGTTGTTGATAAAGATACGTCTTGCGGCGGCGGGATTGCCGGGATCAAGGGAAGTATAGGCTGCGGCAATACGTAATTTGAAAGGTAAAGCGCGACTGATTTTGCTTAAGGTACCGTCTATTTGAAACGAAAGCCCTCGGCGATAGGCAATGTCGGCCCCAAAATCAAAATTCCCTGCCTGAAGAAAAAGGGGGAAGATATAAAACGCTATAAGTATTGTTATAACTCGCATAATATAGCTCCGTGTTAAGTTTAAGCGGAGAAATGCAAGTGTAATGCCAGGAACAAAAGCGAGGAGGAATGTCGCTATAAAAGCCCATGAAGTCTTAAATAATTTCCGTGCTTGTAAAAATTATGCACAAGAAGAAAAACTATGGATTTTTGAAGAAAACAATAAACAAAGCCATCCGTAACGGATGGCTTTGTTATATTAAAAATTAGTCCAGCATATGTATAAACAGGCCGCTGCGCAGTTTCGGCTCGAACCAGGTGGATTTTGGCGGCATCACTTCACCGGCGTCGGCGATAGCCATCAGATCCTCAATGGATGTGGGGAACAGGGCAAAAGCCACGGCCATCTCGCCGCTGTCAACCCGTTTTTGTAAACCGTCCAGACCGCGGATACCCCCGACAAAATCTATGCGTGTATCCTTGCGCGGATCACCGATGCCGAGTACCGGGGCCAGCAGGTGATCCTGCAAAATGGCCACATCAAGCCGTTTTACCGGATCGCTTTCATCCACAATATGATCCTGAGCCATCAGCAGATACCATTCCTGATCCATGTACATCACAAAGCTGTGTTTTTCCATGGGTTTAAATCCCGCCTTACCCAAACGACGGATATCAAAGTTTTTCTCAATGGCTTCAAGAAAAGCGGCCTTGCTCAGTCCGTTTAAATCCCTGACCAGCCGATTATAGTCCATAATTAACATTTGATTATCCGGGAAGATGACATTCAGAAAATAATTATAGCTTTCATCTCCGGTATGATTGGGGTTCGCTTCGCGGCGCATAGCCCGTATACGTGAAGCGGCGGCGGAACGGTGATGCCCGTCGGCCACATACATGGCTTCCAGGCCGGCAAATATTTCGCTTATTCCCCTGATCTCATCGCTGTCCGTTACAGGCCATATCACATGCTGTATGCCGTCTTCGGTGGTAAAGTCCAGTTCCGGTTCCCGCCCGGTAATTTCATCCACCATCATATCCATAACCGGCTGATGCCGGTAGGTAAGGAAAACCGGCCCCACCTGGGCATTGAGATGGTCCATGTGCTTCACGCGGTCGTCCTCTTTTTCTGGGCGGGTGAATTCATGTTTTTTAATCAAGCCCTTGTCATACTCATCCACGGAAGCCAGCGCCACAAGTCCCGTTTGCACATGTTCGCCCATCACCTGGCGGTAAAGATAAAACGCGGCCTGTTCATCCCGGACAAGAATCTTTTCCCGCATAAATTTTTTCAGGTTTTCCGCCCCTTTTTCATACACAGCTTTGGAATGGACGTCCACATCCGGGGGCAGGTCTATTTCCGGTTTATTGACATGTAAAAAGAGAAAGGGATTATCCGCGGCCATCTGGCGGGCTTCCTCGCTGTTCAAAACGTCATATGGCGGCGAGGCTACCCGGGCGGCGATATCCTTGCGTGGCCGCAGGGCTTTAAAGGGTTTTATTGTGGACATGCATACTCCTTTTTTTAATATTTTCCCCTTTGGCAGCCGCGGTTCCTTTCAAAAGCGGAAGGACAGCGCGGCATCCATCCTTAAGGGGTATTCATAAAATGTTTTATCTATGTACCTGCTCAATTTAGCAATAACAAAATTATGCTACAAGACGCCTTTTTTATTAATTTGGCTTTTGCTATTCATATCCGGCTATTCTATATTTGAAGCCGGATTTTTATCAGGTAACAACCCGTATTTCACATAAAAAATCAAGGCGTTACATTGTCATTTGTACATCTGCACAGTCACACTCACTACTCCCTGCTGGACGGGGCGGCCAAGATAGAGGATATGGTACTGCGGGCCGCGGAATTAAAGATGCCCGGCCTGGCCATTACCGATCACGGCAATCTTTTCGGCTCGGTTGAATTTTATAAAACCTGTAAAAAGCACAACGTAAAACCCATCATTGGCATGGAAGCCTACATGGCCCCCGCGGAAAGAGGTCTGCGCCAAAAGATAGAAGGGGAGAAGGACTCGTATCATTTGGTTATTCTGGCTAAAAACGCCACCGGTTTCCGTAATTTGATAAAGCTATCCTCCACGGCTTTTCTGGAAGGAATGTATTATAAGCCACGCATAGATTTTGAAGTACTCAAAAAGTATTCGGAGGGGTTGATTGTCACTTCGGCCTGCATGAGCGGACAAATCGCCCATAAGCTGCGGACGGACCGCAAAAGCGAGGCTATCGCCCATGCCGAAAAATATATCGAGCTGTTTGGTGATGATTTCTATTTTGAGATACAGGATCACGGCATTCCCGATGAACAGGCGGTATACCCCAAGGTGTATGACCTGGCCCGGGAAATGGGCGTAAAGGTAGTAGCCACCAACGATACCCACTATCTCAACCACGGCGATCACAGGGCGCACGATGTGCTGATTTGCCTGCAAACAGGCAAGGATCGCGACGATCCCAACCGCATGAAGTACGGTACGGAACATCTTTACATGAAATCACCGGATGAGATGTTTTCGATCTTTAAGGACAAAAGCCATGTGCTGGAAAACAGCATGGAGATTTTTGAGAAGATCGATCTGGAGCTCGATTTTGATCAGCGCCTTCTGCCAAAATTTCCCATACCCGAATCCGAGGGGGTTAAAAGCGAAAATGAATATCTGCGAAAACTGACCGAAGAGGGCGCCCGGCGGCATTACCCGGATATGGGCAAGGAAGTTGTGGAACGCATGAACTTTGAGCTGGACGTGATTGAAAAAATGGGTTTTGCCGGTTATTTCTTGATTGTGCAGGACTTTATCAATGCCGCCCGGAAAATGGATATTCCCGTGGGACTGGGGCGGGGCTCGGCGGCGGGCAGCCTGGTGGCCTACAACCTGGGCATCACCGATGTGGACCCCTTGCGCTACGATCTTCTTTTTGAAAGATTTCTCAATCCCGAACGGATCAGCATGCCCGATATCGATGTGGATTTTTGCGTGGAGCGCCGTGACGACGTGCTGGAATATGTACGCGAAAAGTATGGCAGGCGCAATGTGGCGCAGATCATTACCTTTGGAACCATGGGCTCTAAAAGCGTGGTGCGCGATGTTTCCCGGGTTTTAAAAGTGCCCCTGCAACAGGCGGATGTGATCGCCAAGCTTATCCCCGTGGAAGGCGCCAGTCCCATCAGCCTTAAGCGGGCCTTTGCAGAGGTACCCGAACTGAAGGAAATCGCCCAAAGCGACGACCCCGTCATGCGTGAACTGGTGGAGTACAGCCAAACCCTGGAAGGGATCGCCCGCCATAACAGCACCCATGCCGCCGGCGTGATCATAGCCCCTTCGGATATTACCGATTACGCCCCCCTGTGTAAATCTTCCCACGGAGACATCGTAACCCAATGGACCATGAGTTATTGCGAGGAAATGGGCCTGTTGAAAATGGACTTTTTGGGGCTGCGCAACCTGACGGTGATCCACAAGACGGAAAAGATGATCCGCGAGCGTCATAAAATCGATTTTAGTGTTCGTGACATTCCCATGGATGATGCCGAGACATTCAGACTTTATGGCGAAGCCCTGACCGTCGGCATTTTTCAGTTTGAAAGCACGGGCATGCAGGAATACATCAAAAAGCTAAAACCCAGCCGTATTGAAGACCTGATCGCCATGAACGCCCTATACCGTCCCGGCCCCATGGACCTCATCGACGACTTTATCGATCGCAAATATGGCCGTAAGGAGATAAAATATCTGCACCCGTTGCTGGAACCTATCCTGAAGGAGACCTACGGTATTATGGTCTACCAGGAGCAGGTGATGCGGATCGTATCCGACCTGGGCGGCTTTACCCTGGCTGAAGCTGATATGATGCGCCGGGCCATGGGTAAGAAAAAAGCCGATGTTATGCGCGAGCAAAAAGACAAATTTGTCAAGGGATGCGAGGGCAATAATATCGACAAAAAGGTCGCCACGGAAATTTTTGACCTTATCGAGAAGTTTGCCCGCTATGGTTTTAACAAGTCGCACAGCGCCGCCTATGCCATCATCTCCTACCAGACGGCTTATTTAAAGGCCCACTATCCGGCGGAATTTATGAGCGCTAACCTTACCAGCGAAATCAATAAGATGGACCGGGTAAAGTTTTTGATTTCCGAATGTAAAAGGATCGGCCTGACCGTTAAGCCGCCCGACATCAACTATTCGCATGCTCATTTCCGCCCCCTGGATGACAAAAATATCGCCTTTGGCATGGCCGCCATAAAAAACGTGGGAGAGAATGCCATCAATAACATTGTCCGCGAGCGGGAAGCCAACGGTCCCTACAGTAGTTTGTTTGACCTGACCAAGCGGGTGGATTTACGTCAGGTGAACAAGAAGGTACTGGAAGCCCTGGCCCAGGCCGGCGCGCTGGACAGCCTTAAGGGCAGCAGGGCCCAAAAATACAACGCCGTGGAAAACGCCATTGAATTCGGTCAGAGCGTTCAGGCCCGTATTTTGCAGAACAAGGATCAAATAAGTCTCTTTGGCGGCGACGGTGAAGAGGATATCCTGGAAATAAGCGAGCCGCCCCTGCCGGATGTTCCCGATTGGGACATGGGAGAGAGATTAAAAAAAGAGCTGGAAATGATCGGCTTTTATGTTTCCGGTCATCCGCTGGACCCCTACAAGCCCATTGTGGAACTATACGGCACCGACGTCGGCGCCTTAATCCGCAAGAAGGAAGAAAACAAACCCTTGAACGGCGCGGAGAAAAAGCCCCTTTATATTTGCGGGCAGATTTCCGAATACCGCACACAATACGACAAGAAGAATAACAAAATGGCCTTTATCGGCCTGAAAAGTTATGACGCCGATTTCAGCGGGGTTATCTTCGGCTCGGTATTCGCCCAATGCGAGCCACATCTGAAAAACGGGGCCATCGTATTCGTCAAGGCTTTTTTAAATGGCGATATTACCGACGGCGTTATCCGCATACGCGTGGAATCCGTCTATTCGCCGGGACAAATACCGGAACAGTTTACCGAAAGCCTGCGCCTGACCATAGACCAGTCCCGCATGAGCGAAGATATGCTTATGAAACTGAAAATGACGCTGGAGTCCATCCCCGGCAGGCAAAAGGTGTTCTGGAATTTCCGCTTTAACGGCCAGGGCGATTTTGCCATGCGTTCGGTGCGCGCCGGCATTAAGCTGACCCTGCCTGCCCTTGGGCAGCTTTGCGAACTGGTATCCTGCGAAAACATTGCCATAAAAATGATTGAACGCGGATGAGAGTTGTTTTGCAACGCGTAAAACGCGCCTCCGTGACCGTGGAAGGCTCTGTAACCGGCGCCATTGGGCGCGGCCTGATGATGCTTATAGGCATAGACCGCGATGACACCGAGGACGATTTGATCTATATGGCGGAAAAATGCCTGAACTTGCGTATTTTTAGCGACGCATCGGGTAAAATGAATCTTTCCCTGCTTGATGTGAAGGGTGAGGTTCTGGCTGTTTCGCAATTCACTTTGCTGGGGGATACGCGAAAAGGGCGTCGGCCCAGTTATATAAACGCGGCCGCCCCGGACAAGGCCCGCGCCTTTTATCAGGCCTTTGTGGAACGGATAAAATCCTATGATGTTAAAGTGGCCTGCGGCGTTTTTGGGGCCATGATGGATGTGGAACTGATAAATGAAGGGCCTGTTACGCTGATTGTAGAGAGTAAACCGAAAAATGCTAATGGAGCAGGGAATGTTTGAAAATAAATGGCTGCGTCGATTTGTGTACGTGGCACTCCTTTTTTTACTGGCCGTTATCTTTGACCGTCTGCTCATGCCCTGGTACGTGGATTTGGGCCATGAGATAAAAATGCCCGATGTTGTGGAGCGTACCGAAACCGAGGCGGAGAATATGTTGCGCTCGCGGGGCTTTAATGTCATTATCGCCGATTCTGTTTATGACGCACACTATCCCCGGGGCACGGTTATAGAGCAGCGGCCGGTCGCCTATTCCACGGTAAAGGTGGGGCGCAATGTCTATCTGACCATCAGCAGTGGGGAAAAGGCGCTTATCATGCCCAATCTTTATGGAAAATCGGCCCGGGAGGCTGAAATCATTCTCGGCTCCATGCAGCTTAAGCTGAAAAACGTACGCTATGAGTATTCCGATCTTTATCCGGAGGGGGCCATCATCGGCCAGTCCTTCCCTCAGGGCCAGGAGATCGCAAAAAACAGCGCCGTGACCATAACCGTAAGCCTTGGGGAAAAACCCTCAACCCGCACCATGCCCAATCTTGTAGGTAAAAGCCTGAGCGCCGCCCGACAGCAGTTGCAACAGCTTAACGCCGGTCCGGTAGAGGTGGAATATGAAGAGAATGAAAATTATCTTTCCAATACGGTACTTATGCAAAAACCGGATCAGGGCGCATTGCTGAGGGATGTGGATAAGATTGTGCTTCGGGTCAGCCGCATGCCCCGCGGAACAGCGGAAAACAACCGCTAAGGGGTGTATTTAACGGTAGGGGGATTTTTTGATACGGAAGATGGGGTTTAGTTTTTGTAAAATGGACATGACGGATGAGTAATACCCGGGGCGAGTGGATACGCAAAATCATCCACCTGGCGATGGCGCTATTCCCGTTGCTGTATCAATACATTCTCAACCGTTCGGAAATGATTTTTCTTTGTTCGGTTATGCTTGTTCTTTTATTTACAGGTGAAGTTTTAAGAACATATACCGCCTATTTTAGAAAGCTGTATATAAAAACCCTCGGATTCATGTTAAGAGAAGAAGAGGAGACGACGATTATCAATGGAGCCACTTTTTTAATGGCCGGCCTGAGCCTGAGCGTGATCGCTTTTCCCGCTTCCATTGCCATTATCAGCATGTGGGTGGTCATTGTGGCGGATTCGGCGGCGGCGCTTGTGGGAACCCATTGGGGGCGTCGCCGTTTAGGCAATAAAACTTTAGAAGGCAGCACGGCTTTTGTGCTGGTGAGCGCGGGCATAATGCTTTTGGGGGCAACGCCGCCGGAGCTGGCCCTGCCCGTTGCTGTCGTTTTGGCCATTGTGGAACTGATTCCCGGCCGTTTTAACGATAATCTCATATTACCGGTGGCAACGGGTGTGCTGCTTACCGTGGGTGAACATTTAATATGAAAAACAGAAATATATTTTTACTGCTCGTCATGCTGCTAATCCCGGGGCTTTCCGGGCAGGCCCTGGCCGGGGGCGGCTTTAAAAAATATGCCGGTGAATTTATGTATCTGGGGGCCGGGGCGCGGGGAACGTCTTTAGGCGGCGCCTATGGCGCTTTAGTTAATGACGCCAGCGCTTCCTACTGGAACCCTGCCGCCTTAAGCGAGGTGAACGGCTTTCAGCTTCAGTTTATGAACAGCAAACAGTTTATCAGCAGCATTCAAACCAACTACCTGGCTGTTTCACATCCCTATGATGACGGAGCCGTTATCGGGCTGAGCTTGTATTTCCTTACCGTAAACAATATTCAAAATACCGCCTCCGCCGGCGTTTTTGATCAAACCACGCTGGAGCTTGTGGGATTGGATGAGTCTAAGATACGCAGCTTCAATACCGGGGACTATATCCTTAGCGCCTCTTACAGCCGGCGCTGGAATAAGCAGCTTTCATGGGGGGCTACATTAAAAATGCTCTACCGGGACTTCGACTTTACCACGGCCGCGGGCATGGGGCTGGATATAGGCCTGTTATACCGTGTGCGGGGGCTGCGTCTGAGCGCGGTGGCCCGGGATATAACGGGAACCCTGATTGCCTGGAACAGCGGAGAAAAGCAGTGGGTGAGTCCCACTATCGGCCTGGGGGCGGCCTGGCCCCTGGTTATGGAAAGCCTGTCGCTTACCGTCAGTCCGACCGTGGGCGCGCAATTTATGGGCGAAGGCAGGAATTTTGCCGCGCAGGCCAGCATGGGTCCTTTCAGCGCCGATTTTATGGCGGGGCTGGAAATCAATTATAATGATGTGATCAGTATCCGCACCGGAATGGACGCCCTGCAACGGTTAAACGCGGGCATTGGGCTTAAACTGCCACACATATCCTTCGATTACGCCTTTACCGCCTATGCCAATGAGCTGGGCAATATACACAGAATTAACTTTAATCTGGCCATCGATCCGTTGTTTTAAACCGTCTGCCATCGTTCAAGCTGATCCTCACACAAAGATTCATAGGGGTAACCCGCGAATTCATTCGCGGGGCGGATGGACTGGAACCGTGCTCGAAGAATCCGATTCATCGGATTCGGATTGAGACCAGGAAAACCTTATATAACGATCCAACCTTAGTAGCCATGGGTGTTTAAAATATTTTCGACCTTATTAGCTTATTTTTTGATGTGGCGATATGAATAAGGTAATGAGGTTATTATTTTTTTTGGTTTACTTTTTTCTACTAAGGTTGGGGGAATGAGACAGGATCAGGTCTGTCGTAAGGCGTTATACCCCCGATTGAAATCGGGGGTCAATAGTATCCTTTGCGGCCTGGTGTGCGCAGGAACATCGGCCAAAGCCACATAGGGGTAACCCGCGAATTCATTCGCGGGGCCGATGGACGGGAACCGTGCTCGAAGAATCCGATTCATCGGATTCCGATCCCCACGCAAAGACAAGCAGCTCATTCAGCCTTCAGCTCTTTTTCCAGCTTCATGGCTTCGGCAGCTTCCCTGCCTGCCGGATAGGCGTCTATCAGTCTTTTTAGCAATTGAAGCGCTTTCCGCCGATCCTTTAAATATTTCAGACTCTCCCTGGCCGCCGCCAGCAGATAGGCAGGCGATTGCGGATCATTAATAAAACGTCCGGCATATTCTATACGCGCCTCTACAAGGCCTTGCGGATTTTTTGCCTTATCCTTTTCCAATGCAATAAGGCGCTCTAAAATTTTTTTTATCTCTTCCTCGCCGCTATTGTACAAAAGCGCCTGTTTTAAGGCCTGGCGTGCGTCATCATAACGGCCCTCCCGTTCATAAATTTCCGCTATCCTCAATAGGGCGTCCGGGCATAAGTCCGATTGGGGAAAGACCTCCAGAAGGAGTTTGAAATTCGCCAGGGCATCATTGGTGGAGCCGGAGCGATAATAGATATCGGCAAAGAGATATTGAGCCTTTGCGCTAAGGGGATGGTCGGGGAACTGGTTAATAAGCTCCACAAGGTAGTTTTGGGCCAGGCGCGGCGTTTTTTGCGATAGCAGGGCCATCTGGTAATAACTGTTGGCCACCACATCCGCTTCAGGGAAAAGTTTTTGCAGAAGCTTAAAGCTCAACAGGGCCGCCGTCCGTCTGCCGTCGCGTTTTTCAAACAATCCCTTCCAGAACAAAACAAGGGCCACATCCGCGGGTTCATTGATATACATGCGCAAATAGAGATTGCATTGCTCTATGGCCAGCGCGTTAATCCGGGGGACATCCAGAGTAACCAGCAGATTAAGATAGTTGATAAAGGCGTGCCGGTAATCCGCCTCCGGCGGTTGACGCAGGGCCTGGTTTAAGGCGGCCACATGTCTTATATCCAGGCGGGCATTGATAGTGTAGTTATTGATGGAATCCAGCATGGCGCGGGCCAGGGGGGCGGTGGGGCTGTTACCGTGCAGCATAACCAGTTTCAGCAATGCGTTCCATTGGGCCACCGGTTTGTCCAGACGTCCATACACCTCCGCAAGGTCCAGCAAAAGGTCGTCTTCATTTTTGGAAGCGGGAAACAGGTGCAGGTATTCCTTCATGCCGGCCATGGCTCCGGTCAAAACGCTGTCGGTGGCGGCGGAGTCATTAACGGCGGCCTCCCAAAAGGAGAATATTTTGTCCGGCAAATTTTGCGAGAATAAAAACACGGGCAAAAACGCGGCCCATAAAAGGTTTCTGATAAAACTCATTTTATATCTGATTCATATTCAGGGGTTCAACAAAAAGCACTTGTTCGTTCTTTACGGCCACCGTTCCCGGAGGCGCCTTGCGAATGCGGTTTACATAGCGGGCTTCCGTGTAAAGAACCGGTACGGTGCCGGAATGTTTGCTTTTACTGTTGGCCGCCGCCAGGCGGGCCGCTTTCTCTATTATGCTTTTCGGAATAATTTCCTCTTTCCTTTGCTTTTTTATCACAACATGTGAGCCGGGCACGCCCTGGGCATGCAGCCATACGTCCCATTTGTTGGCAAAACGAAATGTGAGCAGATCGTTATTTTTATCATTCTTGCCGATATATACATCCCAGCGTTTATCCAAAATAACTCTTTTAAAGGAAAACTTTAAATTTGTCTTCTCGGGCACAACCTCCCTGGTGCTGTTTTCCTGAATGAGCCGGCGGGCTATAAGCTCTTCGCGTATGCGTTTAAGCTGTTCTATCTTTGAGGTTTTAGTCGTTTTCTCCAGCAATGCTTTAATTTCGGACATTTCCTGTCTGTAATTTTCTTTTTTTAAGGCAAGAACCTCCTTGCGTTCAACCAGATTTTTATATTTGTTGAAGTAAATTTGCGCATTTTCGGCGGCCGTTTTACGGGGATTCAGCCTGATGCTTATCTCTTCGCCTTCCTCGGAGTAGATGTTTTTCAGACTGACCTGCCGGGCCCCTTTGGGTACCTTATGCTTAAAGCTGAGCAGGATATTGCCTTTCATGTCGGCAAGTTCCTTGCGTTTTTCCATATCTTCCGCCCCGGCCAGTTTTGAAAGCGCTTTTTTTAACTGACTCTCACGTTTTTCAAGGGCGGCGCTTATCTGTTTATACAAAAGCTGATAATTATTAAAATAATCCGTTTTACCCACATAAGCCGGCCAGGCTTTGTTAACATCCTCCCAAACTTTGGGGGCATAGCCGTTCTTTTCCAGCCATACACTTTTAAAAAGGGTGATTTTTAAGGATCCTTCCTTTTCATAAAGATAGACCGGGCCCGTATTTAACTCCCGGTTAAAGGCTTCCACCACGTTAAAAAGCTTCTCCCGTCGGGAGGCGTTGTCCAACATCTGCCGTTCCGACAGGGAGCATCGCTCCAAAACCTCTCTCTGCATCAGCTTGTTATACGCGGGACAGAGCGTTTGTAAAAAAACAGCAGCCGGGGCCTTTTCCATGCCCGGCGACATCTTTTTGCAACATTCGCCGGGAAACTCCTGCCATGTTTCATTGGCATACCGCAACAGCGTTTCGCTCCTGTTGGCCTTAAATGTATCCAGTATTTCGTCACCGGGGCCTGTTAAATAGATGTTCCGGAATTTCCCGTAAAACAACACATGCAGGCGGAAGGTCTCTGTGTGGATAATAATATGCTTGTTACAGGGAACAATCTCAACCTCTTTAATCCGCTGTCCGTTGAGTTGCGCAAACAGCTTAAAGTGAACCGCCCTGATATTTTGCAAAGGCTTAAAAAAAAGATAGGGCAGGTCGCGCCGGATGGAAATTTGCAGTTGTCCCGCCTCACCGCCCAGACAAACAACCAGTTCATCCTTGCGGGCGGTATAGCACAAATCGATAACACGGTTTTCCAGCCGCGCCCTTAAAGCCTCCGCCTGGCGTTTAAATATATAGTAGTTTTTATGCATCTTTTTTTTTCGCTATAGCGGGCGCCTCTTAAACTTTTCTTTATTCAAAAGCATAAGCATGTTAAATTTGAAAACTTATAAAGGAGCAGCCCTGTTTTTATAAATTAAAAATATAGGGAATATATACTTTTTAAAAGTGATTTGTTTCATCATTTTATAAAAAGTAAAACACAAAGGAAATTCTTAATGAAAAGCATGACCGGATACGGAAAAGCCATGCGTCCCCTAAACGGCTTTGAAGTAAATGTGGAAGTAAAGACGGTAAACAGCAGGTATTTGGATATCTATATCCGCTCCAACACCTCGCTGGCCTCGCTGGAAGCGGATATCCGCGCGCGGGTAAAGCAAAAGCTGGAACGGGGCAAGGTAAACCTGTTTATAGATATTCAACAGACCGGGGAGAGTGGCGGAAACGTTCTTGACAACCAAAGATTGAAGCAGATCGTTTTACAACTGGAATCCATTAAAAAGGTTGCCGGCATCGATGAGCAGGTACGCCTGGAACATTTTTTATCCTTTCAGGATTTGTTTGATATTAAAATCGATTTCGGGAAACACCCGGAACTTAAGGAAGGCATACTGAACACGGTGCGGGAAGCAATAGAGGCCTGCGACGCCATGCGCGGGAAAGAGGGCGCGCACCTGCTTGAGGATATGAGGAAGCGGGTAGAAAAAATCGGCGGCATGGTGGCCGTTATCGAAGAGAGAGCTCCGTTGAATGTTACCGGAGAGTTTGAAAAACTTAAAAAGCGCATCCACGATCTTCTAAACGGCACACAGGTGGATGAGGGGCGTCTGGAACAGGAACTGGCGCTCATTTCGGACAAGGTGGATATCAGCGAGGAATGCACCCGTCTGCAGAGTCATTTAAAACAGTTGCGCGGCGCCATGGACGCCGCATCCGCTTCCGGTAAGCGGCTGACCTTTATCTTACAGGAAGTTCTGAGGGAAACCAATACAATAAATTCCAAAACCACCGATCTTGAGATCGCCGGACAAGCTATAAAAATAAAAGAAGAGCTGGAAAAAATCCGGGAACAGGCCCAAAATCTGGAATAGGGATAAATATGGACAAGCATGTTGAATTCAAGGCGCCCTATATCATCTTCTCGGCGCCGAGCGGAGCGGGAAAAACGACCATCGTAAAAAAGCTGTTGGAAAAATATCCCAATCTGGCCGTTTCCATTTCGGCAACCACCCGCCCCATGCGTCCCGGCGAAAAAAACGGGACAGATTATATTTTTATGGATAAGGCTGCTTTTGAACAAGGGATAGACGACGGCGCCTTTCTTGAATATGAACAGGTGCATGGCAACTATTACGGCACCCTGGCAAAATCAGTAGCGGATTTACGAAAGAAAGGTTTTACGGTTGTTTTTGATATTGACGTGAAAGGCGCCCTGGCCATAAAAAAGGTATTTGATGACAGTCTGCTTATTTTTATAAAACCTCCCAGTACCGAAGTTTTAATAGAACGCCTGAAAGGGCGAAAGAGCGAAAGCGAGGCCACCATAAAAAAGCGCCTTGAACGCATTGAGTTCGAATATTCGTTTATGGATCGCTTTGACCATGTTGTGGTCAATGACCATATCGATGATACCCTGGCCGTTGTGGAAAACATTATCCTGAAAAATGAAGCCTGAAACCGTTTACTGTAAAAACCTGTGCGGGCCGCGTATTTATCATGCCGCTCCGCTGCTGCGGGAGCTGTCCCGGCAGGGGTTCGCACTGCTGGTTGAAGAATCAGGCTTTAAGACCCATGAGGATTTTTGGCGGCTGTTTAAGGGAACCGGCCCCGGAAAATACCCGCCGGAGGAGCAGGTCCAGATGTGGTTTGTTGATGAATGGCCCCGTTCCGTTTCCAAAAACACTCTTATCGTCCCCGTGGATATTCAGGAGCCCTGCCCGGAATCCCGAAAGGACATTGCCCCCCTTCTGCCCGGCCAAATTGTGCCCACAGCCGATGAGGTGCGCGACAGGATACTCCGCATGTCCGCAAAGGAAGGGCCGTTGACAGGCAAAAAGGTGTTGATTAATGCCGGCCCTACCGTGGAAGACCTGGACCCTGTCCGTTTTTTCAGTAACCGCTCCACGGGAAAAATGGGCTTGGCACTGGCCCGGGCGGCCTACGTGATGGGCGCGGACGTCACCCTGGTTGCCGGACCAACATCGCTGTTTTTCCCCACTTATCTGAACCTCATCCGGGTGCGGAGCGCCGCGGGGATGTTTTCCGCCGTGCGGGAGCAATTTCCTAACTGTGACATGTTTATCGCCGCCGCCGCCGTGGCCGACTTTACCCCGGAAAACGTCCGGCAGCATAAAATAAAAAAGACCGAGGGGAAAATGTTTTTGGAAATGCGCCGTACAACGGACATCCTGAAGTATGCCGGAGAACAGAAAAAAGCAAACCAAACCTTGATCGGATTTTCCGTGGAAACCACAGAACTTACGCGGAATTCCCGCCAAAAGCTGTACAGGAAAAACCTGGATATGATTGTCGCCAATAATCCGTTGAGCGAAGGCGCGGGATTTGCCGGAGACACAAACCGGGTAACGCTCATTTCCCGGGAGGGCGAGCGGAAATTGGGCAAGCTTTCCAAACTGAAGACGGCAGGCATAATATTACAAGAGGCCGCGAAGCTATGAATGAGGATTTACTCAACGATATAAAGCATCTGTTGCAATGGTACAGGTTGAATTATGGCGATGAGATTGCCCTGTCAGAGGATTTTTCCCTTAACCTGTCTATTGAAGAAGAGGAGCCCGCCCCGGCGGTTCCGCGGGCTGTTCCCCCGGCGGTCGAAACGGATGTTCCATCCGCGGACACGGCCAAAATACATGGCCATCATCCGAAGCTCAAAGCTTTTTATGAGCAGATTCGCGACTGCAAACAATGCGATCTGGCCAAAAGCAGAAAGCATTTTGTGTTTGGCATGGGTAACCCGGATGCAGACATCATGTTTGTGGGCGAGGCGCCCGGACGCGATGAGGATGAACAGGGCTTCCCCTTTGTGGGGCGCGCGGGCAAACTCCTAAACAAAATGCTGTTTGCCCTCTCCATGAAGCGGGAAGATATCTATATCGCCAATGTATTAAAGTGCCGTCCGCCCGGTAACCGCGATCCGCTGCCCGACGAAGTGCTGCAATGCGAACCGTACCTGAAGCAGCAGATCGAGATCATCCGGCCACGCGTGATGGTGGCTTTGGGACGGATAGCGGGACAGGTGCTGCTGCGCTCCGAGGCATCGCTTAAGCAACTGCGGGAGAGCACCCATCGCTATAACGGCATCCCCTGTATCGTTACCTATCACCCCGCCGCGCTTTTGCGCAATTCCGGATGGAAGGCGGCCGCCTGGCAGGATTTAAAGAAAATAAAATCCATCATGGATGACGTTTAGACGGTCGGTAAAAATCTCCCGCGTTTTTTCCGGTGAGAATCTCGCGCTTTGTGCTTGAATCATGGCCTAAATTTGCTTATTCTCCCAAACACACTTATAACAATTTTGTAACATAAACGGGACTGTGGCATCAGCCCCGTTTGCTGTTTTTATCCCAACGGAAGTATAACAATGGAAAATACGCGTAACGAAGCAGACATTGTACGTACCCTGCCACAGGCCGTGGACGTGGAACAAATGGTTCTGGGCGCCATTTTGCTGGATGAGGAGGCGGTATCGATCGCCATGGAAAACATCGACGCCAGTTTTTTTTACAAGGAGGCGCATAAAATTATTTTTAAACAGATAATGGAGATGTTTGATCAGCGCCAGAACATCGACCTGGTCACCCTGACCGAGGCCCTGAGGCAAAAGAATGAACTGGACGCGGTGGGCGGAGCCTACTACCTTTCGGAGATCGCCAACAGCACCCCCTCGGCGGCGGGCATCAAAAGCTATCTGGAAATCATTAAACAAAAAGCGCTTAGTCGTTATCTGATCAAGGAGTGTACCAATATCCTGGACATGGCCTTTGCCCAAAGTGAAAACATCAATGACATGCTGGATATGGCCGAGTCTAAAATTTTTGAGATTTCGGAAAAACGCATGCAAAAGGGTTTTACCGGCATCCAGGATATTCTTCATACCACCTTTGAAAAAATAGACACCCTGTTCCACTCCAATACCTCGGGGATTACCGGCGTGGCTTCCGGCTATAAAAAGATGGACGAGATGACCGCCGGATTTCAACCCGCGGATTTTATCGTTTTGGCCGGACGCCCCAGTATGGGAAAAACGGCCCTGGCCCTGAACCTGGCCCGTAACGCGGCCGTTGACCACGGCATGCCCATCGGTTTTTTCAGTCTGGAGATGTCCGCCGAATCCCTGGTTATGCGTTTATTGTGCACGGAGGCCAAGGTAAATCAAATGGCCGTGCGCACCGGTAAACTGGCCAAGCACGAAATGGAACGTTTGACCAGTCATGTGGGTAAACTAATGAACGCCCCCATTTATATTGACGATTCCCCCTCGCTTAATGTGTTAGAACTGCGGGCCAAGGCGCGGCGTTTAAAGGCCGAGGCGCATGTGCAGATGCTGATGATCGACTACCTGCAATTAATGGAAGGCACAAAAGGGGAGAATCGCCAGCAGGAGATAACGCATATTTCACGTTCCATTAAAGGGATCGCCAAAGAGCTCGATATCCCTGTGATCGCGTTGTCGCAGCTCTCCCGGCAAACGGAAAACCGGGATAAATTTAAACGGCCCCAGCTTTCGGATTTACGTGAATCGGGCGCTATCGAGCAGGATGCCGATGTGGTTATGTTCGTTTACCGGCCCGAATACTATAAAATTGAGGAATTTGAAGACGGCACCTCCACCCATAATATGTGCGAGGTGATCATTGGCAAGCAGCGTAACGGTCCCGTGGGGACGGTTAAGCTCACCTTTCTTAAGGAATTTGGTAAATTTGGGGAACCCGATCTTTTCCATGATACGGCTGCTTTCCCCACATCGGAGTTTTAAACCATGAACGTAGTCCAAAAAACAGAGGCTACATTGTTGAAACGATTGCACAACCGCCTGGACCCCATGATGAAAGGGATACTGCGGGATATGCAAAACTATCTGCCCGAATTTGAGGATGACGTGGTACAGTCGGCCTATAACTTCGGCCTGAAGGCCCATCTTCATCAAAAACGCTATTCGGGCGAGCCTTATTTTGAACACTGTTTAAACGTGGCCCGTATTCTGGCAGACTTACACATGGATCAAACCACCATCGTTGCCGGCCTGTTGCATGACGTGGTGGAGGATACCCCGTTTGAGCTTGAGGATATCCGCAATGAATTCGGCCCCGATGTGGCCCTGCTGGTGGACGGCGTTACCAAGATCAGTGAATTGAAGTTCGAAAGCAAGGAACTGCGTCAGGCCGAAACCTTTAGAAAGATGCTGCTTTCCATGGCCCGCGATGTAAGGGTGATCATTATCAAGTTTGCCGACCGGTTGCACAACATCCGTACATTGGATCATGTCCCCGAACGCAAAAGACCGCGCATTGCCCGGGAAACGCGCGATGTATATGCGCCGCTGGCCCATCGTTTTGGTATCGCCAGCATTAAATGGGAGATGGAAGACCTTTCGCTGAAACATCTGGAGCCCGAGGTCTACGAGTCCATCGCCTCCAAAA
This sequence comes from Calditrichia bacterium, assembly GCA_026991535.1. Lineage (GTDB taxonomy): Bacteria > Calditrichota > Calditrichia > Calditrichales > J004 > J004. The sequence goes on along the minus strand of JALXBH010000189.1, from coordinate 24,142 downwards.
TAAAACTGACCCGTAAGCAGCGAGAAAAATATATAAGCAACGTCTCCCGGCCGATCATCGAGGAGATGGAAAAAAACAATATGCATCCCCAGATATCGGGCCGCCCCAAAAGCTTTGCCAGCATCTATAATAAAATGAAAAAGCGCAACCGGCCCTTTGAGGAAATTTACGATCTGCTGGCCATTCGCATCATTTTGGATAAAGTGGAAGAGTGTTATTACGCCCTGGGCATCATTCACAGCCTTTATAATCCCGTCTATGACCGTTTTAAAGATTATATCGCCATGCCCAAGATAAACGGCTACCAAAGCCTGCACACCACGGTGGTGGGCCCGGACGGCAAGATGGTAGAGATTCAGATCCGCACAAAAACCATGCACATGCTGGCCGAGGACGGCATCGCCGCCCACTGGAAGTATAAACATGGCGGCTCCGATGAAGACCCCCAGATCGAACAGTCGCTGAATTGGGTTAAGGACCTGCTGGAGCGGCAGGTGAGTGAGGATGCCGGGGAGTTTATGGAAGACCTGAAAATCGATCTTTTTCAGGATGAAGTGTTTCTTTTTTCACCCAAGGGCGACCTCTATAAGCTGCCGGCCAACTCCAGTCCCATCGACTTTGCCTATGCGGTACACACCAAGGTGGGTAATCATTGCATAGGGGCCAAGGTCAACGGAAAGATTGTTCCCCTGCGCACTACACTAAAAAGCGGCGATCAGGTGGAGATTATTACCTCGCAAAACCAAAGGCCGACTCAGGACTGGCTTAACTTTGTAAAGACCAGCAAGGCCCGGCACTGGATAAAAAAATATATCCGCGAACAGCATCTGGAGCAGACGAGGGAAATAGGACAGGAAATTTTAACCCGCTTTTTGAAAAAATACCAGTTGACTGAAAAAAGTCCGCAATTTATCGAGGTAATCCCCAAGCTGGGGTTCAGCAACCTGGAATCCCTGATCATTGCCATTGGGCGCGGCGAAATTGTTACGGAAATTTTGGTTAAAAAGATTTTCCCCGATCAATTTGTAACGCCGCCGCCCAAGGCGGAAAGCTTTTTTAAAAAATATTTAAAGCGCTCGCGCGATACATCCGGTATAAGGGTACAGGGTCTGGATAATATGCTGATCAATTTCGCCAATTGCTGCCACCCCGTGCCCGGAGATAAGATAATCGGCTACCTCTCTCGGGGTAAGGGGGTAACCATTCATCGCAGCGATTGTAAAAACCTGATCTACTTACTGGAAGAAAAGCAGCGCATCATCGATGTGGAATGGGCCACGGATAAAAAACAGGAGTTTGTTGTACATTTAACCGTTGTGGGCGAAGACCGGAAAAACCTGCTACGTGATATCACCGATTGCGTATCACGGCAGAACATCAATATTGTCAGCGCCAGCTTTTCCGTGGAAGACCTGTACGCGCGCGGCAATTTAAACGTAGGGGTTAAAGACCTCAACCATCTGACAAAAATTATATCAAGTATAAAGAAACTTCCCGGCGTGTTTTCTGTTGAACGCGTGAATGAAGGGAATTAAAAGCGAAAGGGAACCATTATGGATTTTGTATATCTTACCCAAGAGGGCTTTGATAAATTAAAAGAAGAATTGCATGAATTAAAATACCGTACCCGTCCCGAGATTTCCCAAAAAGTGGCTACGGCCCGCGACCATGGCGATTTGAAGGAGAACGCGGAGTACCATGCCGCGCGCGAGGAACTATCCCTGTGCGAAACAAAAATACAGCAATTGCAGGACCGCGTGGCCCGCGCCCGGGTTATTAATGAAAGTGAAGTAACCACCGACCAGGCCAGCATTTTAACAACCGTAAAGGTGAAAGACCTTAAACGAAAAAAAGAATTCAATTACACTCTGGTCTCCGTGGAAGAAGCTGATATCAAGTCCGGTAAAATATCCATCGCCTCGCCCGTGGGCAAGGGTCTTTTAGGTAAAAAGGTGGGGGATATTGCCGAAATCAAGGTACCGGCGGGTATTATAAAGTATGAAATTCTGGACATATCTCTATCTGTTTGAAACAGTTTTGAGGAATTTGCGTCCATAACTCTAAACCATACTGGGGAGGTACTATGGACAAAGCTACAAAAAAACTCTACCGCTCATCGGAAGATCGCTTTCTGGGAGGCGTATGTGGCGGCATTGCGGAATACTTTAATCTGGATGCAACGCTGGTACGCCTGGCCTGGCTTTTTTTTACTTTTATCGGTGGCGCTGGAATCATTGCCTATATCGTGGCCCTGATTATTGTCCCCCAGGAACCCGTTGGCGAAAGCCACGGTGTTTCCGCTCCCGCCAGGCCCACGCGGGATATATCTTATCTGCTGGGCGTTGTACTGATCATATTAGGCGTGGCCTTTTTGTTCCGGCAATTCGGACTGCATCACTGGTTGCTATACATGCCCTGGCGTACCATGATAGCTGTTTTCTTTATAGGACTGGGTGTTTACCTGCTGTGGCACAAATCCGGTAGCGAAGGGAAAAAACAGGAAACTTATGCTCCCCGGGACGGCGCCGGGAAACAGTTCTACCGTATCGATGAGGGTAAAATGCTGGCCGGCGTATGTACGGGTATAGCCGCCTATTTTGATATAGACGTTACCCTGGCCCGTTTGCTATGGGTATTTATCACCTTGTCCACCGCCGGTCTGGGCGGGATACTGGCCTATATTCTGGCCGTGATTATCTTTCCCACGGTTTCCAGCGTCAGGAGTCTACAAGCCGGGGAGAAGCAGTCATGAAACAATCACGTTTTTTACCCATAGCCCTGATTACGATAGGCGTATTCCTTTTACTCAATCAATTCAACATGCTGCACCTTACGCGGGCCCAATGGGTCATGACCGGATCGGCGGCGCTGGGTATTTTTATGCTCAGGCGCGCATTTCTATCCGAACAGTATAAAGGCTTGTTGGGAGGCGTCTTTTTTGCGGGAACGGCCATCGGCCTGTTTTTAATGGATAACGGCATATTGCCTATTAGCAATCAAACTGGTTTTGGCATGATATTGCTTTCCCTGGGGTTGGCCAACCTGGTCTACTTTGCATTTACCCGCCTGCATACCTCCAGCATTGTTTTCGGTATGATTTATAGCGGCGCCGGTAGCGTGCTGATGCTTAGATATTACCAATATATCGACTGGTGGAGCGTGGCGGATATCGTTGAGCTGTATTGGCCCGGCCTGCTGATCCTTTTTGGATTGGCCTTGCTAATTGATGGCATGAGAAGACAAAAGAACAGCCGGAATAAAAGCGAAAACAGTCGGGATAAGACTGTTTCCGGCCCTCAGACGACATAAGGCCATGACCATCCGTCCCTTTCAACTGAGCGATCTTGGCGCCCTGTATGATATATGCCTGCGTACCGGAAACAGCGGAAAAGACGCCCGGGAGCTGTACACCGACAAAGAAATTCTTGGCCATTTTTTTGCCGCGCCCTATGTGGCTTTTGAACCGGAACTGTGCTTCATTCTCGATAATCATACCCGGCCCCTGGGCTATATTTTAGGTACTTCGGACAGCCGGAAATATAGGCAATGGACGGAACAATACTGGTTTCCCCTGTTGCGTCAACGCTATGCCCGGGAAAGCGAAGACTTTACGCCAAAGGACCGTTATTTACGGGAATTGATTCTCCGGGGCTATGTTTTAAGGGAAGAGCTGCGAGACTATCCAGCGCATCTTCACATAGATATATTACCGGAAGGTCAGGGTAGGGGCATGGGGCGCAAACTCATGGAAGCCTTTATGACCGCCCTGCGAAAGAAAAATATACCGGCCCTGCATCTAGAAGTCGGTCTGAGCAACTCCGGCGCCATTGCCTTTTACCGGCGCATGGGCTTTTCAACCATCGCCGAATATCAAAAATCATTGGCTCTGGGCATAAAGTTATAACCCCTTTTGCGCCGCGGGAATGGTGTCGCCCTGTTTTAAATCTCTATTTTCTAAAAAGAACAATCCTGCGCCAATTTCATTACAATCCGTTAACTTTAGCGAAAACCGTTGTTCATTGTGTTTAATCTTAACCCCGTTTTTTTTAAGTTACATCAGGAAATAGAGGAGAACGAATGAAACTACAGGGAGAAATCACCCTTCCGGGGGATAAATCCATTTCACACCGGGCGGCACTTTTTTCGGCCATTCGCGAGGGAGAGTCCCATTTCAGCCATTTTAGCGGCAACGAGGACTGCGCCTCCACGCTAAGCTGCCTGCGCGCCCTGGGTATACAACATGAATATGACAACGGACGTTTGCGGATTAAAGGCAAAAAGCCGCAAGACTGGCGCCAGCCGTCGGAAGCGCTTTATGCAGGTAACTCCGGTACCACCACGCGTCTCCTATCCGGGCTGTTGGCTAATACGTCATTCGAAACGGTTTTAACGGGTGATGTGTCGCTCTCTCAAAGGCCCATGGAAAGAATTATTACTCCGCTGAGTCTGATGGGCGCCAGGATCGAATCCGCCCGGGGCCGCCTGCCTCTCAGGTTCTTTCCTACAACGGGACTGAAGGGTATACGCTATGTTCTTCCCGTGGCCAGCGCGCAGATTAAATCCGCTGTTCTTTTAGCCGGACTTTTTGCTGAGGGTACAACGGAAGTGGTGGAAAACAAAGCCTCCCGCGATCATACGGAACGGATGTTGGGCCTGCCGCTCCGCGAGGAGGAAGGGCAGCGCATTATCAGCGTAAGCGGGGATTTTGAAGTCCCCGATATTTCCATGACCATTCCCGGTGATATCTCATCAGCAGCCTTTTTTATAACAGCCGCGCTGATCATACCGGGCTCCGAGTTGCTGATAAAGAACGTATCCCTGAATCCCACCCGCACGGCGTTTTTAAATATTTTGCAAAATATGGGCGGTCAGATAGAAATCGAAACCGTCCGGGAAGCCCCCGAACCCATGGGACATATCCGCGTACAAAGCTCGGAACTGCAAAATGTTGAAATCCCCGATGATGTGATTCCCAACCTGATCGATGAGATTCCCATACTGGCGATTGCCGGCGCGCGGGCCGTGGGTCGTTTCCGCATAAAAAACGCGCGGGAGCTACGGGTAAAGGAGTCGGATAGAATTAAAGTGATGGTTGAAAATTTTCGTCGTTGCGGATTACAGGTGGAAGAATTTGATGATGGCTTCGCCTTTTGCGGTCCACATAAGCTTAGCGGCGCCCGGGTCAGCACCTATGGAGATCACCGCATCGCCATGGCCTTTACCATAGCAGGTTTGCACACGGATGAAGCCCTTCAAATAGATGATCCCTCCTGCGCCTCGGTTTCCTTCCCGGATTTTTACTCTACCCTTGAGAGCCTGATAAAATAGCATGAAGCGTTTCCTGATAATCGGCTATCCCCTTGGTCATACCTTTTCACCAAAGATGCATAACCTGGCCCTGGAACATTATAATATTTCCGGCCGCTACGAAGCGATGGCCATTGATCCCGGAGAGTTTGACCAGGCCATGGAGACGTTGAAAAAGGAAAATATTAGCGGATTCAATATCACCGTGCCCTATAAACAAAGCATTTTAAACCATTTGGATAAGGTGAACCCTGCGGCGGCGGCGATCGGCGCGGTAAATACCGTTGTTTGCGACAGGGAAGGGAAGTGGACCGGATACAATACGGATATCCATGGCTTTCTTCATCCCCTTAAAAGCAATATCCCGGAGTTAAAAAGTTGCCTTATTCTTGGCGCGGGAGGCGCGGCCCGTGCTGTGGCCTTCGCTCTTGCGGATCAGCCCGCTATAAAAAAAATGGCTATTCTCAACCGTACCCTTTCCCGGGCGAAGGAGCTTAAAGCAGACCTTGAAATACAGATGCCATCATTGCAAATACGTTGTTTGAGCGGCGGAATCCACACCGGTGAACCCTACGACCTGATTGTAAATACCAGCAGTGTGGGCATGGGCTCACTTTCCGGGAAAACACCATTGACCGACCTGCCATCCCTTATCCACGGCGGAACGGTGGTTTACGATCTGATCTACAATCCCGCAGAGACCCTATTGCTAAGGGAAGCCCGCCGGTTGGGGCTACAAACCCTAAACGGCCTGCCTATGCTTATCGAACAGGGCAGCCAGGCATTTTATCTATGGACAGGGCATTATTTTCCTCAAAAAGTGTACGATATCTTTAGCTCTGCTTGAGATTACAACCCGGTGTAAAAAAGTCATAAAAAAAGCAAAAATTGAGTTGACTCATAAATTAAAGTCTTTTTATATTAGAAACTCGTTTGGGGAGATAGCGAAGCGGTCAAACGCAACAGACTGTAAATCTGTCGGCCAAGTGCCTTCGGAGGTTCGAATCCTCCTCTCCCCACAAAAACCCCGGGTTTAAACTTGGGGTTTTTTTTTGATCAATCCGCAAAAAACAAAAAAGCATAACAGATTAAAAAGATTGATTTTACAAGCTTTATGGTTTAAATTGCACGCTTGATTTTTTGGGGCGATAGCTCAGTTGGTTAGAGCGCTACGTTGACATCGTAGAGGTCGTGAGTTCGAATCTCTCTCGTCCCACAAGGAATCGTATTAATGATACAGATACAGACAGCAGGACACTTTTTTGGAAAACATAACAGTAACATTTCCCGACGGTACGCAAAAAGATTTTGAAGCCGGCATTACCCCGCTTGACGTGGCCGCCACCATCAGTAATTCCCTAAAGAAAAAGGCTGTAGCCGCAAAGTGGAATGACCGGGTTATAGCGCTTAATACACCGCTGGAAGAGCCGGGAACGATCAGTATTTTGACCTTTAAGGATGACGAAGGGCGTGAAGTTTTTTGGCACTCCTCGGCTCACCTGATGGCCCAGGCTATAAAACGTTTATATCCCGAGGCAGAATTGGGTATCGGACCGCCAATAAGCGACGGTTTTTATTACGACATTGATCTGGATACCAAGCTGACGCCCGAAGACCTGGAAAAGATTGAAGCCGAAATGGCTAAAATTGTGGATGAAAACCATAAAATTACCCGTGCCGTTCTCAGCAGGGAAGAAGCGTTGGAGTTTTTTGAAAAAAAACATGAACATTTAAAGCTGGAACTGATCCGCGAGTTGGACGGCGTCATCACCGCATATTCCCAGGGTGAGTTTACCGATCTGTGCCGCGGGCCGCATGTGCCATCCACCGGCGTGCTGGGTAAGAACTTTAAACTGTTATCCCTGGCCGGCGCCTATTGGAAAGGCGATGAACATAACAAGATGTTACAGCGTATTTATGGTACCAACTATCCCGATCCCAAATCGCTCAAGGCGCATATCCGGCGTCTGGAAGAAGCGAAAAAGCGTGATCACCGCAAGCTGGGCCGGGAGCTGGAACTTTTTTCCATTAACGAAAGCGTGGGCAGTGGCTTGATACTGTGGCACCCCAGGGGTGCCATGATCCGCAACATCATCGAGAACTACTGGCGCGAGCAGCACATCCTTAACGGTTATGATCTGGTTTACACACCGCACGTGGCTAAGCACCATTTATGGGAAACAAGCGGACACAGCGGTTTTTACAGTGAAAACATGTTTAAACCCATGGAAGTGGATGAGGTCAGCTATCAGCTTAAGCCGATGAACTGCCCCTTCCATATGCAGATTTTCAATTCAAAAATCCGTAGCTATAAAGATTTGCCCATACGTTTCGCCGAATTGGGAACGGTGTATCGTTATGAGCGCTCCGGTGTTCTGCATGGTCTGATGCGCGTAAGGGGCTTTACCCAGGATGACGCTCATATATATTGCCATCCCGATGAGCTGGCGGGAGAGATCAGCCGTGTACTTGACTTTAACACCCGGATGTTGGCTAAATTCGGCTTTACGGAATACGACATCTATCTATCCACGCGTCCCGAAAAATTTGTGGGCAGCGAGGAGAATTGGGATCAGGCTACGGAGGCTCTGCGCGAAGCCCTGGAAAATAACGGTCTGGAGTATACGATTGATCCGGGCGAGGGCGTATTTTACGGACCGAAGATAGATATCAAGATAAAAGATGTGCTTGGACGTTCCTGGCAATGTTCCACCATTCAGGTGGATTTTAACCTGCCCGAACGTTTCGATCTCAACTTTGTGGACAAGGACGGTCAAAATTACCGGCCCATTACCATTCACCGCGCTTTGCTGGGTTCCATAGAACGCTTTTTTGGCATACTGATTGAACACTATGCCGGAAATTTCCCTTTGTGGCTGGCACCGGTACAGGTAGAAATTATAACCATTGCCGACCGGCACATCGAGTATGCAAAAAAAATAGCGGCGGAAATGACGCGTAACCGTTTCCGCGTACACGCGGATTACCGCAATGAGAAAATAGGGTATAAGATTCGCGAGGCGGAAGTTCAGAAGGTTCCGTATATGATAATTTTAGGCGACAAAGAGGTGGAAGAAGATAAGATTTCCGTACGGCATAAGGGAGAGGGTGATTTGGGCCGCATGTCCGTTGCCGATCTTTGCACGCGCCTTGAAAATGAAATTAACAGTAGTTCCAATAACTAAGGAGTAAGATATCGCAAACCAGAAAACGCGCATTAATGAGAACATAAGCGCACCTGAAGTTCGTCTGATAGACGAAAATGGTCAACAAGCCGGAATAGTAACTATTGAAGAAGCACTAAGTCGATCACAGGAAGCGGGTCTTGATCTGGTGGAAATTGCCCCGACTGCGAAACCTCCTGTTTGTAAAATACTTGATTTTGGAAAGTATTTATATGAACAAAGTAAAAAGGAAAAAATAAGTAAAAAGAAACAACATACCGTTGTTGTAAAAGAGATAAGAATGCGCCCCAAAACGGATGAGCATGATTTGGCCTACAAGCTAAAACATGCGCGGAATTTTTTGGAGCAGAAAAACAAAGTTAAATTTACAGTACAGTTCCGCGGGCGGGAGATGGCCTATAAACAGTTTGGCCGCGCCTTGCTGGAACGCGTTCTGGAGTCTTTGGAAGATGTCGCTAAGCCCGAGGGCGAAATCAAATCCGAAGGCAGGAACATGTCTGTAATTATGACGCAAAAATAGAAACAGAAAGGAAAGCACTATGCCTAAGATGAAATCCAATCGTGGCGCTGCCAAGCGTTTCCGCGTGACGGCCAGTGGAAAGGTGAAACGCCATTCCAATTTCCACAGCCATATTCTGACCAAAAAGTCGACCAAGCGTAAGCGTAATTTACGCAAGGAGAGTATCGTTTCCGCCGCCGACACACCACGCGTAAAAAGAATGATTTTAAAGTAGGAGTATAAAAATGCCCAGAGCAACAAATAATGTCGCCGCCCGTCAGCGACGTAAAAAAGTAATGAAAGCCGCCAAGGGGTATCGCCTGGGTCGCGGCAACCTGTACAACAATGCCAAGGATCAGGTGGAAAAAGGTTGGCTGTATGCCTACCGTGACCGCCGGGCTAAAAAGCGCAACTTCCGCAGCCTGTGGATCGTGCGTATCAACGCCGCCTGCCGTCTGCACGGACTGAGCTATTCCAGGTTCATCAATCTGCTCAACAAGGCGGATATTGATCTGAATCGCAAGGTGTTGGCCGACATGGCCGTTAATAACCCACAGGATTTTGAAGCGCTTGTAAAACAAATATCCGCTTAAAACCCCAAGCCCATTTACAAAGGAAGTGTGTTTTACGCTTCCTTTTTTTTTAATTGCGAGGCCCGTTGTGGAACGAATCGATCAAATAAAAAAAGAATTCTTCGAACATGCTTCTCAGGTTTCCATGCCGGAGCAACTGGAAAATCTACGTGTCCGCTTTTTAGGGCGAAAAGGTAAGGTGACCGAAGCCTTTTCCATGATCAAGGACATCGCCCCGGAAATCCGTCCCCGTTTTGGTTCCGGACTGAATCAGCTTAAAAAAGAGCTGGAAGCGCACTACGAGGAGCTAAAAAAGCGTCTGGAAGATTCCGCCGAAAATGACGATATGCTGGACGTTACCCTTCCCGGACGTAAAACATTTCCCGGACGTAGACATCCCCTGCTGAAAATCGCCGATGAAATCAAAGATATATTTCACTCCTTTGGCTTTACCATAGAAGATGGACCGGAAATTGAGACCGATCACTACAATTTCGAAGCCCTGAATATTCCCAAGTCCCATCCGGCCCGGGCCATGCAGGATACGCTTTACATCACCGAGGATGTCGTGTTGCGCACGCATACCTCGCCCGTTCAGATACGGGTGATGGAAGAACGTAAGCCGCCCATACGCATGATTGCCCCGGGAAGAGTCTATCGTCGGGACACGCCCGACGCCACGCACTCACCCTTCTTTCATCAGGTGGAAGGCCTGGTGGTGGGGGAGTCCGTGACCTTTGCCGACCTTAAGGGCGTGATACAGGCTTTTGCCCATCGCATGTTCGGCAAAGACGCCCGGGTGCGCTTCAGACCCAGCTTTTTCCCCTTTACCGAGCCCAGCGCCGAATATGACGTCTGGTTTAACGGCAGATGGATGGAGATTTCCGGCGCCGGTATGGTGCATCCCAATGTTTTCCGGGCCGTGGGTATCGATCCGGAAAAATATTCGGGATACGCCTTTGGCATGGGTATCGATCGCGTAGCCATGTTAAAATATGATATTCGCGACATACGTCTCTTTTTTGACAACGATATGCGTTTCCTAAGACAATTTTAATGGACTCATAATGAAAATTTCATACAACTGGTTAAAAGAGTATTTAGACATAGACCTTTCTCCCGAGGATTTAGCCGAACAAATCACCAACGCGGGCTTGGAAGTGGAAGAAATCATCACCACGGTTCAGGCTGTGAACAATGTGGTTGTGGGTAAAATTCTTTCCTGCGAAAAGCATCCGGATGCCGACAAGCTAAGCGTTTGCCAAGTCTCTGACGGCAAGGATACCTATCAGGTTATTTGCGGCGCGCCCAATGTGGCCGCCGGGCAGAGCATTCCTTTTGCCATGGTTGGCGCCAAACTTCCCGTGGGCCTTAAAATAAAAAAGGCAAAAATTCGCGGTGTGGAATCCATGGGCATGATATGCTCCAGGGAGGAGCTGGCCCTGGAAGAACACTCCGAGGGCATCTGGGCCCTGGAAGACGCCCCCGAGGCAGGCACCGATTTTAACGAGGTTCTCAGGAAAAAAAGTGATGTTATCTTTGATCTGTTTATTACAGCCAACCGCGCGGATTGCTTCAGCCATATCGGTATTGCCCGCGAGATCGCCGCTTTTGTCGGCAAAGAGGTGCGTCTTCCTCAATTTTCCCTGATTGAAAAGAGCAGCCGCGGCATTGAACAGGCTTTATCCGTAAAAATTGAATATAAGGAAGGCTGCCCCCGTTACGCGGCCAGGGTTATAGAGAATGTAACCGTCGGCCCCTCGCCGGATTGGCTGGTTGAAAGGCTGGAAGCGGTAGGGTTGCGCTCCATTAACAATATTGTGGATATTACCAATTACGTTTTATATGAATTGGGACAACCTCTACATGCCTTTGATTATGATACCATCGAGGGCGCGGAAATAGTAGTGAAGGGCAGCAAAAGCGGAGACACTTTTGTTACCCTGGACGACAAGGAGCGCAAACTACCGGAAAATACAGTCATGATTTGCGATGCCCAAAAGCCGGTGGCCATAGGCGGTATTATGGGAGGACAAAACTCGGAAGTTTCGGCGGACACAAAAACCGTTTTGCTCGAAAGCGCCTATTTTGATCCCAGGCATATCATCACCAGTTCCCGTCAACTCGGCCTTATGACCGACGCCTCGCAACGTTTTGAAAAAGGCACCGATTACGCGGGCGTGCTTTTTGCCCTGGACCGGGCCGCAGCTCTTATCGCGGAATTGGGAAAAGGACAGGTATTGCAAGGGTTTATCGATATCTATCCCGAACCCATTAAAGAAACCCGTGTTAAGCTGGATTTATCCCGGGTAAACAAAATCCTTGGCTCCGGGCTGTCCGACAAAGAGATTACGGAGTTACTTTCCCGGGTTCATTTGCACTATATCAAAGGAGAGGTGACCGTTCCCAGCTACCGCCATGATATTAAGCAGGATATTGACCTTATCGAGGAAGTGGCGCGGTTAAAAAACTATGACAACCTGCCCACCAGCGTCATTGAGCCTCTCTCGCTGGAACAGCCTATACGTAATCGCGAGCTAAGCTATCAGGCCATGCGCGATGCCCTTACACGCACGGGACTGCAGGAAGTTTTTACAAATTCCATGATTAGCGCCAGGCAAATAATCCGCTTTGAGGAAAAAGAAGCGGTAAGGATTCTTAATCCCATCAGCGATGATCTGGCTTATATGCGCCAATCTCTTTTCTCCGGCCTGTTGCCGGTAGTAAGCTACAATTTAAACCGGCATCAGAAAATGATCCCTGTTTTTGAAATAGGTCGTATTTTTAATAAAAGCGACGGGGAACTCCCCGAACAGCCTACCCGCGTGGCCCTGGCCTTATGCGGCCTGCGCGCCCCCTTCAATTGGGCGCAAAAGGAAGAGCCTGTCGATTTTTTTGATCTTAAAGGAATACTTGAAGATTTTTTTAACGAGATTCATCTTGACAAGGTGGAGTTTATTTTATATTCTGATTCAAGCTTCTACCGCAAGCATCATGCCGCCGAAATCCGCATAAACGGAAAAATAGCGGGTACCTGCGGGGAAATCAACAAGGAAACCCGAAAGCGTTTTGGTATAAATCAGCCTGTTTTTGGCGCCGAGCTCGACTTTGAGCTGATAGAAAAAAACATGAAACGGGAATTAAAATATCAAACAATTCCCAGATTTCCTTATATTGAAAAAGATGTTGCCTTTGTTGTGGATAAAACCATGGCTGCGGAAGAAGTAATGGGCATGATTCGCAAGTATGGCGGCCGTCTGTTAAGCGACCTTCATATATTTGACATCTATGAAGGTGAAAAAATTGCAGCGGGAAAGAAAAGCATTGCCTTCCGCCTCCGTTTCCAGTCCCTTGAACGCACACTTAAGGATTCGGAAGTAGAGCATGTATTCAGGAAAATAATAAAAAAAGCGGAAAGCATACACGGAATTCCCATAAGGGATCAATAATGAAACTGGATCAGTTTGACAAATTGCAAAAACTGGTAGGCCGCCTGGAAGAGCGGACCATGTATCTCCGGCAGCAGAATTTCAGGCTGCTACAAGAGAACTCCCGGCTAAAAAAGGAACTGGAAAACCTGGCCGAAGGGGGCATAAGTCCGCAATATGAAGAGCAGTTAAAACGTCTCATTGAAGAAAACAGGAAATTAAAAGAAACAAATAACCGGGCCAATGTAAAGCTAAATGCGCTTATCGATCAGGTAGGGCAGGCATTGGCCGAAAAAAATGGTGTTGGTAAAAAGATAGAGGCCTAATGGCTCCCGGAAAAATAAAAGTAAATATTTTTGGTTCTGAATATTCACTAATCGGTGATGAGGACGAAAGTTCTGTAAGACAAATTGCAGCTATCGTCGATGAAAAGATGCGTGAAATCGATCATTCGACACATATTACATCCATAACGAAAATCGCCATATTGGCAGCATTAAATATCGCTGAGGAACTTATACAGGAAAGACAATATCGCGATCGCCTTTTGGAGCAGATAAATGAAGAAGCACGCAAGATGAACTATAAAATATCGGAGCTGCTAGACGAATAAATAAAAAGCTTTAACAAATGGCCCTGTACTCTGCATTTCAAAATGGACCAACACCATTACACCAGGGAACTGGCTCTGAGCGGATATTGCAAGCCACTTAAATGAGGAAGCATGACACGTTCAGGAGGTACCCACCGTACTTCTTTCAGGTCCCTTTTTAGGATGTAGAGACAGGGTTTTTTGTTTATTAAGGAGATGACCCCGTGTTACAAGTTATTATATTTGTTGTATTAACCGGCCTCGGTTTTGCCATAGGCTGGTTTGCCAACGCGGCGCTGGGAAAACGCAGCCTGGCAACGGCAAAAAAGAAAGCGGAATCACTTATTTCCGAGGCTCAGGCGGAAATTGAAGGGCTGAAAAAAGAAAAGCTGCTGGAAGCCAGCGAAGAAATCTTTCAACAAAAGCAGGAGCTGGAAGACGAATACCGCGATAAAAAAAATGAATTGTTGAAATTTGAGACCGAGCTGGCCAATAAGGACAGCAATATCGACCGCAAGGCGGACCTGGTTTCTAAAAAGGAAAAAGACCTGTTGCTGCTTGAACAGGAACTGCGCACACGTGAAAATACCCTGAATATCCGTCAGAAGAATCTTGAAGAAGCCATTGAACAGGCTAACCACAAACTGGAGGCTATTTCCGGGCTTTCGCGGGATGAAGCCAAAAACCAATTGCTGGATAACCTTATCGAAGAAGCCAAGAATGAAGCGGCCCATATTGTTTATAAAATTAAAAAGGAAGCAGAGGAAAACGCCTACAGCGAAGCCAAGAATATTTTACTAACTTCCATGGAGCAGATTGTCTCCAGCCATACCATTGAGTCCACCATATCGACCGTTTCACTGCCTTCGGATGATATGAAGGGGCGCATTATCGGTAAGGAAGGGCGCAATATCCGCGCCTTTGAAATTGTAACCGGGGTGGATGTGATTGTGGACGATACCCCCCAGGCCGTCCTTCTAAGTGCTTTCGACCCTTATCGCCGGGAACTGGCCAAGGTAACCATGGAACGCCTGGTCAGCGACGGACGCATTCATCCGGGACGCATAGAAGAAACCTACGCCAAAGTGGTTCAGGATATCGACGAAACGTTTCAGGAGATCGGCGAGCAGGCCTGCCATGAAATCGGTATCCACGGTTTGCACCCTGATATATTAAAATATCTTGGTAAACTAAAATACCGTACCTCCTACGGGCAGAATGTTTTGGAACATTGCAAGGAAGTGGCCGAACTGTCGGGAATTCTGGCTGCTCAACTCGGTCTGGATGCTTCCTTGGCCCGCAGGGCGGGTATGCTGCACAAAATAGGCCTGGTTATCGAAAAAGCCAACGAATCGGATTACTCCAAGGTTGGCCATGAATTTCTTAAAAAATACGGTGAACATCCCAAGGTGACCAACGCCGTTCTCTCCTTCGGCGATCACGCGGAAGCCAATTCTCCCATAGCCATCATCATTCGAATTGCCTCGGATCTTAGCCGCAAAAGGCCCGGCGCACAACGGGATGTTATCGAAAATTATGTTAAGCGCATGCGCCACCTGGAAGATGTCGCCGATAATTTCGAGGGTGTAAAAACAGCCTACGCCATTCAGGCCGGTAAGGAAATCCGCATTATTATCGACCACACAAAGGCTGATGACGCTATGAGCAATAAGCTGGCCAACGACATTACCCAGCGTATCCGCCAGGAAGTGGAAAACAGCAATCAAAGCATAAAAGTTCATGTACTAAGGGAATTCCGTTCCGTGGATTATGCCTGATGAAAAGAATTCTCTTCATTGGTGATATTGTGGGTGATCTGGGTATGCATCTGGCGCAAAACCTTACCCCAAAAATTATCAATGACTATAAATGTGATTTCTGCATTGTTAATGGTGAAAACGCCGATCAGGGCAAGGGAATTACAAAAAAGCAGGCCGAGAAATTACGTAAGGCCGGCGCCGATGTGATCAGCGGTGGCAACCACAGCTTTCAAAAACGCAGCGTTGAAGTGCTGATGCATCCTGATTTTAACGCCCTGCGTCCCATAAACTATCCGGAGGGGAATCCGGGAAACGGATTGATTGTTATTGAAAAAGAGGGCACTGCTCTTGTGGTTATTAATCTTCAGGGGCGCAGCTATCTGCCGCCTATTGACTGTCCTTTTCAAAAGCTTGATCTGTTATTAAAGGAATACCGTCCGCGCTATAAAAATATTTTTGTGGATTTTCACGCCGAGGCTTCGGCCGAAAAACTGGCCATGGGCTGGGAGTTTGACGGGCGCATTACCGCCCTGGTAGGTACGCATACCCATGTGCAAACGGCGGATGCCCGTCTGTTGCCCAAGGGTACCGCCTACATTACCGATGTGGGCATGACCGGCCCGGCGGACAGTGTAATCGGCATGGACCCGGATACGGCCATCCTGCGCTTCCGCACCCAACAACTGAAATACTTTAAACTGGCCCATCGCAATCCTAAAATTAGCGGCGTCATCATCGATTTTGATGAACGCACCGGAAAAGGTAAAAAAATAAAATCCTTTTATATAACTCAGGAAACCTACGATGAAAGCACTCTTGCTTGACGGAAAGGAAGTATCCGCCCGGCTAAAGGAAAAGGTGACCGTTCAGGTGACCCGGCTTAAGAGCAGCGGCATCACTCCCCGGCTGGTGGTTATCTTAGTGGGAGACGACCCTGCCTCCGCCGTTTATGTTCGTAACAAGGCGCGTACCTCGGAAAAACTGGGGATTCAATCGGAAACCATCACACTCAAAGCGACTATAAGCGAGAAGGAGTTGCTGGCATGCATCTCAAAGCTGAACAGGGATGATACAGTACACGGTATTTTAGTCCAGCTTCCCCTGCCGCAACATATAAATTCTGAAAAAATCATAGAAGCCATCTTACCCGATAAGGATGTGGACTGCTTTCATCCCCGGAACGTGGGATTATTGATGCTGGGTAAGCCCTATCTGTTGCCCTGCACGCCCGCCGGCATTGTGGAGATTCTTAAATATTACAAAATAGAAACATCCGGCAAACATGTGGTTATATTGGGACGCAGCAATATTGTAGGTAAACCCATGGCCAATATGCTGGTTCAAAAGTCGGCCCATGCCAACGCCACGGTTACCGTGGTCCACAGCCGTACAAAAAATATAAAAGCACTGTGCCTTCAGGCGGATATTCTTATCGCCGCCATAGGCAAAGCCGCCTTTGTAACAGCCGATATGGTTAGGGAGGATGCGGTTGTTATCGATGTAGGTATCAACCGCGTTGAAGCGCCGGATACTCCCCGCGGCTATAAAATTGTTGGAGATGTGGATTTTATTCCCGTTTCAGGAAAAGCCGCGGCCATAACGCCCGTACCGGGCGGGGTAGGGCCCATGACCATTGCCATGCTTATGCAGAACACCGTTACGGCCGCAAAACATCTTACTAATTTCATAGAGCATGGCTAGACCGGAAAAATAGTACCTACAATACCGGAACAATTGACCAGTCGCCATGTAGATTATGAAAAAAATAAAGTCGGACACCATGCGGGGCGAGTACTTTTTGAAAGGAACTTTAACCGTGAAAAGACTTTAAAAAAGCATAACGCTATTCAGACAGAAAATTATGGCATAATTGGTTGAATCAGATGGGTGAGACTCGAGACATAATATTAACGGTACTTTTGGTGCTGCTGACCATTCAAATCATCGTATTGTTTTTTCTTAAACGCCTGGTACAGAATTTTTTTTCCGTACTAAAGGATTTAAAACGCATGCGCTCCTGGTTCAACGGTCAAACGGGAAGCAGGGCCGCCGGCAATATTGCCCCCGTAAGCACCTGCCAGAACTGCAGATACCGGCTTACGTTTATCAATGCCCCGTTTAATGATGATCAATCTTTTTCATACCGTTGCCGTTTAAGCGGATCGATGGTATCTTTACACCACTCCTGCAAGGATTTTCAAACAGCATCATCAAAATCAGATAGCCATTAATGTACAATATCGTTTCCCGTCTGCTGCCACCGGAGCTCATTTCCCGCATAGATAATTTGGAATTGTTGGCCATGCAGATCGTTGAGGGGTTTATTACAGGATTGCATACATCACCTTTCCACGGTTTTAGCGTTGAGTTTAGCGAGCATCGTCCCTATATGCGCGGTGACGACCTGAGGCATGTGGACTGGAAGATTCTGGCGCGCAAGGAACGCTATTTTATAAAACAGTACGAAGAAGAGACCAATCTCCGTTGTCAGATTTTGTTGGATATATCACATTCCATGGCCTTTAAAAGCGGTTCAAACAGTTCTAAGCTGGACTATGCCAGGGTTCTTGCGGCCGCGCTGAGTTATATTCTGCTTAAACAACGGGACGCGGTGGGTATGTTTCTTTTCAGCAACCGCATACATAAACGATATCCGGCAAAATCCCTGGGCAACTATTTTTATCATCTTGCGGCTGAACTGCAAAAGACGGAGGCGCAATCGGAGACACACATTGGAGGCGTACTGCATGACATTGCCGATCGTATCCATCGCCGTTCTCTTGTCATTCTGATATCCGACCTTTTGGATGATCCTCAAACAATTCTTCAGGGTATACGCCACCTTAAGCACAATCAACATGAGATCATCGTCCTTAACATTAACGATCCTCTGGAAATAACCATGGATATGAAAGGGCAGTACCTGTTTAAGGATATGGAGCAGACAGCTTTAAAAATAAAAACCGATACCAAGTATATTCGCCGGGAGTATGAGGCCGCGGTAAGGGAGCACTTTGATTTTCTCGGAGGAAAATTAAGGGAAATGGATGTAAGCTATGTTTCCCTTAAAACCAGCGAGCCGGTAGAAAAAGCTCTGGTACACTATATGCTTTCCCGGAGAAAAATGTATTAACCCCGGTCTTTGCTATAATTAAAGTAAAGCTTTATATTAGCTGAAGCATTACGCAAATCAAAGGAAGCATATGCGCAACGAACTCACCTATTCCATCGGCCATGTTGCCGAGATGGTGGATGTGACGCAATCGACTCTTCGCTATTGGGAAACGGTAATCGACGCTCTGAAACCTGTTAAGACGGCGGGAGGCAGCAGGCGCTATACAACGGAAGATATCGCCCTTATACAAAAACTTAAAGTTCTGCTTCATGACGAGGGACTTACAATAAAAGGGGTCAATAAGTATCTGGCCTCCCGGGGGAAAGGAATGGCGGCTGAAGATGTCACTGCAAGCGGGGAAGTTATTACCGGTACCGCTGGCGAATTACCTTCGGACCTGCTACAGGAAATACTGGCCCGTCTGAAGGAAATAAAAAATATACTGGAAAATGATGAAGAGTAAGTTTGATTTTTTAAATATTACTTCTTAATTTCAAAGTCTCGGAGCGTGGCGCAGCCTGGTAGCGCACTTGAATGGGGTTCAAGGGGTCGCAGGTTCAAATCCTGTCGCTCCGACAAAACAATGGGGCTTTTCTAAGCCCCTTTTTTTATGACACATGGAATTAACATACACTATTCTCATACCGGCATACAATGCTGAAAACAGCCTTGCCGAACTTCTGGAATCCATACAACAGCATACCGCGGAGTTTTCTCCGGAAAAGCTGATCGTTGTCGATGACGGCTCCACGGATGATACGTGTAATATTGCCCGCTCCCATGCCGTTGAACTCATTTCGCTCCCGGAAAACCGTGGAAAAGGCGCGGCGTTAAAAGCCGGCTATGCTCATTTTCTTTCGGCCTGTCGCGGCGACTATCTGCTTACTCTTGATGCGGATTTGCAACATCCTCCCCAAAATATTCCCGACTTTCTACAGACCGCCCGACGCCTTAACAGCCGCGTCGTTATCGGTCAACGCAACTTTACGCCGCCGGCAATGCCTCTTATGCGGGTGCTTTCCAATACCCTGACCTCGCAAATTCTTAGCGGACTGACCGGCCGCCCCATCCCGGACAGTCAATGCGGCTTCCGTCTGATTCACCGGGAGGTGTTAAAGAAGATGGCGCTAAGAGAAAACGGCTTTCAACTGGAGAGTGAATTCTTTTTCCGTTGCAGAGACCTTAATGTTAAAATAGATTTTTGCCCGATACCAACAGTTTACAATCAATACGGTTCTTCAATGCGCCATGTGCATGACACCGTTAAATTTTTGCAACTTTTAGGACGGGAAGTCTTTAAACGATGATCTACGCGCGTAAACAAA
The DNA here is from genome assembly GCA_026991535.1 of Calditrichia bacterium. GTDB lineage: Bacteria > Calditrichota > Calditrichia > Calditrichales > J004 > J004. The sequence goes on along the minus strand of JALXBH010000189.1, from coordinate 4,359 downwards.
AACAAATGATCGAGCGCCTTATCGCAAAAGGCATCAGCGACCGACAGGTCTTACGGGCGATGGCCGCCGTTCCCCGCCATTTATTTGTTCAACCGGGGATGGAGTTCCAGGCTTATGACGAAAAAGCCCTGCCCATCGGCTTCGATCAAACGATTTCCCATCCCTATACCGTGGCCCTGATGACGCAGACCCTGCAGATTGAAGATCATAAGCGCATCCTGGAAATAGGCACCGGATCGGGATACCAGGCGGCGATTTTATGCGAGATGGGCGCACGGGTTTTTACCGTGGAACGTATAGAACCCCTGGCCCGGCGCGCGGAGGGCAAACTCAAGGACTTGGGTTTTCATTTTCTTTCCCGCGTGGGAGACGGCAGCTTGGGTTGGCCGGCTTACGCACCTTACGACGGAATTATCGTTACAGCCGGCGCCCCGGTTTCTCCGGCCTCCCTGCTGGATCAGCTTAAGGAAGGCGGCAGATGCGTGGTACCCATCGGAGACGGGGAAGGGCAGATGTTGACCCTTTTTATCCGGGAAGGCCGGGAATTACGCAAATTTGAAATTGAACCGCTCTCCTTTGTTCCCTTGATAGGCAGGGATGGCTGGAAAAAACCTTAAAAACAGGAAAACGGAAATAATGCGATATTATCTAAGAGTCTTTTTTGTGGGCATGGCCATGGGCGTTGCCAATATTATCCCCGGCGTTAGCGGCGGAACCCTTGCCGTGGTATTCGGTATTTACGAAAAACTTATGGACGCTCTCGGCAATTTTTTAACCGACAGGGAAAGACGCGGGGAACACATCACCTTTTTGGCCATATTGTTTGCCGGGTCTCTGATAGCCATCGTTGCTCTGGCGGGCTTGTTAAAATGGGCCTTTAATAATTATCCCCTGATTACAGTATACTTTTTCATGGGCCTGATCCTTGGCAGTATTCCCGTGGTATTAAAAGTTCATAAGGATATGAAACCCACATTTACCCGGATGGCAGCCTTTTTAACGGGATTGATATTTGTGATTATTCTGGCACTTTACCAAAGCCATGGTAATGATGGTGCTTTGATTACGGACTTTAGCGGTTTTGGCCTCGCGGATTATTTCTATTTTGCCTTTGCCGGACTTATAGCCGCCTCGGCCATGATTATACCGGGCGTAAGCGGGTCTTTTATCCTGATATTGCTGGGGGTGTACTGGACGGTGCTTGGCGCATTAAGCGGCCTGTTACCTCTTATTATGGAGCAGGGCCTCAACGACCAGACCTTGCCGCGTCTTATAATTTTAGGGGCCTTGTTTGTGGGTGTGGTTGCCGGTATTCTGGGCTTTTCCCGGATAATGGATTTTCTGCTTAAGAAGTTTCCGGCACAAACCATGTACGCCATTTTGGGGCTTATAATCGGTTCATTGTATCAAATTTATCCCGGCGTGGAAATATCGCTTAACGGCCTGCTGGCCTTCATCAGTCTTACGCTTGGTTTTGTCATCTCCATTAAATTTTCAGCGGATGACTCTTCTTCCGGTTGATTTATATAAGATGACTGCTTAAATTGACATTCTTTAATTCGGGGTGTGGCGTAGCCTGGTAGCGCGCACCGTTCGGGACGGTGAGGTCGGAGGTTCAAATCCTCTCACCCCGACATTTTTTCATTTCAAAGATTTATCTTGCCTTGACTAACTACCTATTCCCACAAAACATGGCGGAATGGCAAACCCTGGGTTTGTTTTTTCTTACGCTCGGCGTGGTTCTGGCCCTGGCCGAGGGCTTAAAGAAATACCTTAGTCTTTCCGATGAATTTTCCCGAAAGTTTGTGCATGTTGCCGTTGGCGTACTTGTTTGGATCTATTCCGTTAATCTGGATGCTCCCAATGTCATTATCTTTCTCAGCCTTATCTTTACATTGATAAACTTTGTTGTTCTGAAGTTTAATCTGTTGCCGGCCCTGTCCACCAAACGGATTTCCTACGGTACGGTGTTTTACCCGCTTACCATCGCTATCAGCGCCTGGGTTTTCTGGTATGATGATAAAAATATTTTTTACATCTCCGTATGGGTATTGGCCGTGGCCGATGCTCTGGCGGCGGTGGTCGGTCAGTCCGTTAAAACACCACTGCGGCTAAAGGTATGGCATGACGTGAAAAGCCTGCAGGGTGCTTTGGCCATGTTTGCCTCTTCCACCCTAATTGTTTTTCTGGTCTACTATATAAACGGAGAAACATCTTCGGCCCTGCCGCTTTGGCTTTTGGCTCCGGTTGCCGGTATTTTTATAGCTTTGGCCGAACTCATTTCCGCGCGCGGTTCCGACAATTTTAGCGTGGTTCTGGCAACGGCGTTTATCCTGAATGCCCTAAGCCATGGCACGGAAGCGGCAGCGATGAACTATGTTTGGGCAACCGCCATCGGAGCTCTTTTTGTTTTGACCGTGGTGGCCTTAAAACTGCTAAGTCCTGAAGGCGGCGTGGCTACATATCTTATGGCTATTGTAATATATGGCGTGGGTGGCTGGACCTGGGCTCTCCCCATAGTTGTTTTCTTTATCAGCTCCAGTCTGCTAAGTTTCTTTAAGTCCGGTTACAAAAAGCGGTTTAAGGAGCAATTTTCAAAAACGTCCCGACGTGACGGTCATCAGGTTTTTGCCAATGGGGGAGTTGCCCTGCTTGTGGCCTTTATATACTATCTCTATCCACAGCCCAACCTTTATTTTATCTATCTGGCGGCCCTGGCCGCGGCCAATGCCGATACCTGGGGCACCGAGCTTGGCGTATTAAGTCCGGGAAGGCCAAGGTTGATCAGTACCATGGAGAAAGTAGAGAAGGGCCGTTCCGGAGCCGTTTCCCTTATCGGCTTCCTGGCCTCATTTTTGGGCAGCCTGGCGGTGGTGGCTGCCGGCTATTTGTTGCTGCCATTGCAAAATTTGTCCCTTTTCTATTTAGCGGCCCTCATCAGCGGTTTCTTCTCATCACTGGCCGACAGCATCATCGGTGCAAGCCTGCAGGCTCAGTTCCGCAATAAAAACGGCCTGCTTACCGAAAAGGATGAACAGGGCAGCCTGGCACTTGTTTCCGGCTGGCGCTGGATGAATAACGATTGGGTTAATTTCCTTTCCATCTCCCTGGCAAGCCTTTTTTGCGGACTGCTTATTTCACTCATATCTTAGCGGGCGCGTTGCTATATTTCGGCAATCTTTTTAACTTCCCCTTTTATGGAAAATTCAAGCAATAAAGGACATCTCATGGCATATCCCTTTTCCGAAATTGAAAAAAAATGGCAAAAACGGTGGGCGGAGAACAAAACCTTTAAAACCCCCGATACCATTGACCGTTCGAAGAAAAAATATTATGTCCTCGACATGTTTCCCTATCCCAGCGGGGCCGGATTGCATGTAGGGCACCCCGAAGGCTATACCGCCACGGATATCATCGCCCGTTACAAACGCTTTAAGGGGTTCAACGTTCTGCACCCCATGGGCTGGGACGCCTTTGGCCTGCCCGCGGAACAATATGCCATCGAAACGGGAACGCATCCCAGGATAACCACGGAAAAAAACATCAACCGTTTTCGCCGGCAATTACAGGCCATCGGTTTCTCCTATGATTGGGATAGGGAAGTAAACACCACAGACCCCGAGTACTATAAATGGACTCAGTGGATATTTATTCAGCTTTATAAAAAGGGCTTAGCCTACCTGGCCGACGTGCCGGTAAACTGGTGCCCGGCCCTGGGAACGGTATTGGCCAACGAAGAGATTATAGATGGCAAGAGCGAGCGCGGGGGACATCCCGTGTATAGAAGACCCATGCGCCAATGGATGCTTAAGATCACCGAATATGCCGATCGCCTGCTTAATGACCTTGACGATCTGGACTGGCCGGAAAGCACCAAGGAGATGCAGCGTAACTGGATAGGCAAGTCCGAAGGCGCCGAGGTTGAGTTTAAGCTGGATGGCCTTGATGAGATTATCCGTGTTTTTACTACCCGCCCCGATACTCTATTCGGAGCAACTTATATGGTGCTGGCGCCGGAACATCCCCTGGTACATGAAATCACAACGGACGAAGAAAGAGCCTCGGTTGAAGCCTATATCAGGGAAAGTTCCCGCAAAAGCGATCTGGAGAGAACCGATCTGGCCAAACAAAAAAGCGGCGTTTTTACCGGACGCTATGCCGTTAATCCTGTTAACAATAAGAAAATTCCCGTCTGGATTGCCGACTATGTTTTAAGCAGTTACGGAACCGGGGCCATTATGGCCGTACCTGCCCAGGACGAACGCGATTACGAATTTGCCGAAAAATATGATCTGCCTGTTATCCGGACCGTACAACCGCCGGCAGATTTTAAAGGAAAAGCCTATACCGGTGACGGCC
>JALXBH010000188.1 GCA_026991535.1 Calditrichia bacterium | reverse complement strand
TCCCCTGTTTGATAAACGGCTTACGGAAGACGACCACTGGAAGCAGCAACATCTTACTTTTTTAAAGCATCGCTATCACGACTACCCCTACTTTGAAGACCTCTTTTTTGAACTGGAAAATATTTACGCCCGGGCGGATGAGAGCCTAAGCGGTTTTCTTTTTCAATTCTGGCAATTTTACCGGCGGCGTCTGAAAATCAGCGTTCCCTGCCAGCGGGCCTCGGATATCAGCAAAAAAGGTGTTCAGGATTTCAACACCCGCTATTTTTCACAAAACCGTTTTAGCGGATACGTCTATGATCCCCACCATCTCCCCCTGGCGCCCGACTTCCGCGGCTTGTTGCATGAAAGGCATATCCGGCCGCTGTCCCTGAGCTGTTCCCTGCCCGGCGATCCCGTTGTCACCGGTTTTATTTTTAAACACGGTCCGGAGGCCCCCTTTTTGCTGCGCCACTGGTCACGGAATTGCACCCTTTCCGACAATTGAGTAACTTTTGCCTTTTTCACAAGGATCACCGTTTATGCCGGTTTATGATTACATTCGCCAGCGCCTGAAAGAACAAACCGCTTTACTGACCATCCTCATCGATCCCGGTAAAACCGACGGAGAAACCCTGCGGCGGATGGCCGGTCACTCCCGGGAACTGGGCATCGATCTTTTTTTGGTGGGCGGCAGTCTGCTCTCTTCGGATATGATGGACAACACCCTGTCCCTCCTCAAACAATCCGGCGACACACCGGTGGTTATTTTCCCCGGTGGCGCGCAGCAACTCAGCGCCCGGGCCGACGCCCTGCTTTTTCTTTCCCTGCTCAGCGGCCGCAATCCGGAGTTTCTTATCGGGCAACAGGTGATATCCGCCCCGCTGATTCATCAAATGGGGCTGGAGGCACTGTCCACGGCCTATCTTTTGGTGGAGTCCGGGCGCACCACCTCGGTGGAATTTATGAGCGGCAGCAAACCCCTGCCCGGTCATAAGCCGGACATTGCCGTGGCTCATGCCCTGGCCGCCCGCTATCTGGGCTTTAAGATGATCTATCTGGAGGCAGGCAGCGGCGCCGAGCGTTCCGTTCCCGATAGCCTCATTACGGCGGTAAAAAAACATATCGACATACCGCTGATCGTTGGCGGCGGGCTGCGCAGCACCGCTGATGTACAGGCCAAGGTTAAAGCCGGCGCGGATATCATCGTCATCGGTACCCATTTTGAACACAACGATCCCTTTGATCAGATTTTACAATTTTCACAACATACGCGGAGCCCGAGATAACCACCATGCCTGATTCACTTGAAAATACCTTAAACGGCCACGCTGCTGTAATCAGCGGAATAAAAAATCTGCAAGCTGAAATCGACAATCTGCTGGAAGCCCTGAGTACGGCCGTCCGTTCCGGGCATAAAATTCTTTTGGCCGGTAACGGCGGCAGCGCCGCCGACGCCCAGCACATCGCCGCCGAACTGATCATCCGTCTGAGCAAGGATGTGCAACGCCCGGCCATCCCCGCCATTGCCCTGACCACCGACAGCTCCATCCTGACTGCCGGCGGAAACGATATCGGTTTTGACAATGTCTTTGCCCGTCAGGTGGAAGGCCTGGGCCGGAAAGGCGACCTGCTATGGCTGATCAGCACCAGCGGTAACTCCCCCAATCTGATTAAGGCCGCCCAAAAAGGTCTGGAACAGGGATGCACGGTTGCCGCGCTTTTAGGCCGCGATGGCGGACCCTTAAGGGATTTGTGCCGCTATTCCGTCGTGGTTCCCTCCGACAACACCCAATATATTCAGGAAGCGCACATGGTAATTTATCATTATCTGTGCGAGCAACTGGAACGCCTGCTTCAAGGCTGATATCTCTCTATTTAATATTGAAGTAATCCCTTTTTTCTCCGAAACACTACACTAAAAGATAAATCTTAAAAGGAGTTTTAAATGAGTGACCGTTATCTAGTGACCGGCGGGGCCGGGTTTATTGGTTCGAACCTGGTTGAACGTCTTGTTGAAAATGGTGAAAAAGTACGTGTCATCGACAACCTGTCTACCGGAAAAATTGAAAATCTTGAACCGTTTATGGATCGCATTGAGTTTATAAACGGCGATATCCGTTATTTGAACACCGTTATGGAAGCCATGAAGGATGTGGATTATGTATTGCACCAGGCGGCGCTGCCTTCCGTCCCCCGGTCAGTGGAAACCCCGCTGGAGAGTAACGACGTTAATACCAACGGCACGCTAAACCTTCTTTATGCCGCCAAGGAGGCGGGAGTAAGGCGCTTTGTTATGGCGGCCTCCTCCTCCGCTTACGGTGAATCGCCCACCTTGCCTAAGGTTGAAACCATGCCCACGTCACCGCTTTCTCCCTATGCCGTCAATAAACTGGCCGGAGAAAACTATTGCAGGGCCTTTCATAATGTTTACGGGCTGGAGACCTTTGCCCTGCGCTATTTTAATATTTACGGCCGTCGTCAGGATCCCAATTCTTTTTATTCCGCCGTAATCCCCAAATTCGTTAAAGCCCTGCTGCAGGATCAGCCGCCCACCATTTTCGGCGACGGCGAAACCAGCCGCGACTTTACCTACATCGACAATGTCATTGAAGCCAATCTGCTGGCCTGCAAGGCGCCGTCGGAGAACACCGGCCGGGTTATGAATATCGCCTGCGGTGAACGCATCACCCTCAATGAACTGGCGGTCGAATTAAGCAGGCTGCTGGGCAAGGATATCAAGGCCACGCACGGGCCCGAGCGTCCCGGAGATATCAAACACTCGCTGGCCGATATTTCCCTTGCCCGGGAACTGATCGGTTATGAAGGTAAGTACAAAATATCCGAAGGCCTGCCCAAAACCGTACAATGGTTTGTGGAGAATAAATCGGTACTCGGTCTATAAATAATTTAATAGCAACAAAAAAGGCGGCTCGACAGCCGCCTTTTTAATTTTATCTATCCCCGTCCCAGATTGAGATTCATGCTCAGGTTAAAATAATAACGGAAAGCAAATTTATCCGACCCGTCCGGCGGATTGGTGACATACAAGGGTAGAATGATCTTCACGTTGCCCGTTCCCAGCCGCAGGCCATATTCTGTCATAAATTCCTGATCCATGATAGCGGACAAATCATTTCCCAGCACACCGGTACGGACGTAAACCCCAAGCCCATAAGGAATGTGTACCGTAAAACCCGTGGAAAATCCGTTTTTGGCATTGAGATAGACGCCGCGCGCGCCGCTGTATCCCGGCATGTTCATCCCGCTTAGATAGGTGTAGCTGCGCAAAGGCCCGATATCACCGCGAAATCCAGGCGCGTACTTCAGATGCTTGGGATTAACATCTCCCCCGGCAAAAATCTTTTCCTGAAGAGGAATGGTATTTCCGTCAATCATCCCGGCATAAACATCGGCACTCACGGCCAGCCAGCGACGCACCTTGTATAGATAGGTGGCCGACAGTTCAAGCTTTGTGTATTCAACCTGATCATCCGTCAAAGGCAGGGCCTGCTCCACGGAGAGGCGTCCTTTAAATCGATGGAGCATGCGGCGCACCGTCATCCCGGCACCCAGGCGCACGGTGCCGTATTCCGCCCGCTGGTAGATACCGGGCTCATTGTAAACGGCATCATATAAATTAACATAATTGGCCTGCACGGTTACATCGCGGGCGATATAACCGTCATAGGGATCCACAAAGGCCAGCTTAAGTTTTGTGTTCCAGTTTCTTAAACCGTCCTTGTCATTTACTTCCGTGCTAAAATCGGCATAACTGGAAATCCCCCCCCTGAAACGATTGGCATATCCCACATGGTAGCCCAACACGCCCGATGCGGTGGCGTAATAGGCCTTGGCCGTCACGAAATGTTGCAGGGTGATGGGATTGCCGATCCAACCGGTGAAACCCAGCCGGGTTTTATCCTTAAAATACTCATAATCGGCATAGGGCAGCCAGGTACCACGGTAGGTGGTAAACGAGGGGATCGGATCCAGAAAATTAAACTCCACCGGCAGGGAACTTCCGTTGTTCAGATAGCTGGTTTCGAAGATAATATGATCCATATTAACCACTACTTTTTGCAACGGGCTTTTATAGTTAAAGACAACCGGATGGCCCGGGTTACCGTCCCAGCGTTGCTCAAGCGTATCTCCGTCCTGCGTTACAAGACTGACCGGCGCCGGCAAGGGCCGCATATCGCCTTTGTTATCCACATAGACGGTTGTTTTATAGCCCTTTTCTGTTTTTTCGGTCTCATAACGTTCCAGCTTAAAATCATTATAATGGGTTGTCGTCATCCACTCCTTGCGAAACAGTGACAAATCCATCCCCGAAACCTCGGTCATCACCTCCCAAAAATCATCCACCGAGGGATGGCGGCCGTTCCAGCGTTTAAAATAGGTATGCATGGCCTTAATAAATACCGGCTCGGTGATAGTCCATTCCAAAGCGCGCAGCATAAAGGCCGACTTGGCGTAATTAATGCCGCCATAGGCCGCCTGAGTATATTTCTCTGCCCGCAGGTTTAACGGAAGATCTCGGTTTACGTTTACCAATGATCCGTACATCAGATAATTGATTTCGAATTCACCGGCATCGGAAAGAGTATTCCATTTACCGAGCAAACTGTCAAACACAGTCACATTGTTACGCCCGTAATAGTGCTCCATATATTTCCATTCGGTAAAAGCGTTATTCCCCTCATCCATAAAGGTTGATGCCCGCTCATCGGAACCCAGCATACCGTAAAACCAGTTATGGCCCACCTCATGCATCACCACCACTTCCAAAAAACGTGTCCAGGACTGGTATCCAGTAGAGATGATGGTTATCATGGGATACTCCATGCCCCCGCCCGCTTCAAGACTGCCATCCACAACCGACGCCTTGGGATATTGGTAAGGACCAACCCGTTTCCCGTAAAAGTCGAGAGTTTTGCCAACAT
>JALXBH010000187.1 GCA_026991535.1 Calditrichia bacterium | reverse complement strand
AAGATTTAGTCTCCTTGCGCTTATTGTTGCGGGCCGTAATCGCGGGATCGTTATCGGGATTGGCCTCCAGCGGATCATAGGGTACGTTCCAATCGCGGTAGGTGCCCACACGGTCATTGCCCTTTTGGTCTCCTTCTTCCCAGGAAAAGTTGAGCGACTCCATGTAATTGTTCCAGTCATATATATCCGAAAATCCGGCCCGGCTCATATATTTATTGTTAAAAAGATTGCGGACATCCAGATAAAAATCAAAGGTGACCTTGCTGATTTTCACCTCCTTGCTCAGACGTATATCCACATTGTACACATCTTCCCACTGGGTATTGTCGGAAATCCCCGGCTCATTGAGCGGGTTGTAGGTTTCGTAGGCGCCTGTTTTCCAAGAGCCCAGAACGGAAAGACGCCATTGTTCCAGAGGATAGATATCCGCCACGGCCGGACCAAATTTTTCCGGCGAGAAGAAAACCAGATTGGCGCTGGCATAGGGTTGCGGCAGCCGACGTGAAATAACCGGATGTTGTTTATTGTATTCCCGCTGTTTCTTGGGGTCTTCATAGTTTTCCAAAATGCCGAAATAGCCGCTGCTGCGCACATCGTAGGTGTAATTAACAAAACCGGAAAACCAGTTGCCGTAGCGTTTGCGCAGGGTAATTTCCAGGCCGCGGATATCAGCGTAGTTGTTGCTGGCCGCCTTGCGATAGCTGACATTGTTCAGACCCTGAAAGGCAATCCAACCGGGTTGATTGGTTACATCCTTGTAATAGCCCGCTATTTTGATCAGATAGGTATCCCAAAAGCTCTGTTCAAAACCAACCTCATAGGCGATGGTTCTTTCCGGCTCCAGATTGGGATTACCCAAAAAGGTGGTTTGTCCGTTATTTTCCTGCTGCAGGCGAAAACGAAAGGAAGAGAACGGCTCTGAGCGGAAATGGCCATAGTTAAAATAGAGTTTGGAGCTTTCGGTGATGGGATGGGAAATTCCCAGCCGCGGACTGAAGATCAAACGGGCCCGGGCCGGCTCCGTTGGGGCCGATTCCAGCTTATCCTCCTGCCCGGCCTTAAAGGCTTCGTCATAGATATCGGTAACGGGGACGGTGGTATTGGGATCATAATAATCCAACCGGAAACCGGCATTGGCAATAAAACCGGAGAACTCCATCTTATCCTGAAGGTAGAAACCAAGCCTGTAGGGAAAAAGGTTATATTTTAGTGTTCTTCTCCAGGTGCTGAAAAGCGGATTCTCCGTAAAGGAGTTTATATTGTAGTTATTATATACAAGGGACAGACCGGTCTTTAGCTCATTCCAGCGGTTAAACTGGTTGGAATAGTCGGCGTTCAGTTGCAGGGTACTGTTTTTACTTCTGTCACGTCCCAGGTTCATCCAGCCGCCCAGATGGACATCGCCCGGTCCGGCGGCGGGATAGCCCCAATAGCCGTAGGGCGCTTCATCCACATAATATCCGTCAAAAACCTCATAGCGGCGGGTTGTATCCCGTAACTCGGTCTGAAAAGTTTTATAATTACTGTAGCGATAGGAAGCCCTGAACTCAAAAAAAGACTTGGCGCCCATCAGATAGGTCAGTTTCAGCCCCGTATTACCGCGATAGATATCCGTGGGACTGAAATAACCGGGCATAAAGGGTATGGAAAGCCCGGTGGCCGTGCCGTTGGTCAGATTGGCCACTTCTTCCACGCCGCGCAACACACTGCCCGTGGGCGGCGTCCAGTTGTTGGCCGTGGAGCCTTTCACCTCACCGTAATCGACAAAAAACATCACCTGCAAATTGGACGAGGGATGGGCATTGAATTTCAGGCGGGTACTGTTTTCAAAATAGGAATCCCGCGAAAGGGGAAAAACATACATTTCCCTGTTTTGATAGTGGGACAGGTAAAAACTGAGGTCTTGCACATATTTATTCAGATAGGGCACCGGACCGCCGAAACCGGCCTCAAAGCGGTAATCCCCTTTTTGAATGCGTCCGTCCCGCCGACGGTACCACTCAAAAAGGCGCAGGGCCTCCTCCGGGGTCAGGTCATTATCGGGGTCCTGATCGAGCAGGGTGTTGTTGGCCACCGTTTCCCAACCGACAAAATCTACATTCTGATTTTTGGTATCCTGATCCCAGGCGCCGTTATTGGTACCGGTCCACATAACGTCGGGATCAAAAAAAGCGCGGTTAAAATAGGAATCTTTGTCATAAATGGAATTACCAAAATTTTTAGGCCCGGCGGGGCGGTAGTCGAAGGTCATATAACCTGAAAATATTTTTTGCCCCTTTTTGGTAACGGTATTGACCACGCCGGAACGGGCCTGTTCATATTCGGCGCTAAAACCGCCGGTCAGCACCTGTACTTCATCCACATTACCCAGGGGAATACCGGTAACGGGATAGTTGGAACGCTCATCGTTGGTGGAAAAGCCATCCATCATAAAAACGGTTTGATTGGCCCCGCCGCCCCGTATGATAAGCCCGCGACTGCTGTTTTCGATACCGGCCTGCAGGGTCAACACATCGTTGAGGGTTGTCACGGGAACGCTTTGAATGCTTTTGGCGTCCAGGGAGAGCTGACTGTTGGAAATATCCTTTTGAACAACGGGACGCCGGGCTACCACCACAACTTCTTCCGTGGAAAGAACATCGGAGTTCATTTTTATTTCCAACGCGGTGGTCAGGCCGATCTCTACCTTCACACCTCTGATAACAACTTCATCGTAACCTATATAGCTGGCATGAAGGGTATATGTCCCCGCCGGCACATGGATTATGGCAAAATAACCGTCCGTGTCACTTGCGGCCCCCAGGGTCGTATTTTCAAGATAGACGTTTACCCCCACAAGGGCTTCGCCGCTTTGCGCGTCGGTAACCATTCCGCTGATTTTTCCGGTAACACCGGCAAAAGCATTTTGGAAGAAAAGAAAAATAAAAAGGTAAGGAAAAAGTTTTTTCATGATCATTCATGATTTAATAAAACAAAAAAGAAAAAAAGACCGGGCGCATGGCCCGGTCTTAAAAGGCAATTTACTTAACAAGCAACATGGTTTTGTTAACCAGTTGACCGTCAACATTCAATTGATAGAAGTAAGTACCGGAAGCCAGGTTCGTTCCGTCAAACTTGAACTCATACTGGCGCGGAGCCAATTGCTGATCGATCAAAGTTTCAACCAAACGGCCGTTTACATCATATACCTTAAGCGTTACATGCTTGGTGGAAGTGATGGTAAAGGGAATGGTTGTGCTGGGGTTGAACGGATTCGGGTAGTTTTGCTTCAGCTCAAAGGAAACGGCAATTTGAGGATTGCCGCGCTCTTCCAAGGCGGTAACCACCAGGTCGGACAACGGAATAATGCTGGAACCGGGGCCCTTGGGGCTGTCATTCTTCCAGGTTTTAATCCATCCACCGTCAAAGTCGGCGGTATAGGCGGTTTTACCATCGGCGCTGAAAGCGATGCCGCGGGGCGCCAGATAAGTACCGGTACCGGCCATGGCAGCCTGGTCGCCATCCCACTGATCGATGAAGTTATGACCCAAAGTATCCACAACAGCATAATTCTGAGTAGGATCAAGCGCATACCAGCCGGTAAAGGAGATGGAATCCACATCCCAGTAGGTACCAACCCAGATCAGGCCATTGTTGTCCCAATCCAGACACTGGGCCCACATTTGATGCACCAATGTATCATTGTAAATAGTACCGAAGGTATCGATAATAGCAAAACCTTCAGACTCTGCTCCACTACCATCAATACTTTGTATATGACGAACTCCATTATAGCCAGAATAAATACTTCCAGTATATATATCATTTCCATCGGGTGATACGATTACAGAACGTTGCAGTGTTTTAAAAGTGTCTGTAACAAAAGAAAATAATTCAAACGTATCATCAAATATATAAAATGGTTTACCACTTAGTACATGTGCGACATAAAAATATCCATCATCAGTGGCCGCAGCCTCGGTTAAGGGAGATGCTTCGCTAGGAATAAACTTATTCATTAATTCATGATTTTGGTAATTAATCTGTAATATCTTATCATTATGGGTATAAAGAATATTCCCATCATTATCCAAACTAATTCCTCTACATGTGCTAGAAAGCGTATCCTTGGTGGCGCCAAAGTTGAGCACACGCAGGGTGGTTTCCAGCGTACCATCGGCAGCATAGATATAGATGGGGTTGGTAAAAAGGGTATCTCCCTCGGTTACCACCATGGTATCGGTTTTGCTATAGTTGGCCGTCCAGATTTTACCGTCCGGCGTTATAACCACGCCATGGGGATTTTGCATATCGGCAAAATCGCGGTCAAAAGTCCACACCTGGGCCATTGACAATGATGTCAATAAAAAGAGAGACACAAGTGCCGTTAACAATTTGTTCATAATGAACCTCCTGTAAATGAATGATTGATTGAAAGTTTGATTAACGATATAATAACGTCATACCTCCTTTCCTTACCTTTAAATTAGGGTCTTCCAAAATAGGGTGCGCCAAATTTAGGCAGTTCCACCCGGATAATGGCGCGGTCTTTTGCGTTATCCGGACGGTGGTTGATATAAAGGTAGGTGCCCTGGCCCCACGAAAGAATGGTTGCCGGAACCTTGAGTACCTCCGTATAGAGATAAGTACCTTCATTAAGTTTATACACCGCTTTGTTATCGCCGGGAATGGCGGCACTCAGGCCGATAAACATTTCACCGTCTTCATCAAAAGTAATTGACTGGATTTCCGGTCCAAACCGGCCGGCAAAACTTTTCCAGTCAAAAACCAGCTCGTTGGCACCAAGGGAATCGGCCAGTATCCGGTTTTTATAAATCCCTTCCTGAATTACCGTGCTGTCACTTCCCTGATAGCTTACCGCCACATAAACATAACCGTCATAAACACGCAGACTGTTGATGTAATAGTCCGGATAATTGGCGACGGTCTTTACCGTCAGGTCGGGCCGGATCAGATCGATGGTGCCGCCCTTACCGCCGGCATAGATATTCAGGTCTTCATCAAAATCAAAATAGGAAACCTTTGTTTTGGCGGAAACGATTTTGGTGGTTTTACCGCCTTCCTCCACCCGGTAAAAACTCTTGATACCGCGGGTAAGATAAAGAGCGCCATCGGGACCCACGCGCATGCAAGGTGTGGTAATAAATGTGGATGTGGCGTACTCTTTGGCCACGCTGTCCGGGTGCACCAACTGTAATATCTTTTTATCCGTGGTCAATATATAAAGCCGGTCCTGGCTGTCAACGGCCAGGCCGGTGGCATCGGTGAATTCATCGATGGCCTTGAACACGGCGGTGGCGCTTTTTACCCGCAAGGGGAAAAAGAAATCCTGGCCCCTGTAGCTGGCAAACTTCAACTGCCCTTTAACCGAAACATGAACCGTGACACTATCGGCTGAAAGTACCGGTATTTTCACCTTAAGCTTTGTGGAAGAAGCCTCCACCACATCGCCGCGCTCACCGTTAAAATAGACGCGGTCATCCTCGGGGTTGGCTGAAAAACCCTGACCTTCGATATAGATATAGCCGACACCGACAAAGGCCACGGAATCGGGGTCCATGGAGTTGGCCTCGGGATAGATTTTTGTAATGGTGGCCCTTACATTATCATTACGTGTATCGGGCGGCCAAACTTTATCATGGCCGGTTTCCGTGCAGGCGCTAAAAAAAAGCAAGGCGCTTATGCTTACAAGTAAAGTCAAAGTAATTCTGTTTATCATTTTTGCACTCCTGTAATTGCGCTTAGAAGCTTACACCCGCGGAAAAGCGGTTAATGGCGCCAAACACCCCAAACGGCTGATAGGCATAATTCACTGAAAAACCGGACTGGTTTACCCCAAAGCCCAGGCTGATGTCATTCTGGCTTTGATTGGAAATATAGCCAAAGCGCAGGGCAAACATCTTACGGAATTCATACTCCAGACCCATATTGATATATTCCGGGTAAGACCGCGGGTGCACGGCATCAACCGTAAACCACATGGCATGGTCTTCCTGACCTTTCATAAAAAAATCCGCCGCGTTTACCGAAAGCCCGATCTGAAAGGTCAACGGGAGTTGGAAGCTCTCTTCCACAAACTTGATTTCCTCACTAAAGTTACGCACGGACATACCAAAAAGCAGGCTTTCGAAGCCGGTTTTATAAATGGTGCCAAAGTCAAAGGCCACCACGTTGGCCACATTGTCTTTTGTGGTTCCGCTGGGCAGGCTGCTTGTTCCCAGATATTGGCCGACCAGCTTTACCTGTCCGCCCACCATAAAGCGGTCCGTTAGGGAACGGGCATAGCTCAGGCCGATGGCCAGGGCGGTCGGGTTAAAGGTGCCGGTTTCAACAAAGCCCTGAGAGTTGTTCCACACCATGGTTCCATCCAGATCGCCGTAGTTGACACTTTGCACGCTAACCCCGACAACGCCATATTCACCGGAGGCAGGGGTATAGGTCATCGCGGCCGAGGTGTGTTGTATGTCGGCAATCCAGTTAAAATAGTTTATATTCACACTCACGGTTTCCTTTATCTCCGCCAGACCGGCCGGGTTATAAAACATATTGTTCGGCGTGCCCGTAACGGTGGTAAAGGCATTACCCAGGGCCACGGCCCGGGCGCTTTGGCCCACGCTAAGGAACTGGAAGCCCGTTTGCGCTAATTTATCCTGCCCCGGGGCCACATTCAGACCGAGTAGAAGAATAAACATTGTTAATAGATATTTTTTAGCTGTCTTCATCTATCTCTCCCACTTTATAAGAGATTTCATATTATTGAACGACCACCCGTAAGGAGCTTCCAAGCGTTTGATCTGTTTTTACAACCCGGATGAGGATATTCCCGGCATCAAGGGTATATTCCTGGCGCATTTTTATTACGGGATTTGCTTTTTTATCATCGCCCTCAATGCATCCGGAAATGGTTGCGCCGGGCATGACGTCATTCTCCACCGTGTATTCCGTTAAGTCTGTTTTTAAGAATGTCCAGTCTACCACATTGGTGGTAAAAAGAACGGCCTTTCCTCCCCCGGCTTTCACAGCCAGGTAAGTGGTATCCGCGGTAAGAAACACCTTATAGGCAGGCGTGGCGCCCTGGCTTATGTACAGGGTATCTTTAAACAGGGAATCCACCAGTTGCGCGGCAATATCGCTAAAAGCACTATCCTGCCAACTACTGTTTACATCCGGCGGCTGTACCGTGCTGATATTGGTAAATACACTGTCGGCAAACAGATCGCAAACCGTCTTATCCGGCTCGCCTATGCTTTGCTCACTGCTGCTGTATAAATCGCAGGAAGAGAGAGCCAGGGTTATAGCCATGATCATTCCCACCAGTGGGAAGGTCTTGCGTCCAAAGACTTGTTTCATATTATTCTCCACTTTCCATTAACGTACAATCGCCAGCTTTTTGGCTATGGATTGGCCTTTTTTAAATATTACCTGACCGGTCTGTTCATCCACATAATCCTCGGTAACTTCGATATAAACGATATAGATTCCGCTTACCACTACCTGTCCCGAGCTGGTTACCGAGTTCCAGGGTTCATCACCGCTACCGTCGGTATGGCGTATGGTCTTTATCAGATCGCCCCGCTCGGTAAATATTTTTATATCACACACGGGCGGCAGGTTAACAAACAGTATTCTGTCGGCCGAGCTGATTCCGAATTGCCATTCCCTGGCCTTGATGTTAAACGGGTTCGGCACAATGCGCACGCTTTCCAGCGAAAGGCCCGGCGGCCGCCTTAAAAAGGCCGGGTCCTGCGTCATCGTGTAAAATTTACTGCTTTCCTGAACACCGTCCGGAGAGGAACCGTCATCAAATGATGAGACATAATAGTAGTAATCAAAACCGCGCTTGGCTGTTTTATCCTCAAAGGAATTCACCACCTGCGGGTTAGCCGTTCCCGGACCGCACTCAAAAATCTTTTCATATGTGGTATCGTTCTGAAAAATGGCACGATAGACACGGTAGCCGTTAAACTTGTTGCTAAAATTGGTTCCACTCCAGCCTTCCGCATTATTGGCCCATTCCAGAAAAATACGGTCTCCACCGGATTTTACGGTAAACTGCTCGGGAGGCGGCGGCGGTTCGGGAATCCTAAAATCAGACTGATAGTTGGCCTTGGCGTTTTCAAAGGTTTGTATCAGCGAATCATATCCGGTCATAACCCAGGCGTTTTTAAACTCGTTGCGGTCATTGGTGGTACCGCCGCCGGGAAGGGTAAAAGGCGCGGCGTTATCCAGCCATTGCTTGCCCAGCACATAGGAGGACTCACGATCCAGACCGGCCACGGCCTCGGCATAAACGATGCGAATGCTGTCCCCTACTTCCAGGGTGTAAGGACCAAAACCTTGAGCGGCGGAATAACCACCCGGCGTACCGCCGTATTTATCGGCAAAACCGTCTCCGACACGGGCCGCATGTGACAGGGCCGGACGACCGGCGGTCATAACCGCGTACTCCTGCGCCATGGCGGCAGCATTATATTGGCTGTTGTTATAGGTGTAGGAATCATCGGAACCGATTTCCAGGGTTGTGGAGGGCTGGCCAACATCATCCGAGGGATCCGCCGGCGACGTGTCGGCATGGATATCCACCACGCCCACAAACTGCGGGGCACCGAAGTGCCCATCGGTTAAAAAGGCAGGACCACCGATATTGTCTCCCGGTCCGGTCCACAACGAGTGTTTGCCCATCCAGGAAATCAACGCCCGCAAAGGATTGCCCGTCTGCGGGTTGATATAGATAACATCGTTCATGGTGCTATGGCCCCAGGAGGTGGATTGCGGCAACCAGTTATAACCGTAAGGCCCCCCCTCGCGGGAAGGAGCATAACGGTACTGGAAATGAATCACCAGATCTTCCAGCGTTTGCGGATTGGTATTGCCCTCGAGGTCGATGATACCGTCATTTACAAGCACATATTCATAGATAAAGTAATTTTTATGCTTTTTGGAGGTAAAGGCATAAATCGTGCGAATCATCTTTATACCGATGGAAGTACGCACCACATTATAGATCATACGGTCGGCGATCAGTTCATTGTCCACCGCATCCAGCTTTTCCAAAAAGGAGAGCTTGGAGGAAGGCACATCATCCACCAGCACCTGGGGCGTATCGTATTTACCCCAAAGTTCAAAGGTTTCGGACATAAACTCGTTATTTTCATCCAATACCCGCGGCCCGACATGAATAACCTTGTAGTTAAAGGTTTTTTCGGCGACTTTGTCATTATAATTTTTTACCCCGATCCACAAAGCCTTGGCCGCCTTGGAGTCCTGAAAACGGAACTGGGCATTCCAGCGCAGACCATCCTGTTGATCCGAGACCTGCCCCGTGCGCCCTACTTCCGGTTCGCTGCCCGCACGGTGAAACCAGTCATGCAGGTCGCCCACGGCAATCCATTGTGTTTTTTGAGCCCATAAAGCCAGGGGGAGCAGAAGGACTATCTGCAACAGAACTACCGTAAATCCAAACTTAATTTTTAACATGAGACCACCTTAATAGATTTCATACTTTCGCTCATTTTCCATTTACAAACGGTAACTAAAGGTTAAACCAAAGAAGATATTCCGTGGATTGAGGAAGGTGAAATAGGTCTGATTCGGCATATCGATATAAGCTTTGTCAGACAGTACCTGATCAATCCGGGACTGGGCTACCCGTTCCAGTTCTCCGCCGCCACCCATAGTATAGTAACTTTTACTGGCCGCGTCGTAATAGATGACGCCGCTGACCGGGTCACTTAACTGATTCACATCACTGATCCAGTCCATGGGCTGGTATTCCACATCGTCATCGCGATAGTCGCCGGGACGGTCATCGCCGGGAATGTTGCCATAGCCGAGATTACGGGTGACGCTTTCGGGCATATGCAGGGACTTCATGTAAAAGTTGTAATCAAAGACATCGGAGAAAGAGGCATTGGAGAAAAACTTAAAGTTGAACAGATTAAAAATATCGGCGGTAAACTTGACATCAAATTTATCAAAAACAAAAGTTTTACTCACCCTCAGATCCACATTATAGTTGTCGCGAAACTGGACATTGGAACTTACCCCCGGTATGGAGTTGGGGTTCCAGGTAATCCAGCGCCCGGCCGTCCAGCGGGACACAAAATTAAAATGCCAGTCCGCCAACAATTTCTCGCCTAAAATTTCCGGCCCAAAATCGAGGGGAGTGTGAAAATCAATATATGACTTCATTCGCGGTTGCGGCCGGGGTTTGGACTGAACAGGATTTTCCCGCTCATAATTGCGCTGATCGGCTACGTTTTCATAAATACGGTTTGTTCCGAACCAGCCCCCCGATCCCACACGGTATTCAAAGTTGATATTCCCGGTCACCCACTCTCCGGCCCGCCGTGTCAGGTCGAACTCAAAACCGCGAATATCGGAATAAGCGTTGCTGGTCAGTTTGGAATAATTGATGGTACCGTCCTGCCCGATATAGCGTACCCAATACTCGCTGTTTTTTATATCTTTATAGTAGGCCGAAATACGCAACAGATAGCTGTCAAACAAAGCCTGGTCAAAACCCAGTTCGTAGGCGATGGTCCAGGAAAGGGGTATCGTCGGATCGCCAATGGCGTCCACCTTGTTGCGAATATCCCGTTGAATGCGATAATAACGCTCCGATGTGGGCATCTGACGATAGTGACCGTAATTGAAAAATAACTTTGAGTTTTCGGTAATCGGGTGCGATATGGCCACGCGGGGGCTTACGGTAAGACGCGAGCCGATGTCCGCTTTTTTAAAGGCCGGTTCATCGCTATCTTTGTATTCTTCGCCATAAAAATTAGGATCGAAAGGACCGGAGGGCTGGAACCAGTTACCGTTAAGGGTATAGTAATCAAACAATACCCCTACATTGGCAATAAGACCCTTAAACTCCAGCTTATCCTGAATGTAGGCATTGGCACGAAAGGGGCTTTCTTTAATGGTGGACCAGGTGTTCCCCTCAGGCAGGAACTTATTGACCATACCGAAACCCATATCGTATTGTTCGAAAATAAGTTTCACTCCGGCTTTAACTTCATTATTGCGATTCACCTGTGAGGTATAGTCGAAAGTCAGCTCTGTATTGATAATGGTACTGGTGTCACGTCCCACACTGACCGCGCCGCCCATACCGAGACTGCCGTCCACGGAAAATTGCGCATCGGGGAAATAGCCTATCGGGCCTTCATCCACAAAATAGCCGTCAAAAATCTCATACTTTTTATCCGTATTCCGGAAGCGGGAGGGACCGGTGGCATATTTACGAACGGTGTTGATGAGCTTGGCTTCCCAGAAGGTGCTGGGATTAACCACATTGGTCAGTTTGGCCGATAAAATTTGCGCGTCACGCCGGGCTTCGGAAAAATAGATATCGGTATAGATACGCCAGGGAGAGGTAAAGCCCACCCGTTCCACGGCGTTGGCCACGCCAAAAGCGCTGGTAAATATCCCCGTGCCCCCGCTGCGTGAGGAGGCGGTACCCCGGGTATTGCTCCATAAGCCCATCAGGGTAAGTTTCATGGTGGAGGAGATATCCGATGTTAAGCGCATCAAATAACTGTTTGTTCTCAGATCAGGCGTTGTCAATCCAAAAAGGTACATATCACGTGAGTTTTTGAAGGAAGCAAAGAAGCGTAAGTTACCCAGTTTTTTACCTATATAAGGTACCGGGCCACCAAAGCCGGCATCGATATCATAATCCGGGGCGCCGATGTCGCCCTGTTTACGATATTGCCAGCGAAAAAGACGTTGCGCTTCTTCCGGCGTCAGGTCGTTCGAGGGATCATCATCCTGCAGGGTTCGGCGGGAAACGCTTTCCCATCCGTCAAAACTGGGATACTGGCGGCGGGTATATTCATCCCAGGCGCCGTTTTCCGTACCCGTCCAGGCTACGGCGTCATCCAAGTAGGGGCGCAACCAGTAGGCGTTGGGATCAAAAGGGGAAATTCCAAAATTCTTCGGTGCCGTAGGACGGTATTTGGTGATTACCGTGGCCGAGTAGCGTTCCTTGTCCCCTTCCCTGGACACCACGTTAACCACCCCGGCACTGACATTGTCAAACTCCGCTCCGAAACCGCCGGACTGCACGGTCACTTCCTGCAGGGCGCTCATGGGCACTTCGGAGATGGGTTCGTTATTGCGGGTATCGCGCAGGGGAATACCATCCAGTACAAACAGTGTCGCCGAAGAAGAACTGCCGCGAATTTTATAGTCGGAAGTCACACCGGCCTGCAAGCCGACCAATTGCCCCACATTGGTTATGGGCAAGGCATCCACTTCGGCGGCGGAAATGGTCTTTTGAGAAGCGGCAACGTCTTTTTCCACAACCGGCCTTTTGGCCACGACCACAACGGTTTCCGTACTCAGCATTTCCGACTTCATAAAAACATCCTGTGTGGTGGTCAGGTCGGTTTGTACCACCACGTTTTTGATATGGACATCATTATAGCCCACATAGGAAACCGTCAGGTTATAGGTACCGGGAGGGACATTGATGATAAAATAGAAGCCTTCAATATCTGTTGAGGCCCCCAAAGGCTGACCATCCACCATCACATTGGCGCCGATCAAAGGTTCCTCCGTATCCGCATCCACTATGCGTCCGGCAATTTTACCGGTTGTGCCCGCATACAGGGATGAAAACAGGAACAAAACAAGACTTATATATGTCAGGAAGGTCGCTCGCTTCATAGAGAATTTCTCCTTTAAGGACTTTCAGAAGGTTAGTAAGTTTAATAAACTAACCAAACCTTATCAAATATTTAATCCAAATTTTTCGATTATTTTTCGTTGCTGACGATCGCTCTTCCGCTAACCGTATCCGGTATACCTTGTTATAGGGAGGGGGCTTTTCTCATACTCTTTTTTTGTAATATAAAATGAAATCCCAACAATTTCTAATCATATTTCATATTTAGAACAAATAATCGCTATATAAAACATAGCGTCCCCTTCCATGAACCCTTCCGCCGCCAAAACCGGCACTCCGTCCGGGTCAATTCTCAGTGCTTCGCTGCCAGCGGTAATTCAGCCCCAGGTAAAAATTGCGCCCCGGTGAGGGCAAATTGTTTATACTTAAATGCTCATGATAATAGCTGTCCAGCAGGTTCTCTACCCCGGCCTTGATCTCCCAGGCCTCACCCAGGTGGTAACGGCCGCGCAGGTCCAGCCGGGTAAAGGCCGGGGTCGTGTCCTCGCGGGTACTTTTATCAGCCACCCGGTTCTGCGCGGCATTGTGCAGCATCCGTAGCTGCAACCACCAGCCGCTTCCGGTATAGGAAAAGGAAACGGTAGTCGCCAGCGGAGGGATGTAAGGCAGGGGTTCTCCCAGCGCGTTGTTATATCCCCGGGTATATGCCAGGCTTCCGGCCAGGGTCAACGCCTTAACGTGATAGGAGCCATTCCACTCAAATCCGTAAAGATCGGCTCCGGAAAAATTTTCGTATATCTTAAACTCCGGCGATTGCCATCGTCCGGCGATATAATTATTCAGATGATTAAAAAAGAGGGAAAAGTCCGCGGCCAGGGAGCTGCCCCGGTATTTCCAGCCCATGTCCGTTTGCAGGCTTGCCTCCGGTTTTAAACCGGGATTGCCCGTATAAAAATAGCCATCCAGCAGGTTATAGATAAAAAAACTGTAGGACTCCATATGCGAGGGCATGCGCTGCACGGCAGCCAGACTCCAGGTGAGAATATTTTCCGCATCGGCCCGCCACTCCAGCGCCAGACTGCCGGAAGGCAGAACCTGTTCCATGAACGACCCCTGATCGCTCCAGAAAGCGCTGAGAGCATTTTTTCCAAATTCATCATAAATATCACGACGGGCATAGTCAAGCCGCACATTGCTCCGCAAACGCCAGCGCTCCGTCAGGGGGATCGTGTAGTCCGCAATCAGAGCCAGGATATCAAGCCGGGCGTCGGCTATGTTCACGATATAAGCCGGGGATATATCCGGAAAGATACTCAGCATCTTCATATCGGCAAAGGAGTTGAGCCGGTAGTAGTCCAGGGTCAGCTTTAAAAAGCTGTCCCTTCCCGGTAAAAAGGTAGCGGCGACAATCGCCCCGTAAGTCGTTGCCACCCCGTACATGGGCATGTACATATCCGCCATTACCTCCCGCTGCCGCACATCCCGGCCATAATCATCCATCCAGTGTCGTATCTGATTGTAATAAATACGGGTATTGAATTTGGGGAACCAGCTGAGGGCCGGGTTCCATTCATATTTAATACTTCCGATATGGGCAATGGTGCGGGTGGCGTCCATCAACAGGGCGGGATAGCCGATATCCCGGGCAAAGTCACCGATATAGTTCAGGGTAAGGCGACTGCGATCATTCAAATCGATCATATATTTTACGGCGGCGTTTTGCTTGCTATAGCCGGAGCGGGCGATCAGGGTATGGTCACCGGCATAATAGCTGTCCGCTTTCTTTAAGGACATGCTGACCCGCAACGCCTGATGCCTGCCGCGCCAGCTTAATTCACCACGCAAACGCCGCAGGGCGGAGGCCGACTCAAAACCGGTTTCACTTTCCGAAGACCAGCCCGGCAGGCTTTGCGGATCCCGGGTCACAAAATTCAGAGACCCGCCCACGGAAGACTGCGACAAATCATAGGCCCCTTTGCTGACTTCCAGACGATCCAGGTTTTCCACTTCCACATAGGAGGTTGCCGGATCCATGCGATCCACACAGGCATGAAAGATTTTCATACCGTCAATGGTGGTGCTGATCTGTCCGTAGCTTAATCCCCGTATGCTGGGTTCCAGGGCAAAATTGGCCCGCCGCATCAGGGTAACACCCTCAAAACGGCGCATCATATCATCGGTGGAATTGAGCCATTTATCGCGGTTTTTATCCAGGGGATCGTTTTGGGCGCCATAAACGGTTATGGCCTGCTTCTGCTCTATCACCGCCGGTTGCAGGTCGATTTGCAATTGTTGCCTTTCAGCCTGCAGATCAACCCTGATATATCGGGTGTGGTATCCTATGTGTGAAACCACCAGCGTATAGGCCGCGGGAGAAAGGTGAAGGGTAAAATGTCCCGTATCATCGGTGGCACTGCCCTTGTTCCCCTCTTTAATTTCAATATTCACCCCTTGCAGAGGCTTATGGCTCAGGCCGTCCCGCACCAACCCCTTTATTTCGGTTTGTCCGCCATAAAGCAGACCGCTGCTTAGAGTAACGCTTATAAAAATTAAAATGATTTTTCTCATGATTTTTCCCAAAAAGTCTCCGGAAACGCCCCGAAGGGCGCCACCGGAGAGAAATTGAACGCTGCTTACAATGTGATATCGAAGGCCGTTTGCGCCAGTATATTTCCGTTTCGCTTCAGGGTAACGGCCACCTGCCAGTCGCCGCTCATGGTAAAGTTAACCTTACCCTTGTAGTGGGCGCCGCCGTTGTGTTGCGGATTTTCATTATTGGGCGACCCGTGGCCCATGGAGGGCATGGTGGGCTCGATCTCCACCCCAACATCCGTCACTTCGGGAAAAGACATCATGTTTTGTTTGTAATTAACACAAATAGAAAAGTCATTCATCCCCACCCTGGGGCTCATGGGCTCCACCAGGGTGATAAAG
This sequence comes from Calditrichia bacterium, assembly GCA_026991535.1. Classification (GTDB taxonomy): domain Bacteria; phylum Calditrichota; class Calditrichia; order Calditrichales; family J004; genus J004. The sequence continues at coordinate 559 of JALXBH010000187.1, read as the reverse complement.
TAACTCAGGCTGTCGCTGCCGGTCACTTTCTTAACATGCTGAGTGGCGGCCACATCGCTCATAAAACTTACCGCTCCGCTACGGCCGTTTTGGTCGTCAAACTCTACCTTCATGCTCCACATACCGGCCATAATATAGGTTACGGCCCCCCGGAACAGCCCTTCTTCCGCCTGCACGCCTTGCGGGTTTTCCACCGGAGCGGCGTGTTTCATCGTTCCCATATCCATCATGGGCTTAAACACCACCAGGGCCCGGTCAATACTTTTTCCGCTCAGGGAGTCACTCAGGGTCACATAATAGCGGTTATAGCCCACTTCGGCCTGTTTGTCGGCATACACCTTAATAAGTGTTCCGGAAGCGTATGCTTCGTTAATCATGGTCAAATCGGCCGTCGGATCAAGCAGATCATTGCTGTCATTACCATTGTCACACCCGGCTAAAAGTAAAACCACCGGCAAGAGAGATAGTATAAATTTCAAAAACATCGGATTCTCCTGTTCATTTTTATTTTGGCTCTGAAAACCGGAGGAGGCCACTCCCTGAGGTTACGCTACAGGAA
>JALXBH010000186.1 GCA_026991535.1 Calditrichia bacterium | reverse complement strand
AAGGTGGGTTCCGGCCCGATGATAACGGCACGATCCAGATCCTGCAGGGCGCCGGCCACGATTTCCGAGGCGCTGGCCGAACCGCGGTTGACCAGTATGGCCAGGGGCGTGTCGGGCAATAGGGGCTGATGTTCCGTTTTAAAGATGTTTTCGCTTTCGCGGAAGCCGCGGGTGGAAACCACGGCCTCACCGGCGGGTACGAACAGGTTGATGATGTTGACCGCCGCGTCCAGCAAGCCGCCCGGATTGCCGCGCAGATCCAGAATCAGCTTTTCCAGCGTTCCTTCGGCCTGAAGTTGTTTAATGGCTTCCTTAACCTCGCGCGCGGCTTTGTCGGTAAAGCCGCCCAGACTGATATAGCCGACGCCCGGCGCAATATAGCCGGCGTATCGCACATCCTCGATGACGATTTCGGCGCGGGTCAGCGTCAGGGTAAAAGGCGCATCGAGTCCGGGGCGTTCGATGGTCAGTTTCACCGTGCCGCCGATTTTACCGCGCAGATTCTCGGAAACCTTGCCCGTACTCCAGCCGGTGACATCCTGACCGTTGATTTTACGAATGATGTCTCCGGCCTGAATACCCGCCTTTTTTGCCGGGCCGTTATCCATGGGGGTGATGATGGTGATATTCTTGTTCTTCATGCCGATTTCCATGCCCAGCCCGCCATACTTGCCGGTGGTGATCATCTTCAGGCGGCGTTCGCCGTCTTCTTCAATAAAAACAGTGTAGGGGTCCAGGTGATCCAGCATACCGTCGATGCCGGCCTTAACCAGGGCATAGGGGTCCAGCTCCTCCATGTAGTGGCTGTTCAGGGTTTCGAACACCTTTTGCATGTTGACCCAGCTTTGCTTCAGGCGCTGATAATAGTCCTGTTCGCCGGCATTCAGGGCCGGGGCAAGCCAGGAACCAAGACTGATAAAAAGAAGTGTGGCTAAAAATATGGAAAATGAGGAACGTTTCATTATGGGCTCCGCTTTAAACTTAAGCTGATAAAATTTTCTTTCTTACAAGTATGTCGATAATGCGCTTGTGGATTTCATCCCTGTCCAGTGTGGCATCCAAGGTGAAAAAACGCTGGGGATAGGCGCGGGCAATCTCCCGGTAGCCATGCACCACCCGTTCAAAAAAATCCAGACCGGCCGATTCCAGGCGGTCTTTTTGTCTCTTCATCCTGTCACTACGCTTAAAAGCACATTCGGGTTCAATTTCCAGATAAAAGGTTACCGCGGGTAACAGGCCGAGGGTGGCAATCTGGTTGACATAGGCGATCATATCCGGTTCCAGGCCGCGGCCGTAACCCTGGTATGCGGTGGTGGAGTCCACAAAGCGGTCGGCGATCACATAGGCGTCGCGCTTTAGGGTGGGGATGATACGCTCGCTGGTCAGCTGGATGCGCGCGGCGCTGTATAGCAGCAACTCGGTGCGGGAGTGCATGTTTTCATGTTTTTTATCCAGCAGAACCTTGCGGATACGTTCGGATATCTCCGTGCCGCCCGGTTCGCGCAATACATAAACCCGCGAGCCTTTTTGCTCCAGAAAGGATTTCAGAAGCTCTATCTGAGTACTTTTCCCGGAAAAATCGATACCTTCAAAGGAGATAAAATGTTTGTTTAAATCAGCAGGAATCATAACTTTCTTCATAGCCTATGATAATGGGAAGTGCAATCTATAATAAAAAGATTATTCATACAATATGGCGCGTTACTTCTTTCTCTTTTTTATAATATTTCCGGTGATCTTTCATGGACAGGCATAAACGGCTCTTTCTGCTTTGCGGCGCGGTACACAGCGGCAAAACGACGCGACTGAAAAAGTGGGTTCAAAATGCAAAAGCGGCAGACGGTATTTTGGCGCCGGTTGTGGCCGGAGAAAGACACCTCTGTCATATCGCATCGGGAGAGTGCCGTAATTTACATAAGGGGCTTTCGGCGCATAACCGCGTTAGTGTAGGAAGATTTGTGTTTAATAATGATGTCTTCCTTTGGGCGGGGGAGCTGTTGCGGTCGCTGAATGCGCATGCGGGAATAATCGTGGTGGATGAAGTGGGGCCCCTGGAGCTTTCCGGCCGGGGGCTGGAGCCGGGACTGAGCAGACTGCTGGAAGCGCCGTGCCGGGCGGATTTTGTTTTTGTGGTGCGCGAAAGCCTTGAACAGGCCGCGCGCGCGCGCTATGCGCCTTTTTTTAAACAGGTGGCGGCCATTGGCCCGGAAGAGCTGAGTACCATCAATCCCGCACCAGATATATCCCGCCGAAAATAACAACCATTCCCAGGATAAGCTTTAGGGTTACCGGCTCGCCAAGGATGAGCCAGCCCCAGAAAAGAGCCAGCGGCGGCGTTACAAAGGTAATGGAGGACATCAGCAGGGCCGATGTGTGGCCCAGCATCCAGAAGTAAAGCACAAACGCCAGCGCCGTGCCGATAAAGGCGAGATAGAGCAGTGAAATATAGCCCATGACCGGCAGGGCGGCCGCGGGCGCTTCTTCCAGTATCAGGTGGAGAATAAAGAAGCTGATGGCCGCGTACAGCAGGGGCAGGGCGTTTAACATAACCGGGTGGTAGTCGCCCGCCGCTTTTTTACCCTGGATGGTGCCCAGGGCGGAAAAGGCCGGGCTGATCAGGATGGCGATCAGGGCCGCCGCGGCCATGGGGCCGCTGTTCCAGACAAGCTGATCGCTGAAGATGAAAAACAGACCGGCAAAGCCCAGAAGCAGGCCCGCGGCCTTGCGCCATGTCAGCTTCTCTTCCGGCAGGATGATTTGCGTCATGCCGGCCGTGTAAAAGGGCATAACCGAGAAGAGGACGCTGGTCAGCCCGGAGCTGAGATACTGTTCGCCCCAGTAAACCAGTCCGTAGCTGATGGTGAAAATGGAAAGGCCGAACAAAAACAGAAAGCGATGGCTGTGCCCGTCCCGGGGAAAGGGGATGTTCAGATAGCGGCCGTAGGCGAAAAGAACAAAAGCGGCGACGAGGAAGCGCCAGCCCGCGCTGTAAAAAGGGGGCATGCTTTCCAGACCCAGCTTGATAAAAAGCCAGGTGGAACTCCAGATCAGCGATAACAGAATAAAAACGATAAGTGAAAGTGTTTTCCTGTTCATGGTTTTGTTACAAAGAGTGGTTGTTGTTTCATACGGCGGATCGAATGAAAGGTGTCATCCATGCGCCGGCGGAAATGTAGGGATAAAAGTGATTCGGGGCAGATGAAAAGAGAGAAAAATAATACCGTCGGATGACAAAGGAACACCGCCCGTAATCCGGGCCGGTTTAAAAGCTACCCGCATATTTACTATGCTTTACGTGGGTAGGTTTACAAATCCATTTATATGTGATTTAAACTTCCTGGTTGACAACTATGAATCTCTAATATTTTTATTTATTTCTCGTACCCATAATGATTAAAGATTCCGGGTTGTTTATCCCCACGGATACGACCAAATTATTCTTTATATCCAATCCATAAAAATCCCCCGCGTTTAAGTGTAACTCGTTCTTTGCATAATTTTGCCAGCTCTTTCCGTTAAAATGCGAGATCAGGCTAAAATCCCCAACAAGAAACAGATCATTTATATCCTGTCCACGCACTCTGTTTTTATAAAGATTTGGTAGACTGTAGTTCTTTTGCCAGTGCTTAGGAAAACGATTACTTCTATACAGACCGTCTCCGGCAATATAGTACACCTTGCCGGCGCTAAACCAAATAGTGTTTAATGACCAGGGTAAATTCTGTGCCTGTACAATCTGGCTTGTTTTATCCGATATTTTTATCAGTGCATATCCATTGTTTTGAAACATATTTGAAGCCACGGCCAGGATTTCATAATCACCGCTTTTATTATTGTACGCCCCCCAAATATCCCGAATATCCAATTCCGTGCCCGTCTCGATCTTTGTCCAGCCCGTGCCGTCATAATGGGCCATCAGACCATCATTGCCAACTATATACAGATCACTGGATGATGTACCCCAGATCTTATTTGCTAATGAAGGGAAAATTGTATCAGGTATTTTTATTGATTGATATCTTTCCCCATTCCAATGAATAACACTACCCATTCCAAACCATACATCATCTTTATTAAAAGCAAATACAGAATTTATTTTACCAAACAACTGTTGTCCTTCAAATTCAAATAGTATTCTTTTCAATGTCCACTTTTCCCCGTCCCAATGGGCGGCGTTATAGGGGTCTATCCAATTGCCCAGGCTGTCATAGGTGTAGGTGTCCGCGGTGTATATCTCGCCCACGGCCCAGATGTCGTTTTCATCGATGATGGCCACATCGTAAAAAACACTGCTGCCCTTTTGCCCGCCAAAGGTATATATCTGCCAGTCAAAGTCATGGGAGGTGGTGTCCATGGTGGTCAGCACGGTTTCCGCGGCCGGGGAGGTCTCGCCCTGCTCCGAGGCAAAAAAGCGGTAGCGGTAGCCGGTGGCCGGGGTCAGCAGACTGTCGTAAACCACGGTGTCGGCCTTTTGCAGACGGCTATTGAAAATATTCTTGCCATTGCGTTGCAGGGTGTAAACGGCCCCGCTTTTCAAACCCTGCACATGCAGGCTAAGCCAGGCCTCGGTCACGCCCGCTTCGGCCTCCAGTTGCAGGCTGTGGTTTTCAAAGGGGTCGTCCAGGCAGCCCCATAACAGGGCCAGGGACAGGAGAAGGAAAAGTGTTTTGTTCATGGTGGTTCCCCGGTCTATGACAAACGACAAATGACAAATGATAAATGAAGCATGGGCATAGCCTTGTTTAACTTAGTGAGACAAGCATAAAGATTCCTGTTCTGTTTTGCAATGATTTTTTGGAGGTTTTCTATGTTTATCAGGGTAAGGGGCCGTCCGGCATAAAATCCGTTGAAACGGGTTTGGGGGCTTTCACGTCTCTTCTGACCACCCGGATGAATCCGGGGGTTACCGCCTTTTGCCCATACACTGTTCCCCTCCCCGGGTGTCGGGGAGGGGAACAGTGTATGGGC
>JALXBH010000185.1 GCA_026991535.1 Calditrichia bacterium | reverse complement strand
AGAACTGAAAACAGAAGGCCTGCCCTATTCCCTGACTTCGGTGTGGAGCATGAATGGCCGGAAATGGTATCTCTGTGGAGACGGCTTCTATCAAAACGACCTGCGCGGTTCTTACTGGAAAAAAATAGAAAATATACCTCCCATACTAAAGGAAAGCATCCGCGGAGACCGTTTTAATAACTATTTTCTCGTGGGCCATCTTGGTCTGCTGGTTCACTGGAACGGTCTGTCATGGAAGGACGTCAGCCTTAACTCCAACACCTATCAGGCAGTGGCCACAAAGGATGATCTTGTTGTGGCTACAGGTCATACGCTTAATGGCATTGTCGTTGGCGCGGCGCATATCCTGATGGGCAGAAGAAGATAGAAACCCGGACGGCAAGCGGGCCACAAGCGTGGATCCGGCAGAAACTACCGCAAGACGGCAAAGGCCGTTTCCACCTCTTCCCGCCGTGCCTCTTCCACAAACCAGTGCCCCGGCCTGTCCACCAAAATCAGACGCACGGCGCCATCTTTTACTTTTTTGTCAATCAGCATGCGCTGCCACAGGCGCGCCGGATCGATTTTTGAACGATCGTAAGCCACGGGGATACGCTCCAGCAAGGCCATGCCCCGCCGCAAACCGGCCTCATCCAGACGTCCCAGCGCGGCGGCATAGCGCAGGGCGCACTTCATGCCCAGTATAACCGTTTCGCCGTGCTTCAATCCGCTGTAGGCGAACTCCGCCTCCAGAGCGTGGCCAAAGGTATGGCCGAAATTAAGGATCATGCGCAGGCCGCTCTCCTTTTCGTCCTTTTCCACCACGGCCGCCTTTTGCCGCGCGGAAAGTACCACCAGATATTCCAAAACGGCGGGATCACCGGCCAGGGCCCGTTCCACATTTTCTTCCAGATAGGTCAGCAGCTCCTCATCGCCGATAAAGGCATACTTGATCACCTCGCCCAATCCGCAGCGTATTTCCCCGGCGGGCAGCGTGGCCAGTAGGGCGGTATCGCTGAACACAAACAGCGGTTGCTTAAAAGCGCCGATCAGGTTTTTACCCAGCGGATGGTTGATACCCGTCTTACCGCCGATACTGCTGTCCACCTGGGCCAGCAGGGTCGTGGGGCACTGTACCAGATCGACGCCCCGCAGATAGGTGGCCGCCGCAAAACCGGCCAGATCGCCGATAACGCCGCCGCCCAGGGCAATGATCAGCGCCCCCCGTTCAAAGCGTGCCTCCAGCAGACCGGTATAGAGCTGCATCAGCGTTTCATGGGATTTTGATCCCTCGCCCTCGGGCACTTCCAAAATAAATTTCTGTTCCACCGGCAGCGTTTCCAGCAGACGCTCGCCGTAAAGCCGCCTCAGGGAGGGATGGGTCACCACGGCCGTCTGACGGTAATTTTTATGCCCGCTCAATACGGCGCCAAAGTTTTGCAAGATATCCCTGCCGCAATAAACCGGATAAGCCGCACCGGGAATATCCACATCGATTCTTGTCATCTTATCCGTGGTCATCGTATTAATTCCTTTAACTAAATTCACGACATCTTTTCCAGATAGGCCACAATCAGTCCGGCCACATCCTCCGCCTCCAGACCATCACGGTCTATCAAAAAATGCGATCGCAGATACAGCGGCATCCGTTGTTCCAGCATTTGCGTTATATGACTCAAAAGCCGCTTTTCATAGTCTTGCCCCGCGGGCAGGTGTAACAGAGGACGCTTATCATTTTTCTTCACCCGTTCCACAATCGCTTGCGGCGCGCTGCGGATAAAGACCACCACCCCCCTTTGACGGGCCAGGGCCAGCGAACCTTCATCCACCAAAGCGCCTCCGCCGGCGGCTATAACAAGCGGCGTTTCTCCCGCCGCCGTTTCGGCGATCACCCGGCGCTCCATTTCCCTGAAGCCGCTCTCGCCCTCTTTGTCGAATATCTCCCGGATGGCGCATCCGGCGCGCCTCTCGATCAGGGTATCCGTATCCACAAAGGGCCGGTTCAGCCTTTGGGCCAGGCTGCGCCCGATACGGCTTTTGCCCACGCCCATAAAGCCGTTTAAAAAGATATGTTTCCTGCTGTAATCCATCTGCTCCGCTTTCCCGCGCCTCATGCACACAAGACTGATTTAAAAAAGAAAGTGCCTTAACTCAAATTTTCCTTTGTCCGTCCCCCACAACGCGTCAGAACAGCTCCCCTTGCCCTCCGGGTGCATCGTTTACAAAATTGCGGATAAACTTACGACGGTGAAGGGGACAGGGACCATGACGCCGTAACATGGCGATATGATGCGCCGCCGCGTACCCTTTGTGCTTTTCAAAGCCATATTGGGGATAGGCGTCGGCCCACTCCGCCATCAGCTTGTCACGATGCACCTTGGCCAGAATGGAAGCGCAGGCAATGGCATAGGATTTGGCATCGCCTTTAACCACCGCTTCACCGCTCAACGTCCCCTCCGTGCCGGGGTAAACAAAGGCCGGAAAATCCCGTCCGTCCACCAGCAGATAGTCGGGCCTCAGCCCTAAACCGCTTACCGCCCGCCGCATGGCCAGAAAGGTGGCCTGCAGAATATTGATGCGGTCGATCTCCTCCACGGAGGCCAGACCGACGGCCCAGCTCAGGGCCCGCTCCCGGATACGCGCGGCCAGCAGCTCCCGCTGCGGCTCTTTGATCTTTTTGGAATCATCGATATTGTTGATGCGCCCTTTTTCCGGCATGATCACCGCCGCGGCCACCACCGGTCCGGCCAGCGGCCCGCGTCCGGCTTCGTCGATGCCGCACAACAGCCGGTAGCCCTCTTCCCGGTAACGGCGGTCGAAGGAGAGGGTCATCGTCTTTTTCTCTTTTTTTCCCGTGCCGCGCCCAAAAGCCCTTTTTCCCGCAACATCTTCAGTTCCTCCAGCAGATTGGGCGTAAACTTCTCGCCGGTGTTTTCTTCTATCTCCGGCGGACTCCAAAAGCGTACCTCCTCTATCTCCTCGCGGTTATGGCGAAAGGGGCCGTTGCGTCTTAGCAAAAAAGTGTGTACCAGTTCACTTTCATAGTCATTGCGCATCACATAACGGAACAGGGGAACAGCCTTGCGGGCGTCAATATTCAGTTCTTCGCGTGCCTCGCGCATCAACGCCTGCATAATATTTTCACCGGAAGCCACATGACCGCCCACGGCCGTATCCCAACAGGCGGGATACAGCTCTTTCCCCGCCGAACGTTTTTGCAGCAGGAGCTGCCCCTTCTCATTCAATACATGCACATGAACCACCGGATGCAGCAGGCGCGGATCACCGTGCACCCGGCTGCGCGGCGCCCGGCCCGTTATCCGCCCCTGTTCATCCACGAGATCAAACCACTCCTCATCGTCGTCAACCTCGGGAGGCCTGTTTGCGGGGCCCTTTCTTTTCAGATAGAACCACTGCCCGGCAAAGACAACCGCCATAATCACATAAAACAAGCCGCCGGAGACAAAAGCCCAGGCCGCATCGCTCCAATAATAGGCCGACCAGACGATCAGCGCCGTATGCAACAAAAAGATCAGTGCCAGAAAGCGGGCCATAGTTTTAAGCATGGCCTTTTGCGCCTTGCCCGGCTCCATACCGGCCATATAGCGTTTCATCATCCACAGCAACACGGGATGGCGGGTAAAGCCATGCACGGCCAGCACGCCCACCAGGATAAATTCCATCACCGCCGGTTTCAGTTTAAACAGCAGATCGCTGTCCAGCACAATGGAAATCCCGGCCAAAACGAGCAACAGGCCCACATCCACCAGAATAAAGGTATCCACCCGGCGGTGACGAAACCACAGATAGGCCAGCTCCGCCAGGCTAAAGGCCATGGCCACCGCCAAACCCACCACCACGCCGTAAAAATATTCGGCCACCAGAAAAATAAGCAGCGGAATAAAACCGATGGAAAATTGTTTGACGATCTGATTTTTACTATTCATTTTTTCTGCCGAAGGTTGTTTACCCGAGGACATAATTTGCAATTATAGAACTTTGCTAACAAATGGAATTTTGGTTTTGTACTCAAAAAATTAATGTATTATATTGCCTGCTTATAAACAGAGACCTTTGAACTACCGGATTTGTATATAATATTTTCAATCCATGGTCTTCTGGGGGGAGAGAAATCTTAATTCTCAACTAATATTAAAAGAGTGACCTGTCGACCTGCACTTTAGCATGGTCCGTTTCTCATTCTTTTTGGTTTCTTATGGTTTTTTGAAAAGTTTTATTTGGAGTATGTTTTGAAAATAGATATCAAGGATCTTAAGGACAAAGTTCCTGATATAATCTTTCGTCAAGGACTGGATTATTTTAAAGATGGCCGCGTAAAAATAGAAAAACGGGATAACCTTTCGGTGCATGCGGTCGTTACGGGCACCTATCCCTATAAAACCAACCTGATGGTGGATGGCAGTTCCTTCTCTTCCACCTGTACATGTCCCTACAAATATGTGTGCAAGCACGCCGTGGCCGTGGCTCTTAAGGTGATCGACGACCAAAGCACGCAGGAAGAGCAGAAAAAGGAAGAGGAAACCCATTGGCAGGATTATTTTGAAAAATTAATCGCCATACAACAGGTGGACAATGAGTTCTCCCAGGAAGTACGCTGGAAGCTGCTTTACATTATTCATGTTACCGAAAACTACTGGAATATTAAACCGGTCAAGGTATACATGAAAAAGGACGGCACCTACGGTCGTGTTCAGGAGCCCTCCTATAACGAGCTTTCGCAGCAAAATGTATTCCGCACCTCCGGCGACCTGATTGCCGTATCCTATCTGGAGCGGCTGCAAAGCCAGCTCTCCTCTGTGTACCACCGCGGCCGGCTGGAAACCAGCTATCTTAAGTTCGGCCTGGATGCCGGACAGATATTTGATCTGCTGCGCACCAGCGAACTGCACCTTAAAAATGACGACGGTACCATCGGCACGCGCATCCGCTACGGCCGCCGCCCCTGGAAGATGCGTTTTCGTCTGATTCAGGAAGGCGACATTTACCGTTTTCAGCCCTATTTCCGGCGTGATGACCAGGAGATCATCATCGACAAGAATACCAAGATACTAACGGTGAATCCGATATACTTTTACCGGGACGGCAAGCTGCACTGGAGCAACTTCCCCCTGCGCTACAGCTATATCAAATCCTTTATCGATGAAGACCTGACCATCGCCCTGAGCAAGGATGAGTATCATATCTTTATCTCGGAATATCTGGCCAAGCTTCCCATTTTTCCCTATGTGGATTTCCCCGAGGGCATAGAGGTGCATGAGATCCGCGAGATATCAAAATCCCGCCTCTACATAGAAGAGATGGATGATCAGTTGGTGGTCTCCCTCTCCTTTCTGTACGAGGATATCGAGATTGCCTTTAGCCAGAGCAACGACCAGTATCTTTCCTACGATCATGAAGAGCAGCAGATTTTACGCGTGCACCGCGACCTCGATAAAGAACAGGAATTCCGGGAAAAAGTTTTGGCCAGCGGCATCAGCGAGGATACGCCGGGTCTGTTTTACGCCACCTTTGAAGACTCCCTCGACTGGCTGTTTGACGGCCTGCCCGCCCTTTCCAAAATGGGCTTTGAAATCATGGGCGAGGAGAGTCTGGTACACTTTAAGGTTAAGCGCGCCCCGGCCCATTTCGGCGTCAACATCTCCTCGGAGACCGACTGGTTCGATGTGGAACTCAATCTTGAATTCGACGGGGAGCCGGTTAGCCTGGAAGAGCTGAAAAAAGCCTTGCGGGCCCATAAAAAATATGTACGCCTGCGCGACGGCACCATTGCCAAACTGCCGGAAAAGCTGATCGAAAAATTCAACTACATTATCAATTTCGGTCAGTCGGATAACAACACCATCCGCTTTGCCAACCATCATATGAACTTTGTGGATAAGCTTCTGGTGGAAGCGGATCAGAAAACGATGGACCCGCTGACGGAAGAAAAGCTGGAAAAGCTGGATTCCTTTACCCAAATAAAGAGCTATCCGGTGCCGGAAAATTTTATGGGTGATCTGCGTGACTATCAAAAGGCCGGTTACGACTGGCTACACTTTTTAAAGGATTTTTCCTTTGGCGGCATCCTGGCCGATGACATGGGTCTGGGGAAAACCATCCAGGCGCTTTCACTGATACGCGATATCACCAACAAGGAGCCGAAGTCCACCAGCATGATCGTGGCCCCCACCTCTGTTATCTTTAACTGGGTACGCGAGATGGAAAAGTTCACGCCCGGTCTGAAATATCTGGTGCATTACGGCACGCGACGCACCAAGGACATCCGCCGCCTGAAAAAGTATCAGCTCATCCTTACCACTTACGGTCATCTGCGGCGCGACGTCAACTTTCTTAAGGAGCTGCACTTCAACTTCATCATTCTCGATGAGTCCCAAAATATTAAAAATCCGCAATCGGAAACCTCCAAGGCGGTGCGTCTGCTTTCGGCGGGCAACAAGCTGGCCCTTACCGGCACCCCGGTGGAAAACAACACCATGGATCTGTGGGCGCAGTTTGCCTTTGTCAACCCGGGTTTGTTGGGCGATCAGAACTTTTTTAAAGAGACCTTTATGCGGCCCATCGAAAAGGAGCAGAACGTGCAGGTGGCCCAAACCCTGCGTCGTCTGATCTTTCCTTTCATCCTGCGGCGCACCAAGGAAGACGTGGCCACGGAGCTGCCGCCCAAGGTGGAGAGCATCACCTTTTCGCCCATGGCCGAGGGGCAACAGGCCCTGTATGATAAGTGGCGGCGCAGCTATCGCGACAGTATTATGGATGAGATCGAGTCTAAGGGACTGAACAAGTCCAAGTTTAAGGTGTTGGAAGGGCTGACCAAGCTGCGGCAGATCGCCTGTCATCCCGGCCTGGTGACCAAGAACCCGGCCGATGAATCCGGCAAGTTCAACGCCATGCTGGAAATGGTGGAAGAGATCATCTCCGAGAACCACAAGGTGTTGATATTTAGCCAGTTTGTGCAAATGCTTAAGCTGATCCGCGAGGCCTTTGACAAACGCGGCATCGCCTATTCCTATCTGGACGGTTCTACCAAGGACCGCGAAAAACCGGTTAACGCCTTTCAGGAAAGTGATGACATCCGCACTTTCCTGATCAGCCTGAAGGCCGGTGGTACGGGGCTAAACCTGACCGCCGCCGACTATGTGATCCATTTTGACCCCTGGTGGAACCCGGCGGTGGAAATGCAGGCCACCGACCGCGCCTACCGTATCGGGCAAACGCGCAAGGTGTTTGCCTATAAGCTGATCTCCAAGGACAGTGTGGAGGAAAAGATCGTCAAAATGCAGCAAAGTAAAAAGGAACTGGTTCAACAACTGATCTCCACCGAGGAGGCCTTTTTTAAATCGCTGACCAAGCACGACATTCTCGACCTGTTCGAATAGGGGGGATATGCCCGGAACGCAGACAGACCTCAGCATCGTGGCCCCGGTTTTTAACGAAGAGGCCACCCTGCCCGTATTTTATGAGGCCCTGAAAAAGGTGCTGGAGGGCATGGCGCTGCCTTATGAAATCATTTTTATCGATGACGGCAGCGGTGACGGCTCCGTGGAAATAATTCGCCATCTGGCCCGCAAGGACCCTGCGGTGCGCTATCTGCTGCTCAGCCGTAACTTCGGCCATCAGTCGGCGGTTATGGCCGGGCTGGATCATTGCCGGGGGGCCTGCGCGGTGATCATCGACAGTGACCTGCAGGACCCACCGGAAGTTATCCCCGATTTGTATGAGCGCTACCGCCGGGGTTTTGAGGTGGTAAACACCCGCCGCGCCCGGCGAAAGGGAGAGAATCTCTTTAAGCGGGCCACCGCGCGCCTCTTCTATATCTTGCTGGCCAAAATTACCGAATTCGACATTCCGCTGGACGCCGGTGATTTTAAGCTGATTGACCGCAAAATCATCGATCACCTGCGGCAGATGCCCGAGCGCCATAAATACCTTAGGGGACAGATCGCCTGGCTGGGTTTCCGCCAAACCACCCTGGAATATGAACGACAGCCGCGCCACGCCGGCAGCAGCGGCTATCCGCTGAAAAAGATGATCCGCCTGGCCTGGGACGGCATCACCGCCTTTTCCAACTTCCCGCTCAAAGTGGCCACCTGGTCCGGTTTTCTGGTCTCATTCCTGGCCTTCGTAATAATCCTGTACGCCCTCTATTCCAAATTCATCCTGCATGAAACGATCACCGGCTGGACCTCACTGATCGTCAGTTCCATGTTTATCGGCGGCATACAGCTAATGGGCATCGGCATCATCGGCGAGTATATCGGGCGCATCAACAGCGATGTGCGTCAACGGCCGGTCTATATTATTCGCGAAAGCAACGGGAAATAAACGGGAACCGGTCAATTTTCACGGCTTTCCACAAAAGGCAGTTGAAGTTTTCTTTTTTTTTTCGGAACCATCCGGTAATCCGCATAAAACAGGTTATGGAAAGATCTTTATTATTTTAACAACCCCACGGTTTTATGTGTCTCGTTACTTGCGGGAGGTTGTGAATTACAAACCGTTTTTTATGACCACTCTCCCAAAATTTTGTATACCAGGGATTATTCGATATCCATACCTTTATTTATGGGCGCTCCCCAAATAAAACAACACCTTACGAGAACAATGCTAAAAAAGAGCTGCCCAAAGCCCTCCTCACATACACGATAAATTTAAGACATTTTATATTAAGTTAGCCGGGCAACACTATCTATTATTTAAAAAATTTCATTGCTTGGCATAAGTATCATTTTTTAACGAATATATAAGTGTATACAGTCTTTTATGTATGTAAATATTTAATCCTTTTAAGTCTTAAATATAAAGTGATAGGTATTAACCACCTACAGATAATTTCATTAACTTTTTATTATGTAAAGCGAGTATTACAACCGTAACCGCACAAAAGCGGAAAGCAGAAAAAACGATTTCATTAACGCGGAGAGCACAATGAAAACAAAAAATACAGGACATTATCTGACGCGTGCCATACTGTATATTATACTGCCGGGAATGTTGTGTGGCCTGTTGGCTCAGTCCAGCATTCGTATCAGCGGCTATGGCAATACGCATCTCATGGATCATGACGGCACGCCCAACCTTACGGGCCGGGAACTGGATAAGAGCTTTATTCAGCTCCGTGAATTTTCTCTTTTCTTTGACATGGCCATAACGGACGCCATAATCGCCTCCACCGAACTGGAAGCCAGCAACAACGGTAACGACTATACGGCAAATTACGCCTATGTGGATATACAGGCCACGGATAACCTGAGCTTCCGGGTTGGAAAGCTGTTGGTTCCCTTCCTCTCTTACAATGAAAACAAACCCAACTTTAAACAAAACCTTATGAGCCAGCCCTTTACGGCATGGAATCTGGCCCCGGTTGTTCCCGTGCCCATTGAGTTCCACGGCGTCGGCTGGTCGGACGCGGGAGCCATGGTTAACTGGAATACCTTTATTGAGGATGTCGGCCTTTTAGACGTCAAGCTGGCCGTGATCAATGGTCTGGGCTCCGAATCCAATGTGCTGGACGACAACGCGGTTCAGCTCAACGATGGGGCGGGACTGCCCTATGTACGCCCCCGCGACGGGCTGATACAAAATGATGAAGCTTCCGAGTTGATCGACAACAACGGCAACAAGGCAACGGTTATCAAGATCGCCTTTAAAACCCTTGCGTTTCCCATGGATGCCGGCCTTTCCTGGTACCGGGGTAAGTGGGATAATAACGACAGTAAGAATCTGGAAATGCTGGGGGGACATTTTAACTGGCTGTCCAGAAACTGGACATTCAAGGGAGAATATGTGGTTGCGGCGGTTGAACAGGACGCCGGGCTGGATCCGGTGGCGGCCGCGGGGCTTTCCGGTCCTTCCTCCATAAACACCACCGTGGGTAATTACAACATGAGCGCCTATTATGCCGAGGCATCGGCAACCCCTTTTCACTGGGACAACAGCCGCTATCTGAAATTTGTGGCCCGGTATGACGCGGTGGACACAAATGACAAAGCCGTTTTTAACCCTTTTGACCGTTCACGGATTACAGTGGGGCTGGAATGGCAGTTGGGGAAAAATACCCGTCTGCGCTATGAATACCAACGCAGCACCATCAATGACTTTGACAAGGCCCCGGCCCCGTATAAAAATGCCGGCGGAAACGAGACCATTGAGATGCACATGCCGTCTCTGATCTTCTCCTTCTAATGGTCCGTGCGGAAGATTACCTAAAAACAGGAGTCCAGAAAATGAAAACCTTTTTAAACAAAGTCCTCGTCGCTTACTTTGCCATGACCGCCGGGTTAATCCTTTTAAACGAGCCGGGCTACGCGTACCTGTGGGCCGGACAGGGGGGAACGGACGTCTATATCGTTCATTCGGGAAAAGACAAAGAGGAAAAATCAGCTCTAAAAAAAGCCCTTGGCGGCGATTTTAAGGTAAAGTTTTATAATGTGGATCTTTTGGCCCTCGCGGATTATTCGGGCAAACAAAAGGCCATCATAAAGCTTGAAAAGGCCCGGATTGTCATATTCATAAAGGACGCGCCCCACGAGTTGCTGGAAGGTTCCACGCTGAATACAAAGGTTATCATTTTCAACAGCGGCAAGGACGCCCTGAAATCCAAGGTTAAAACCTTCTATCTGGTTGATAAAACGATTGCGCCGCCCGGCGGAAATACAGTACGCGCCTCATCCGGGAGCGAACTCAACAAAGCGGAGGCGATTCGAAACGCGGATGCCGTTGTCGTTGACGGCGCGCTGGATATATACAAGGCCGCCGCCCTTGTTGTAGCCGCCCTTCTTTAAATTTAAAGGGATGAATGCCCATGCGTAAGAAGATATTATCCATGATACTCATAGCCTTGCTGGCCACCACGGGATCGGTGGTGTCGGTTTTGATTTTCATGCAACAAAAAGCCACGCAGCGATCCTTTGAGGAACAGCTCGGCACCCTGGTGGGCTTTTCCACGGACAACGTGCAGTTAGGCCTCACTTCCGGAGAAATGACCGCCGTCCGCGCCACATTGGAGCGGCTGCAAACCTTCACCATTTTTAAGGGCGCCGTTCTTTTTGATGAAGACTTTACACCCTTGCTGGCCATGCCCGCGGAGTTTGAACTCCCTGAATCCCTGGTGCATAAAATTGCCCAAAACGGAAAATTGGTGATTGACGATCTCTCCTATGCGTCGGGTACTTTATATGACGAGGAGCGCGAGGTGATCGGTCACCTTTTAATCGCCTTTACCCTGGAACCTCTCAATGCGGAGTCTACCCGGGCAATCCTGCTGGCCTCCGGAACGGGATTTTTAATTCTGTTGCTGGTCATTGGCATTGTTACCCGGAGGGTAAGCCGACTGATGGCGCCATTGACAAATATGTCCGGCATCGCGGAACGGATTGCGCTTGGCGACATTTCTCAATCCATCGACCACCATTCGGCGGATGAAATCGGCCGGCTGGCGGATTCCTTCCGTTCCATGATAGCGGCCCTGAAGGAAAAGGCGGAAGTCGCCCGTAAAATTTCACTGGGAATCGTGGATGTTCAAATTGAGCAATCCTCCGGGAGCGATGTTTTAGGACAGGCTATGATCGAAATGCGGGATTCACTTAAATCCAAGGCCGAAGCGGCCAATCAGATTGCCGGAGGCAATCTGGACGCCCGGGTGGAAATTGCCTCCCGGCAAGATGTTTTAGGCAACGCCATGGTTAAGATGGTAGAGAACCTTAAAAAGGGACGCCGGGAAGTCGAGGAGGCCCTTAGTAAGGTACGGGGAAATCTGGAGGAAGCCCGGACGGTTTTCGAGGAGGTAGACCGGGTTGTGGCCCTCATTGAGGAAGGCAGGCTTCAGGAGCGCATTAAAATTGATGATAATGCCGACGAAACCTACAAAAAACTGGTTCACGGCTTTAACAATGCCTTAAACAATATACTGGAGCCGGTCACCCAGGCCATCAACGCCATGCACAGAATCGCGGAAGGCGACCTGGCCTTTGAAATGCAGGCAAACTATAAAGGCGATCTGGGCCGGATGACCGGAACGATTAACGACACGCTGGGTTCGTTGAATGACATTCTCTCAAGGGTATCGACGGTTGCCGGTCAGGTAACGCAGGGAGCGCGGCAGGTTTCGGAATCCAGCCAATCCCTTTCGGACGGTTCGCACAAACAGGCCAGTTCCATGCAGGAAACAAGCGCCTCCATGCAGGAGATAAGCGCTCAGACCAGGCAAAACGCCGAATATGCCTCACAGGCGGACAAGCGATCCGGCGAGGTTTTAAACAACGCCCGCGAGGGAAACCGTCAGATGAAAAAGATGTTGGCGGCCATGGACGAAATAAAGGAAGCCTCCGCTGAAATATATAAAATCATTAAGACAATCGATGAAATAGCCTTCCAGACAAATCTGCTGGCTTTAAACGCCGCCGTGGAAGCGGCACGCGCCGGCGTGCATGGCAAGGGCTTTGCCGTGGTTGCCGAGGAGGTGCGCGGCCTGGCCCAAAGAAGCGCCCGAGCGGCCAGGGAAACCACAGAACTGATAGAAAACTCGGTGAACAAGGTTGAGAACGGCACCGGCCTGGCCAATGAAACCGCCAGGGCGCTGGAGGAAATTGTGGACGGCGTGACTAACGTGACGGAACTGATCGGCATGATTGCCGGGGCCAGCAATGAACAGGCCCAGGGCATTGAACAGGTTAATGCCGGATTGGGTGAAATTGACCGGGTAACCCAGGCCAATACGGTCAACGCCGGAGAAAGCGCGGCCGCCGCCGAAAAACTTTCCTCCCAGGCCGTTCAGCTGAAAGAACTGCTGAATCGTTTTAAACTAAAAAAAGAGGAAAGTCGCTTTTCCCCCAACTTACAGACCGCTATTGGAGCAACCCCTGACACGGAGAAAGAGCCTTCCTCTGGCTTCATGAAAAACTAAACCGGTCTGTTTAATTTTTTGGTTCCCGGGAAAAGTTCATCACGGCCAGGCCCGGTACGCGTATAAGCGTAGTCTTTATAACGATAACCATTTGTCCGCGCCGGGGGCCTGCCTTTTAACAGATACGCGGCAGCTGCTCGCCCACCAGCGTATCGACAATACGCCAGGAGCCGATACGCGTGCGCATGACAACCTGCCCCGGCTGCTCTTCCACCACGTCCCCGATCAGGGCGCTGCCCCGGCCCAGGGGGTGGTTACGCATCGCTTCCAGAACCGTTTCCGCCTTATCCGCCCCGACAACAGCGATCAGTTTGCCTTCGTTGGCCACATACAGCGGGTCCAAACCCAAAAAGGAGCAGGCGCCTCCCACCGCCGGTTTTAGCGGTAAACGCTCTTCGCTGATACGCACCGTCAACCCCGAGGCAGCGGCAAATTCATTCAGGGTGGCCGCCACCCCGCCGCGGGTGGGATCGCGCAGAGCGTGTATATCCGCGCCCCCCGCCTGCAACAGTTCTTCGATCATACCGTTCAGGGCCGCCGTATCACTTTGGATACTACTTTCAAAGGCCAGTCCCTCCCTTTGTGAAAGTATGGTGATACCGTGATCGGCTATACTGCCGCTGATGAGTACCTTATCGCCCGGACGAATACGGTGCATCCCGATATCCCGTCCCTCCGGCAGCAGACCGATGCCGGCCGTATTGATAAATATCTTGTCCCCCTTACCCTTGTTGACCACCTTGGTATCACCGGTAACAATGGCCACACCGGCCTTTTCCGCCGCCCCCTTCATGGAGAGCACCACCCGTTCCAGTTCCTTTAGCGAAAAGCCTTCCTCGATGATAAAGGCGGCACTCAAAAACAACGGCCGGGCGCCGCTCATGCTTACATCGTTCACCGTGCCGTTTACCGCCAGTTCTCCGATATCCCCGCCGGGGAAAAAGAGGGGATCCACCACAAAGGAATCCGTACTGAAAGCCAGACGCTGACCTCCGGCCTGTAGAATGGCCTGGTCTTCTTTTTTATTGAGCTGGGGATTGTCAAAGGCCCGGAGAAACATCTTGCTGATCAGGTCGTCCATCATCTTACCGCCGCTGCCGTGGCTAAGCTGCACCGTATCATGACGGGTGATGGGCAGGGGACATACGGGACCGTTGTAGGGTTCTTCAGGATTCATGGCTTTTCCATAAACTTAGGGTGATTGTTTTTGAAACCTTGAGATATCAGGTGTGTGCCGTTGCAACCGGCCACGGGATTCGCCGGAGCCGGACCGCCTTCAGCGTTATCCGCTATGCTTCCGTTTTTTTAAAGCCGCGGTATGAGAAGTAGGCGGCACAGGCCCCTTCGCTGGAAACCATCGGCGCCCCCAGGGGCGTTTGCGGCGTACAGCTTTTCCCAAACGCGCTACATTCATAGGGCTTTTTCAGGCCCTGCATCACCAGACCACTGATGCAGGCTTCCGGCTCGTTCACTTCAATATCGGCCAGTTCAAACACCTTTTCCGCGTCATAGGCGGCAAACTCCGGTCTCAGTACCAGACCGCTTTGCCCGATTTCACCCATGCCCCGCCATTTCCGGGCTCCGACCTCAAACACGCGGTTTACCAGTTCCTGCGCCGGGCGGTTGCCCTCCCGCTTTACCACGCGGGCGTATTGATTTTCCACCTCATGACGCCCTTCTTCCAACTGGCGCACGGCCATCAAAATACCTTCGATGATATCCATGGGTTCGAAGCCGGTAACCACAATGGGCACCCTGTACTTTTCGGCAATGGGCAGATACTGTTCCCAGCCCATAATGGTGCAGACATGCCCCGCCGCCAGATAACCCTGTACCTTGTTTTGCGGCGAGGACAGCAGGGCCTCCATGGCCGGCGGCACCAGCACATGGGAAACAAGCACCGAAAAGTTATCCAACCCCAGACGGTGGGCCTGCCAAACGGCCATAGCGTTATTGGGCGCGGTGGTTTCAAAGCCGACGGCAAAAAAGACCACCTTTTTATCCGGATTCTCACGGGCCAGATTCACCGCATCCAGCGGGGAATAGACGATGCGCACATCCCCGCCCTCGGATTTAACCATGAACAGGTCTTTTTCACTGCCGGGCACGCGCAGCATATCGCCAAAGGAGGTAAAGATCACATCCTCGCGCGCGGCCAGCTTTATGGCCTTGTCAATCTGCTCCAGCGGCGTCACGCACACCGGACATCCCGGCCCGTGCACCAGTTCGATCTTTTCCGGTATCAGTTGATCTATACCGTTTTTCATGATGGAGTGGGTCTGGCCGCCGCAAATTTCCATAAGAACCCAATTACGACTGGTTATGCCGTGCAGTTCGTCCACCATCTTTTTCACAATGGCCGGATTGCGGTATTCATCAAGATATTTCATAAAAACGCCGCCTGGTTAAAATTATAATCCCGTAATGGATATATCCTTGTTTTCAATCGTCAAAAGTACCGTGGACCATTTTGACGTAACCGAACCGATGAGTTGCCCGTTCTCATAGCGGCTGGCTTTAATAACCACAGGTTCGTCCTTTGAGTAACGCTGAAACAACATGACGGCCGAAGAATCATAGACGCTAAAGGTATAGGGCGCAAACTTTTCAATGATCTTCCTGCCGTTTTCATTCTTGCCGGGAAGGTTGGCCCGGAAAAGTACCTTTCCCTGGTTATCAACCGGCATCACCTCGATATCAATACGGAAAGCGTCGGGCCGGGCATGACCCCGCACCAGGGTAAAGGATGCGATAAACGTCACCAAAAAAGCTCCTAGAATAAATCGTCGCATAAGGACTCCTTTAATTAAATAGATGAAAAATCATAGTTTTTTACGGTTGTAAAAAACTCAATACCTTAAAAGACGTATACCCGTCTTTTTTGTTTCGTTATCAATGATTTTTTCTTTCTTTTTCATTTTTCATTTGTCATATATCATTTGTCATTTGTCATTTGCCATTTGCCTGCCCGCCTCCGGCGGGTCATTTGTCATAACCCTCCTTATCCTCCTTCTTCTCTTCCAGCGGCATACCGAAAATATCCTCTCCCTCTTCGGCGGCGGCCTGGATCATCTCGTCCCAAACGGCATAGGTTTTCCGCGCCTCCTCCTCATCGATGATGTTGATGGCGAAGCCGGCATGGACGATGGCATACTGTCCCAACTCAATTTCCGGCACATATTCCAGGCAGGCCTTATTAAAGGCGCCGGCAAAGTCAAAGCGGCCCATCTTCAGTCCGCTCTCCTCAAATATTTCGATCAACTTACCGGGTATGGCTAAGCACATAATCTTCCTCGCTTTGTGTTTTGGCTTTCAGATGCTCCCGGGCCACCACAATCTGCCCCAGGGCCAAACCGCCGTCATTGGGCGGCACAAGCCGGTGTTCATATACGGTAAAACCTTTTTGTTTTAAACGCAAGCG
>JALXBH010000184.1 GCA_026991535.1 Calditrichia bacterium | reverse complement strand
ACTGGGGCCTGCTGGAAAGCGGCAGGGTGCTCAGCGACCTGATACTGATACAGAAGGACGGGAGACGTTAAGGGCGGGGCCTGACCGCTTCAAAAAGGAGCGCAGCAAAAGTCTTAAAAATTATTTGATAAAAAAAGAAACCGTATCGACATAAGCGGACCCAAAATAGCCATAACCCCCCTTTAGTCCGCTTATATCGATATCATCAAACAGATGACGTTTAAGATTAATATCGCAGGCCATAACGCGTAAAATATGATTTCCTTTTTTTAGAACACTGTTCTCACCGAGCGCAAACGCATTCCCGGTTGTTGAGAAATTACTAAGGAAGCGCCTTACCTCATATTTTCCTGTTCTGTAGGAAAAAACGGTATCCGGCGGCGTTAAATGCTCCACGAAATATATTGCCGCGCCGGGCTTTCTTTCCCATTCCGCGGTTAAGATGCTTTCCGGTTCATAATATTCACCCGGCCGGGGAAATACGATTGTAAAAGAATCCGGTACGGTCGTGGCTCCGGAAACGGTACCGGCGTCGGTTTTGATATTCAGCCTATAAGTAGTCCCTCCGCTTACTTTCAGCTTGTGTCCCGAATCCTTATAAACCCATCCCGGATGTTCATCATTATAATTTTTATTAAGGTAAAAAGGAATATTCTGAGAAAGGGAGGAAACTTCGACCCCGGCATCCTTAACAAAAAGGCTGTCGCGATTTCTTATATTTTGCGCGCCCTCGCTTGTATAATAAATATATATTTCCTGTCTTTCATAGTAATTTGACAATACACAGGCCACGCTTACTTCCCGTGTAAAAGCTGCATCGGTTAAATATTCACAACTTAGCAGCAATAGCAACAAGATATATAAAATACTTTTCATTTGTTAAAATGCCTTTTAAAACTGGAATGAAAATTCAACACTGGGTAGAAAGGGCAGATTGTTTTTAGTTTCCGGCTCTTCATTGGATATATCGAAATTGGCCTCGATAAATGCAGGATTGCTCTCATTGAAAATATTAAGGGCTTGCAGCTTCACCGCAAAAACCCGCTTAGCCCAATACCACTTTTTCTGAACGCCGAAATCGAAGCGTCTGTAAGGCGGAAAACGCATTGAGTTTCGGCCCAAATCAACCGGGCCTTCACTACCGATAAAAGTACGGGGATCGGCGATGGTACTTATGTAAACGCCATCCCTCTCTGTTGATCCCGCGCCGATGAAGCGGCCGCTCAGGGGCGAATAAGGTAAGCCGCTCTGGTATGTATAATAGGCACTGAGTTGCCAATTATGCCCCAACTCATAAGAAGTAAAAAGCTTTAGGGCATGCGAACGGTCAAATCCGCTCAGATAACTCTTTTGCCCGTCAATAATTATTGAGCGGGAATAGGCGTAAGAGGCCAGCATGGAAAGAAAGTCCATGTTTTTCCGATAAAGAAGCTCAAAGCCGTAGGCGTCGTTCTTCAAAGTTTCAATACGCCCCGTGTATAAATCCACCGCCGGCACATTGCGCATCCTTTTATAATAGAGTTCAGCATTTACATTCCCCCAATATCCGGAATCAAAATCCACTCCAAAAGTTAGATTTGAACCTTGCAACGGGGGTTGCTTTTTATTTGTGGGGAAATAGATGGAAAACGGTGCAAAAAAGAAACCACGCTTTATCCGCTTCAAAGTATAATCATACTGGATATGGCTGGACAGGGCAGCGCTAAAAGAGAGCTTGGAGGAATGTTGATACGCTATCTTAAAACTCGGCAGCAGGTAGACCCCACCCGTCAGGTTGTCCCAGGATAAACGCACTCCGGCCCCAAGAGTAAACCTTTCCAAAAGGTTTATATCGTCATGAATGAACAGTGAGGTACGCAGGGAGTTATTTAAATATTGAAATACGGATGGAGCGTTATCGAAAAAAACAAATTGGGGCGGACCAATATAGTTTTCCAGTGATGTGAAGGCGCCAATATTCCAGCGATAGGCATAGCGTATGCTTTTAAAATCCAACCCGGTTTTAAAAACATGGTTTTTGAACGACAGGAGTAGCTTACCCCCGGCAAGGTATTCATTATAGGAGTTACGGACGTCAACCTGATCGGCCCGGGTTCTTGCCAACGAGCCGCTATGCCCCAGTGTGGCTTCAATAAAGATATTTCCGTCACGGGCCCAATTCCAGCGTATACCGCTGACATTGTTACCCCAATAGGGATCCTCGTTGTTAGCTTTTGTCACTTCCTTTATGTCATAAATATCCTGAAAAAAGTCCCTGGAGTAAAAAGAGAACAGATTCAAAGTATGCGCATTGCCAAGTCGATATTTCAGATTAACGGAAAAGTCATAAAAACCGTATCCGGGTGTGTCATCCAATCGACTAAGAAAATCCATATAGGTACGCCGGGCCGAAACAAAGAAGGAGCCGTTTGTTATTGTATCACCGTGTTGCGCCTTTGAGCTTAAAAGCCCCAGGCTGATTTTGGTTTGGCGGTCGCTCCCGTCTTTGGGGATAATGTTCACTCTGCCGGATAAACGCTCGCTTTGTTCAATAAAATTACCATCCGGGCTAAACGCCACTTTATCAGTCGCATCAGCGTCGAAAACGCCAAACAATCCCCCCATGTGATAGGGGTTGTAGATGGGCAGACCGTTAAATGTAACCAGGGTCTGATCAAAACGACTGCCGCGAATGTAGATCTGACTGCCATAATCAAACGCAGAAGTGACAGCGGGCAAAGCCCGGACGACATGAAAAACATCGCTTTCGCCAAGTGCCGGAAATTCTTCTATCAGCTTTGGGGATATATCCACATCGAGAACACTGTATTTTATTTCATGATCCGTTACAGTTAAGGGCGCCATGGTATAAGGACGAGGGCTTAAGACGAAAGTCCTGTGAGTTATTGAATCCTGCCTTATTTCAACCATACTTTTTAGCGTTTTAAATCCAACCATCCGTATGGAAAGTACATAGTTTCCCCGGACCAAAGCAAGGTTGAAGTAGCCGTTCTTATCCGTTGACGCTCCCTTCTGTGTACCTTCTACCATTATTTCCACATCCCTCAGGGGAGTGAGCGACAGAGAGTCGACAACCTGCCCGGATAAGAAACCCGTCAATTGCCCAAACAAGTGTGTAGCAGAAATAAAAATTATAAGAATTATGAGTTTATTCATTTAAATACATAAGAGTACATTTAAAACCAGGATTGATCTTCGATCAAACAGGTCAGTATTTTATCTGACTTGTCATTATAATAACCGATCCATCTCATGAAGAGTCTGCTTTCATTTTTAATATCACTCTTCGAAAAGCAACAATCGGAGGATACATTATTCCCATCATATACAAAATATCCGTATGTATTTTGGGCTAACAGGTGTGACATGGATAGAAACAGCAAACATGGAATAAGGCAGATATATCTTTTCATCTCACCGTCCTCCCACTTTATTCAGAAAACTTTTTATCGACCGCTTAAATGTGCTAAGGCTTATGCGCTCCTTTCCAAGACGTAAAACATTTTCCCGGTCAATAATAAAGCCGTTCTCAACAGGCAGGAAGCCGTATCCCTCCGTCGCAAGTCCCCGTATCATATATTCAGGTCCTTTGGTACGTTTCATCAATAAAAACACAATATAACTTTTGCCCTCTGTCATTCTTCCCCTGACATAATTTGAAACAAGTTCAATATTTTGACCATAGTGAAAATTTCCCTTAATATCGTCAATGATATATACCCGGTAGTATGGAACCTTGCCGGTCTTGCCGGTTACCTTTCGATCAGCCAGATTAACATGTACATATAATATATATTTATTTTCCAGATGGAATTTCCACTCCCAGGGTAGCCGTTCTTTTATTACTTTTTTAATATAGGATTGCAAGGCGCCCGGCTTGGGTTGTTTTAAATAGGGTAGATTTTTGTTTTTTCTTTGATTAAGTATTTTGGTGCGCTCATGCCAGGGCTTGTTCTCCTTGTACAATAAATTCAAATGCATAATACTCGGGTATAAACTAACCTGCACCATGACCCGGGCAAGTTCCATTAACTTTTCATCATCCATGTCATGGACGATCTTACCGACGCTTTCCGTTTGTCCGGCCTGTTGATAGAGATCGTTCAATATGGAATCCAGGCATATAAAGGGTTGTGGCAATTTTTCCGATTTTGCCCGAGGAACAAAAACCGGGGGCGTATTCAGTAAATCAGCCTGCGCCGCAAGCATAACGGGCAGCAAAACTGACAGTATCATTATTTTTCGCATTTTGGCGTCCTTTTTAAATTTCGAATTGTTAATATAAAGTTACCGGAAGTGCTACTTATCCAAACCAATCACTCCAGTAATAAAAACAATCGGCGTTGCAAAAAAAACGGAACCAGATGGAATACAAAAAGAAATTATAAGCAAGGCGGAAAAAGGCTATTGAAAAATGAAAAATGTATTTTCGTTTTTAACATCGCTCCAGCCTTTTTCAGAAAATATTTTAAATACGTTTATTGTTCTATATACAAAATATATGATATATGTGTCAATATAGGTTAGTTTTTTTATTCATACGGAAATCAATAATAAAAACTTAACACCATATGGCTGAGTCGGCCTGGGACTCAATAGCGACATATGTTTTTCAGCTTCAGGTGGATTGTGTGACTATTGGGCATGCTTTGCATAAGGCAGGTTGACCGGCAGTTATTTATAACGCCTCTTCTGTTTTCCCACAGAACAAGGAACCTCTCCACAGGCTCAGCTTTTGAGTCACTCCTCCCCAAAGCTCGGGGAGCGAACGGGGGTGGGGGCCGGACCTTGCGTTTCGCCAGGCTCATTGACCGGGAAAGGCCGTCCATCATAGGCCAATCCGTTGAAACGGATTGGGGGACTCTCATGTTCTTTCCATCTACCCGGATAAATCCGGGGGTTACCGCCTTTCGCCCATACACTACTCCCCTCCCCGAGGGTCGGCGAGGGGTTGGGGGTGGCTCGATGCCCCGGCCTAACAAGGGGAGGCTTCCTTCGCGT
>JALXBH010000183.1 GCA_026991535.1 Calditrichia bacterium | reverse complement strand
CCCCCGGCCCCTCCCCGGGCTTCGGGGACGGGGCAATCGGGTTAACTCCCCCACTCATCCGTGCGGATGGAAGGAACGTGGATTTCCCTCTATCCGTTTCAACGGATTTCTCCCGCGGCGCGGATAGAGGGAGGCGGTTTTCCTCTTTTTGCGGAGTTTGAAGGCCGATTTAATTATCAAGCCCGATTGGTCAAAATATTACCACTATCGCCCTTTTTAACATTTTTCTTTTTTATATCCCTTGTGTTCCGCCGCCATTTACAACATGACGCGGGCTAAAAAACTTATCCCCGCGTGAAGAAAAAGTGATTTAATTTCCCGTATTCTGTTTCGACTAATAAAACAGAGGGAGCCGGAGCAGTGAGAAAGGCAGGATAACATGCTTTTTAGAAATATATTCTTGTTTGTCGCAACACTTGGTCTGGCCGGAGCACTTTATGCCGGGATAAGCACGGACTACGTTACCTATAAAGCGCCACTGCCGGGAAAAACCTATCTGAATTACCACTTCAGCCTGGATAACGCCGATATTACATATAAGCGCGATAACGAGGGATTTGACGGCGCCATAGAAGCCACTCTTTATCTGTATAATGAAAAAGAGGAACTCCAGGCACGCCAAAACCTGACGCAATCCTTCCACTGTCTTCGCTTTGATAAAACCATTGCCAGCGATATCACCCATTACCTGTGTCTGCGCCTTAGCGTAAATCCGGGAGATTACCGGGCCCGCTTTGTCATCCGCGATAAGCACAGCAACAAGGAGTTTACCAAAAAAGAGTCCCTTCATGTCCCTTCCTATTACGGTGGTTTTCACCTGAGCGCCATACAATTGTTCTCCGCTCCGGCACGGCCGGGAGGGCGGGCCTATCCCAACCTGGAGCGAACCTATTTTTTCAGCGCGCCCGTTGCGCATATATATTACGAGTCCTATTTCCCCGAAAGCACCGACAATGTGGAGGTAACCTATACTCTGATGAAGGAGGACGGCGGAATTGTTTACACTAAAAAGGAAAGAGTGGCCGTGGCTACCCGTAACCCCGGCTTTAAAACCACCCTGTCCACCACATCACTTGCTCCCGGTGCCTACCGCCTGAGGATCAGCCAAAACAACGGCGGCGCGATCGCCGAAACGGAAAACAGTTTTACCGTTGTGCAATCGCCCATCGACCTGCGCTTTAAAACCTATGAACAAGCGCTAAGGGAGATTCGCTATCTGTTAACCGCGGCGCAATACGACTCCATGCGCGCCATAACGGCCAACCATTGGCAGCAGGCGCTGAATGAGTTCTGGAAAAAGCGGGACCCCCGGGGGCAAACCCCGCTTAACGACGTGATGCTGGAATATTACCGGCGCATGCAAAATGCCAACAAGTGGTTCGGTTCTTCCTATAAAAAAGGCTGGCTCACGGATCTGGGCATGGTCTATATCCTTTTGGGGCAACCGGACGTGGTTGTTAAGGCCGTTTCCTCCGATCGCTTTGCGGGCGGCCGGCAGATATGGGAGTACCGTAAGCTGCATCTGCGCTTCACCTTTATCAGTCAAAGTGTCTTTTCCGAATACAGCCTGATCAATAAAAACGATCTGTTACTGGCGGCGCGGGACTAAAATCTTCCCCTGTCATGATCGCGCTCCCGCCGGGAGCGCTTTTTTCGTTTAAAGCGCGTGGAACCTTGATCTGTTGAATGCGGATTAAAGCACCCCTCCCGCTCCGTTCATCCCATGTTCCTTTTTTCTTTTTTCTTGAGCAAATTCATACTAATTTACATTTAACCAACGATATGGAGAGCCTGTCATGCGTTTCTTCAAAGTCCTCCTTATACTTTTTTTTCTAAGCGCCCCCCTTTTGGCGGCCGGGCCGGTACACCGGATCATCATCAACGGCGTGATCAATCCGGTGGCGGCCGAATATATTGAACAGGCTGTGGAACGGGCGGAAAACGAAAATGCGCAGGCCCTGTTGATCCAGATGGATACCCCGGGCGGCTTGATGGAGTCCCTGCACGGGATAATGAAAACCATCCAGAATGCCCGCATTCCCGTAATCGTCTATGTGGCCCCCTCCGGGGCGCGGGCCGCCTCGGCCGGCATGTTTATCACCTATGCCGCCCATGTGGCCGCCATGGCTCCGTCCACCAATATCGGCTCGGCCCATCCCGTTTTCGGTGGCGGCATGCCCGGCGGCGGGGAACAGGACTCCCTTTCCGGCAGCATTATGATGGACAAGGTGACCAACGACGCCATCGCCAAGGTGCGGGCCGTGGCCGAACAACGCGGGCGCAACGCGGACTGGGCCGAGGAGGCCATCCGGGAAAGCGCCAACATCACCGCTTCGGAAGCCCTGAAACGTCATGTAATCGACTATATCGCCCCCACCACCGGCGATTTACTCAAACAACTGGACGGCCGGGTCGTCACCCTGGATGACGGCAGCACCCATACGCTGGAAACCGCCGCCGCCACGGTCATCACTTTTGAAATGACCTGGCGCCAGCGTCTGCTCGATGTTATCGTCAACCCCAATGTGGCCTATATCCTGATGATGATCGGCACCCTGGGCATTATGTTGGAACTGTACAGCCCCGGCGCCATCCTGCCCGGCGTGGCCGGAGGCATCGCCCTGATCACCGGTTTTTTCGCCCTCAACACCCTGCCGGTCAACTATGCCGGTTTCCTGCTGATCCTCTTTGCCATCATTCTCTTTTTACTGGAGATCAAAGTACCCAGCTACGGACTGCTTTCCATCGGCGGCGTTATCGCCCTCTCCATCGGATCGGTCATGCTGATTGACTCCCCCATACCGGAGCTGAATATTTCATGGGAGGTTATCGTGTTTGTGGTTATCTTTACGGCGTTGTTCTTTCTGTTTGCCATCGGTCTGGCCTTAAAAGCCCAAAGGCGAAAACCGCAAACGGGTCTGGAAGGATTGGTAGGTGAAACCGGCGTGGTCAGCAAGGTATTGAATCCGGAAGGCACCGTGCGCGTCCATGGCGAATACTGGCGGGCCCGCAGTGATACACCCTTAAAAAAAGGCACCCGCGTGCAGGTGGTGGCGGTGGATAAAAATCACCTCACCTTAAGGGTAAAAGCCTTAGATTAATTTACGCGGCTTTGGCGGAATATCCGCCGGACACGACAGCATAAACCGGTTGTTTTAAAACCAAAGGAGGAGTTATGAGTCCGGGTATAGGTCTTTTACTTGCTTTGCTTTTTATTTTTGCCAGCTCCATTCGTATTCTTAAGGAATATGAACGGGGCGTGATTTTCCGCCTGGGGCGTGTGATAAACTCAAAGGGCCCGGGCATCATCATTCTTATTCCCATGATCGATAAGATGGTCAAGATCAGCCTGCGCACGGTGGTGATGGACATCCCGCCGCAGGATGTGATCACCAAGGATAATGTTTCGGTTCAGTTAAATGCCGTCCTCTATTTCCGGGTGGTCGATCCCACCAAGGCGGTCATCGATGTGGAGAATTACCTCTTTGCCACCTCGCAACTGGCGCAAACCACGTTGCGCAGTATCGCCGGGCAGGTGGAACTGGACGACCTGCTGATGGATCGCGAGCGCATCAATCAGGAACTGCAACAGATCATCGACACCCATTCCGATCCCTGGGGGATCAAGGTCTCTCTGGTGGAGATCAAGCACATCGACCTGCCGGAAGAGATGAAGCGGGCCATGGCCAAGCAGGCCGAGGCCGAGCGGGAACGCCGGGCCAAGATCATTGCCGCCGAGGGTGAATTTACCGCCGCCGACAAACTGACCCAGGCCGCGCACAAGCTGGACGAATCGCCTTCGGCCCTGCAACTGCGCTTTTTGCAAACCCTGGTGGAAGTGGCCGCGGAGAAGAACTCCACAACCGTATTTCCGGTACCCATCGATCTGTTTGCACCGTTTATAAAAAAAGTGCATCAGGAAATTGAAAACGCATCCAAATAGAGAGCCGTCATGAAACCCGTTCTGTTTACTTTTTTCGTTTTAGTGACATTAAGTGCCTGTAGCATTAACAGACTGGCCGTGCGCCAGATGACACCCATCTTTGAAGAGAGCGCCATGGCCCTGTACGAAGAGGATGACCTGCAACTGGCCGAACAGGCCCTGGCCTCCAATCTGAAATTGTTGGAAGGACTGTTGCGTAACGATCCGAAGAATCACAGCCTGTTGATGCTGCTGACCCAGGCCTATGCCGGTTACGCCCTGGGCTTTGTGGAAGACAGCAGCCCCCAAAGGGCTAAGGGCTTTTATCTGCGGGCCCGGGAATACGCCCGGCGGGCCCTGGATGACAAGGGGGTGGAAACCACGGATCTTGAGCTGCTAAAAAAGAACGTGAGCGTCATGGAGGCGGAAAAGATGCCGGCGCTGTTCTGGTACGCTTTTGCCTGGGCCGGTTATATCAATCTGAGCCTGGATGAACCTAAGGCTTTGTTGGAGTTGCCCCGCGTGGAGGTGATCATGGAGCGTATCGCCGGGTGGAATCCGGCCTATTTTAACGGCGCCGTTTATCTGTTTAAGGGCTCCATCTACGGTGTCAAACCGCGCATCATGGGCGGTAACCCGGAAAAGGCGCGGGAGCTGTTTGAAAAAAATCTGGAAATAACCGGGGGAAGGTTTTTGCTGACCTATGTCTACCTGGCCCGCTTTTACGCGGCCAAGGTTCTGGATGAGGAAGCCTTTGACGGCTATTTACAAAAGGTGTTGTCCTTTGACCTGAACAAGGCCCCGTCGCTGAAACTGTTTAACGCCATCGCCCGCGACAAGGCTAAAAGATTGTTAACAATGAAAGAAGAACTTTTTTAAGGAGATAAGATGAGAGTGTTGAAGGGACTGATAATCATACTGTTGATGAGCGGCTGGGCCCTGGCCCAGAAATCGGTAAAGATCAAGTTTGCCACCCTGGCCCCGGAAGGTTCCACCTGGATGAATGTGATGAAAGAGTTCAGTAAAAGTCTGAAGGAAAAAAGCGGCGGCAGCATCAACTTTAAAATTTATGCCGGCGG